>CAXNMZ010000175.1:0-3117 GCA_964203125.1 Chitinophagales bacterium | reverse complement strand
CAGAACGAAGACAGAACATTCTGGCAAGCACCTCAATTGTATTTAGACATGAGTCCGTTTGCACATGCCAATAAAATTAAGACACCTATTTTATTAACGCACGGTGAGATGGATGACAACACAGGTACTTTCCCAATCAATAGTGAGCGATTATATGCAGCCATTAAAGGTCATGGAGGTACAGTACGTTTTGTATACTTACCTTATGAAGCGCATGGGTACAGAGGTAAAGAGAATGTATTGCACTTATTGTATGAGCAAGGCCGTTGGTTGGATAAATACTTGAAGGGAAAATAGTTGAAAGGGAAATAGTTTCACTACACCCTTGCTGCTCTGATGATATCCGCAAAGACGCCTGACGCCGTAACGTCTGCGCCTGCACCTGCACCTTTGATCACCATTGGCAGTTCAGGATAACGATCAGAATAGAATAAGACTAAATTGTCCTTTCCATATAAATGGTAAAAATCTGAGCTTGGTTGGATATGTTGCAATCCAACTTTTGCTATGGCCATCCCATTCATTTTGTCATTTGCATCGCTTTCAAACTTGGCAATGAATTTTAATTTGCATCCCGCTGCTGCGGCTGCATCGTATAATTGTTTGAAATGCGGTTCTTGCTTTTCTAGTTCATTATAAAAATCGGCAACTGATCCATTGAAGCATGAAGCTGGTAAGAATAACTCGTTGGTAATATCTTCCATTTCTAGTGGATGTCCCGCTTCTCTGGCCAAGATCAATATTTTACGCATTACATCTGTTCCGCCTAAATCCAGTCTTGGATCTGGTTCTGTATAACCGGCTTCCTGTGCTTGCTTCACCACTTGTGCAAATGTTTTTCCATCCTTGCCTCCTTCGTAATGATTGAATACAAAGTTCAATGTGCCCGATAAAACCGCTTCTATTTTCTTGATTGTATCACCGCTTCGTATTAAATCATTTAAGGTACTTACAATGGGTAAACCTGCACCTACATTGGTTTCAAATAAAAATGCTGCATGATGATTTTGAGCCAGTGATTTTAATTTTGCATAATGCGCATACGGCGATGAGCATGCAATTTTATTACAAGCCACCACGGATATCCCCTTGCTTAATAATTGGGCGTAAGTGTCTGCTACTGTCGCATGCGCTGTGACATCTACAAAAACCGAGTTCGGTAAATTATGATTTAAGATTGCCGCTACATAGTCTTGTATTGTACCGGCATGAATAGAATCACTTTTATTAGAATCACTCAAATTAATAGAATTACCTAAGTCAATACCTTTTAAATTGATCAAATGCTTTTTACTATTGGCAATCCCCACAATATTAATTTGTAATCTTAAGGTGGATTGTAAATTGGCCGCTTGCAGTTTAATTTGTTCAATTAATTTTCCGCCTACATTTCCCACACCAGCAATAAATACATTGACCTGCTTATGAGTAGACTCAAAAAATGCTTCATGCAATAAGTTCATTGCCTTGTGCACATCATGTGCTTCAATGACTGCAGTAATATTTTTTTCTGAGGACCCTTGTGCAATCGCGCTTATATTGATTCCATTGGCGCCCAAGACAGTAAACATTTTTCCACTGACGCCTGGATGGTTTCTCATTTGTTCTCCCACTAAAGCAATGATAGCTAATTCTTTTTCTATGATCAATGGCTCGAGCAACTGTGAATTAATTTCTTCCTCAAACTCTGCATCTACTGCAATTTTTGCCAAATGCGTGTCCTGCATACTCACGCCCACAGATATTGAATGCTCGGATGAACTCTGTGTAATTAAAATGATACTGATTTGTTTTTTTGCAAGTGCATCAAACAATCTTTTTGTGAACCCTGGTATTCCTACCATACCCGCGCCTTCTAAACTCAATAAACAAATATCTTTGATACTAGAAATACCGCGAATAAAATGAACGTCTTTTGGAGATGCAATTTCGATCAAGGTACCCGGATGCTCCGGTTCAAAAGTATTCTTGATCCATATTGGAATATGCGCTTGCATCACTGGTTGTATGGTTGGTGGATAAATAATTTTTGCACCAAAATGTGATAATTCCATCGCCTCATGATAAGATATCTTTGGGATGCCTTTGGCATGAGGTACGATTCTTGGATCTGCCGTCATCATCCCACTTACATCGGTCCATATTTCTAAAATAGAGGCATTTAAAGCTGCAGCATAAATCGCTGCGGTGTAATCCGACCCGCCTCTACCTAGTGTAGTGGTATGGCCTGCTGCATTGGATGCGATAAAACCAGGCGCTATATACAATGCATGTTGATTAGCAGGATTTGTAAAATATTGCTGAATGGTTTGATTCGTTAATGCTCTGTCTACCACTGCACTTGAATAAGTACTATTGGTTTTAATCATCACTCTAGAATCTAACCATTCTTGATCTACGCCTTCCGCCTCAAATGCTGCTGTAATAATTTTTGAAGACAAAATTTCTCCATAACTCATTAATCGATCCTGCATGCGCAAACTCAATGCACTTTGATTAAAAAATTCAGCACAATTGAATTCAATTTCTTGAATCAATACCTTCACCATACTTAAGCTACTAGCCTGTTGCGCAGTCGGCAATAAAGTTCGCACTGCATCTTCATGCTTTTCTGCTAGGTTTTGAATCATTGTTTGATATACTGCATTGCCTTGAGCCGCTGTTTGCCCTAATAAAATCAATTGATCGGTTACGCCACTCATTGCAGATACCACGACAATAGTAGGTGTAGCGTTGACACGCGCTTTCACAATAGCAATCATTTTTAAAATCGCTTCTGATGTGCCTACCGATGTTCCTCCAAACTTTAAAACCTGCATATAATTAATTTTCCTTTCTACCAATAAGTTGACCGCAAAGTTAAGTCATATATTAGTTTTTCAAGCCTTCAAAAATGAAAGAACGCTCTTGTATTTCTTGTATTCTTGCGATATCATTGTTGCCTCCACTGACAATGCACAATACTTGCTTCCCTTTAATCTGATCTGCATAAGCATCTAGTACTGCAAGAGACATGGCGCCTGCGGGCTCCACTATAATCGCTTCCTCGTTGTACATGTCTAAAATCGTCGTGCAAATTTTACCCTCTGGTACCAAGTGCACTTCATCCAATACATT
>CAXNMZ010000174.1:0-3131 GCA_964203125.1 Chitinophagales bacterium | reverse complement strand
AAATGGTTCAAGCCCAATTTTAAAAAAATATCGTTCATGGTGCTTTGAATGGCACCAGCCACTTGTTTCTGTCTTTTTCCCTCTTCCATAATCAAAGTCGTTGATTCGCTGTAAAATTAGTTACTTTGCTCATTATTCTGAGGGAATAGTTTTAATTATGAAGAAATTTTTTCGCATAGTCAGTTATATCAAGGAATACAAGACCTATATGGGCTGGTATGGTCTATTTATCTTGCTGTCTATCCTTTTCAGCTTGTTTTCTTTAGGCATGCTCACCCCATTCCTTGACCTCATCTTTGGAAATAATGCATTTGCAAGTTTTACATCTGTCTCGGTGACAGACAGTACCAACCTCAAAGACCTTTTTTATCAATTTTTACAAGACACTATCAATGTCAATGGTAAAGCATATGCATTAGGATGGATCTGTGTATTCATTATTGTTTCCATCTTTTTTAAGAATTTATTTTTATACCTCGCATTTTATTTTTTAGCCCCTATCCGAAATATGGTGACTAAGAAATATTCCAAGCTATTGTATGATAAAATTTTGCAATTGCCCGTTGGCTTTTTTACTGAAAAAAGAAAAGGAGATATTTTAAGTAGGGCTTCAAACGATATTGCTGAATTGGAAAACTCCGTGATTAGTGCATTAGATGGATTGATCAAAGAACCTTTAACGATCATTGGAATTTTAATATTCCTTTTCTTCATCAGTGCAAAATTAACTTTATTTATTTTAATTTTATTGCCATTAGCAGGATTTATCGTAGGTCGAATAGGTCGTGGTTTAAAGAAGCATACTAATCTAGCACAAATTAAATGGGGAGAGATTTTATCTCAGATGGAAGAAACCTTATCCGGTTTGAGGATCATCAAAGCATTTAATGCAGAAGGAAAAGTAAAAGGACAGTTTTACGGATTGGTTGAAGAAGTTTTTAATTTAAAGAATCGACTTTTACACCGTCGTGACTTAGCCTCACCTGTTTCTGAATTTTTAGGTGTTACTATTTTATGTGGTGTACTTTGGTTTGGTGGTAAACTTGTTTTAAATGGCGATATTTTATCCCCAGGGTCATTCATTACTTATGTGGCTTTGTTTTCACAAATCATCAACCCGGCAAAAGCTTTGTCCCAGGCTGTTTACAATGTGAACCGAGGGACAGCTACACTAGATCGATTGAATGAAATTTTAGAAGCACCTAATACAGTTGAAGAAGGCTCCAACCCTATTTTAATAGATGGATTTAAAGACAGTATTCATTTTGACAATGTTGGATTTGCTTACCATGATGCAAGCATTTTGAATGCGATTCAATTGACCATCAAAAAAGGAAGTTCAGTTGCTTTAGTTGGTTCTTCTGGTGCAGGCAAAAGTACACTCGCAGATTTAGTGCCAAGATTCCATGATGTGTCTTCAGGTAATTTATATATTGATGGGAAAAATATTAAAGATTATAGCTTACATAGCTTAAGGCAATTAATCAGTATTGTCACGCAAGAGCCTATTTTGTTCAATGATACCATCGCAGCCAATATCGCCTTAGGAAAGCCAGAAGCCACTATGGATGAAATTATTGCTGCAGCTAAGATTGCAAATGCGTATGATTTTATCATCAAAAAAGAAGGTGGATTCAAGTCTATGATTGGAGACAGAGGCAGTAAACTAAGTGGAGGTGAACGTCAACGTCTAACCATCGCAAGAGCTGTGCTCAAAAATCCTCCAATCTTAATTTTAGACGAAGCGACTTCTGCTTTAGATACAGAAAGCGAAAGACTAGTGCAAGATGCCATTAACAATATGATGCAAAACAGAACTTCAATTGTGATTGCACATAGATTATCTACCATCCGTCACGCAGACGAAATCATCGTCTTACAGAAAGGGGAAATCGTAGAGCGAGGCAACCATGAAAACTTATTAGCACAAGGCGGTTACTACAAGAAATTAATTGAGATGCAGGAAGTGAAATAAGAAGTTGCGATAGCAACTGATATAAATAAAAACTATTCAACAAAAAACCCGATCGATGATCGGGTTTTTTAATATCACTATTCAAGCAATTTGCTTGTAATCATTTATTGGTCGTTGCTATTTTTTACATACCCTAATTTTGCTTCTAAGCTTAAAGTAGCATGCGGCACAGCACGTAAACGCGCTTTATCGATCAAGCGACCAGTTACTCTACAAATACCATAGGTTTTGTTTTCGATACGCATGATTGCTTTCTCTAAGTGGTCAATAAAAGTAATCTGACGGCTAGCCATTTGGCCCATTTGCTCTCGCTCCATGCTTACACTACCATCTTCCATGGTCATGTATCTTGCATCGTCATTGTCACCACCCATTTCATCCTTACGAGTGATCAATCCTTGTAAATAAACCAATTCTTTTTTTGCAGCTTCTAGTTTCTTTGAAATCAAATCTCTAAACTCTGCTAATTCAGCATCAGAATATTTTACTAAAGTATCTGTTGATCTTTCTACTTCTTTTCTTCTTTCCATTGGTACATATCCTGGTTGATAAGGAACACTATTCTTTGCATTGATCTTTGGCACTTTGATATCCTTGATTGGTTCAGCTGCCTTACGCACCGGCTTTACTGGTGGCGTTGGAATCACTGGAACTGGTTTTGCAGGAGGCACATATTTTTCTACAGGCTTTGCAGCCACAACTGGTTTTACTGGCGCTTTTGAAACTGGCTTCGATGGTGCTTTTACAGGTGCCGCTTTTTTTGCTGGAACAACCTTTTTTGCAGGAACAACTTTCTTAGCAGGAACCGCTTTTTTAGCAGGTGCTACTTTTTTTGCAGGAGCCGCTTTCTTAGCAGGTGCAGCCTTTTTTGCAGGAACCGCTTTTTTAGCAGGCGCTGCTTTTTTAGCTGGAACTACTTTCATGACCGGAGCTGCCTTTTTAGCAGGGGTCGCTTTTTTTACTGGCGCTGCTTTTTTAGCTGGCGCTGCCTTTTTTGCAGGAGCCGCTTTTTTAGGTGCTGGTTTTTTTGTAGGCATAATTATCCTTTTTGTCTAACTAAAATCTTTAGTTTTTGGTCATTTATTTCAATATCGACGCCTTCTTCAAGGCTAGACACCCAATCTATTTGGGTTGCCAAAATTTCCCGGCAAATATA
>CAXNMZ010000173.1:0-3132 GCA_964203125.1 Chitinophagales bacterium | reverse complement strand
TTGGAGCACCAGATTCGTCGGTAACCTTACCATTGACTGTTGTGTTTTGAGCTATTGCAACTCCAATCATTAGAAAGGATGCAAGAAAACTCAATAGAAAAAATTTTTTCATCATAGAATTTATTTTTTTGAAAAAACCATATTGGATTAAATTGCAATTTAACAAAAATTTAATAGTATTAACCAATTGTTACCTATTTTTTAAAAATTTGTATTGAGCACTTGATTTTTACTGACATATGATTAAATTAACTTATACAATATGCGTTTATGTTTGATTTTCGGTAAATACGATGAAAGAAAAAGGGATTTCAGCCTATATTTACGCCATGAGTAAGTCAAAATCTGCCTTTTTTTGCACCAATTGTGGCTATGAAGCTGCAAAATGGGCCGGCAAATGCCCAGCCTGTAATGAATGGAACAGTTTTACAGAAGAAGTCATAGATAAAGGCAAGGGCAACACAGCTACATGGGAGGATTATGCCGTGACCCAAAAAGGGACCGAAGTCATTGGCATCAATGAAGTTCAAAGTCAAAGTGAAAAAAGAATGGATAGCTCAGATCCAGAATTGAACCGAGTGTTAGGAGGCGGCATTGTTCCAGGTTCTATTGTGCTTGTTGCTGGTGAACCGGGTATTGGAAAAAGCACTTTGTTTTTACAACAGGGTTTAATGATGAGGGATCAAACTGTTTTATATATCAGTGGAGAAGAAAGTATTCAACAAATCAAAATGCGTGCCGACAGATTAAGTTTAGAAAATGACCATTTTTATTTATTAACTGAAACGCATACGCAAGCAATTTTTAAAGCAATAAAAAAATTAAAACCAACTGTGGTGATTGTGGATTCAATTCAAACACTTGAATCTAATTTAATTGACGCCGCTGCTGGAAGTATTTCACAAATCAAACAAACTGCAGCAGAATTTCAAAGATTTGCAAAAGAAACGGGTACACCTGTTTTTTTAATTGGACATATCACTAAGGAAGGTTCCATTGCTGGACCAAAAATTTTAGAGCATATGGTGGACTCTGTTTTACAATTTGAAGGAGACCGTCATTACGCATACAGAATGTTGCGTACTTTAAAAAATAGATTTGGAAGCACCAGCGAATTAGGTATTTATGAGATGACTGGAACAGGCATGAAAGGAGTAACGAATCCGTCTGCATTTTTAATTGCACACAGAAACGACTCGTTGAGTGGAAGTACGATTGCAGCAGCGATGGAAGGCATGCGTCCGTTGTTGATAGAAGTGCAAGCTTTAGTGACTCAAAGTGTGTATGGCACACCACAAAGAACAGTCACTGGATTTGATTTAAGAAGATTACAATTATTATTAGCGGTGCTTGAAAAGCGCGGTGGGTTTGCGTTTGGTATGAAAGATGTTTTTGTAAATATCGCTGGTGGACTTAAAATAGAAGACCCTTCCTTAGACCTTGCTGTGATACTTTCATTACTATCTTCCTACGAAGATATTCCATTGCCACAAGGTATTTGTTTTGCTGGCGAAGTCGGATTGAATGGCGAAATTCGCGCGGTGAATAGAATTCAACAACGCATTGCAGAAGCAGAAAAATTAGGTTTTGAAAAAATTATTATTTCTGGATTCAACACTAAAGGCATTGATACAAAAAAACATAGTATCGAAATTATCCCTGTAGAAAGAGTCGACGAAGCGTATCGCTTATTTTTCTAATCTTGAAAATTTTTCAAGGTATACGAAACTATCTAAATGCTTTTTTGCATTTGTTGTATCCACAAATATGTTTTGGTTGCGGCACAGATCAAGTTGAAAAAAATAAGCCCTTATGCAATCCATGCATACATGACTTACCCTTCACTGATTTTTTTAGCATCACCGAAAATCCAATTGAAAAAAATTTTTGGGGCAGGGTGCCTGTTCTACATGCTGGTGCTTTATTGTTTTTCACAAAAGACAGTTTAGTGCAAAGACTAATGACACAATTAAAATACCACCACAATAAAAAAGTGGGCATTTTATTTGGAAAGTTGATGGGCCAAGCCATTGCAGCAGCAGAAAAATTTGAGCAAATTGATCTACTAATTCCCATACCAATTCTACCTTCCAAAATCAATAGTAGAGGTTACAATCAAAGTCAAGTAATTGCAATGGGCATCCAGCAGGTTTGGAACAGGCCGATCTTTGGCGATGTGCTAACCAAAAAAAACTGGTCTAATTCACAAACCAAGAAAGATAGAAAGGCAAGGCTACAGCAAGTTCCAGACCTATTTATTTTAAATCATCCAAACAGGATTGAAGGAAAAAATATACTGCTTGTAGACGATGTGCTAACAACGGGGGCCACTTTAGAAGCAGCCATTAAAACCCTCATGACAGGATCGCCTGCTTCCATTTCGATTGCGGTTGCTGCTTATACCCTTTAGGCAAAGGATTGGTAAATGGTTCATTCATTATACAGTCAACTTTTTGATTGATTTCTTGTTATATTTATTACTTCAAACATTCAAAAGTCTATTATGAAAATTATACTAAGTTTATTACTAGTTGCATGCAGCTTTTTTACGAACGCACAAAGCATCCACAGCTTTAAAGTTAAAAGCATTGACGGCAGTCAAATTGATTTGTCAAAATATAAAGGCAAAAAAATTATGATGGTCAACACCGCAAGTCAGTGTGGTTATACACCTCAATATGCCTCATTGCAAAAAGTGTATAGTCAATACAAAGACAAATTAGTCATCATTGGTTTCCCATGCAATCAATTTGGTGGGCAAGAACCTGGTTCAAATGCCGAGATCGTTGAGTTTTGTGAAAAAAATTATGGCGTTACTTTTCCGTTAGCTGATAAAGTAGATGTGAAAGGCGGTACACAATCTCCAATCTACCAATGGTTGACTCAAAAAACAAAGAATGGCGTTTTAGATGCCACTATCGGTTGGAATTTCAATAAATTTTTATTGGATGAAAATGGAAAAATGTTGGCTTATTTTCCAAGTAATGTAAAACCAGATAGCGACGCAATTTTGACTTACTTAAATAAGTAGCTTACCCTAGGAAATACTATCTTCGCTGCATGTTATTGCGCGATATTATTGGCCAAGAAAAATTAAAGCATCAGTTAGTGGAGATGGTTCAACACCAAAGA
>CAXNMZ010000172.1:0-3152 GCA_964203125.1 Chitinophagales bacterium | reverse complement strand
GGGATAAAAAGCAAACCATACATAGTTTAAGAAGCAATACTATTGAAGAGCTGTATGAATTGGTGGATGCTATCATTGAAGAAGATTGGCAAGGCATTAAAGAAGAACTAGGAGATTTATTATTACATATTTTGTTTTATACCAAAATTGCATCCGAAAAAAATGAATTCATTTTAGAAGAAGTCATTGAAGGCATTTCTAAAAAATTAATTCATCGTCATCCACATATTTATGGAGATGTAAAGGCAGACACCGAAGAGCAAGTAAAATTAAACTGGGAACAGTTAAAGTTGAAAGAAGGTGACGGTAAAAAAACTATCTTAAGTGGGGTGCCCAATAGTTTGCCTTCTATGGTGAAAGCTTTAAGAATTCAAGAAAAAGTGAAACAAGTGGGTTTTGAATGGGAGAATAAGGAGCAGGTTTGGGACAAGGTAAACGAGGAGATTGGAGAGCTGCAACATGAAATTGCACAAGGTGATATGGAGAAAATGGAAGATGAGTTGGGGGATGTGTTTTTTAGTCTTATCAATTATGCCCGATTTCTAAAAATTGATCCTGAGACTGCTTTGGAAAAAACGAATAAGAAGTTTAAGCATCGTTTTGAATTAATGGAAGCTTATGCGACTGAGAAGGGGTTGGATTTAGCCAAGTTGTCTTTAGCAGAAAAAGAAGCTATTTGGCAATCCATGAAATTAAAATAAAAAAAATGCAATTATAAAAAAAGGCACTCTATTGAGTGCCTTTTTAATGAAGTATATTGGTGATTTATTCACTCAAATTCAACATAAACGCATAGTTCCCAAAGAACCCTGGGTACACCCCTGAAAGTTTTACAGTAGCACCAGTTAATTTCTTAAGTGCTTCATAAAACTCCTCGGTGTTTTTTACTGGTTGATCATTCACATGGGTTATCACAAATCCTTTTTCAACCTTGCTCTTTCCTAAAATACCATTCCCTAATTCTTTTACCATAACACCTCCATCTACATCATTTTTTTCTGCAGTGGCTTTATCAATGGTTTCTAATTTGCCACCTAATTTTTCGGCTGCTTTACTGCTACTCGCTAAATCGGTATTACCTAGTTTAGCTTTCAAAGTGGCATTGAGTGTAAGGTCTTTATTATCTCTTTTTAAAGTGATGGTAATTTTATCGTTCGGCTTATATTTTGCAATTTGCTCTTGCAATTCTGGAGAGGATTTAACTGCAGTGCCATTTATTTTAGTCAAAATATCTCCCACTTTGATACCGGCTGCTTTTGCTGCGCCTCCTTCTAATACATCTGTAACTACAATACCTTGTACATCTCCAATTTTTACTTTATAGTCGGATTCTAATTTCTTAATTTGTTCTTCACTTAATTCCTGTTGAGGATATGAGATGCCTAAGTAGGCACGTTGTACTATCCCGTATTTTACAATATCTGTCACTACTTTTTTTACCATATTCACAGGGATCGCATAAGAATAGCCTGCATAAGAACCTGTTGGAGAGGCAATGGCAGAGTTAATGCCTATTAATTCACCACTCGTATTCACTAAGGCGCCACCACTATTGCCTTGGTTGACTGCAGCATCTGTTTGTAAAAAAGATTCAATAGGCCTATCGCTTTGTCTTGAATTAATATCAATGGATCTATTTTTTGCACTTATAATACCTGCAGTGATGGTTACATCTAAGCTTAAAGGATATCCAATGGCTAAAACCCATTGTCCTAATTTAATTTCATCACTGTTGCCGTATACTAAATAAGGTAGGCTAGAAGCATCAATTTTAATCACTGCAATGTCGCTGCTCGCATCGGTGCCAATTACTTTTGCTTTATAAGTTTTCTTATTCGTTAAGGTCACATTAATTTCATCAGCACCATTCACCACATGATTATTGGTAACAATATAACCGTCTGCTGTAATCAGAACACCACTTCCACTTGCTCTTTGTTCTGGTTGCATTCTTGGGCCTCCAAAATAATCGCCTAACATATCCTCATCGCCAAAGAAATCGAAGAAAGGATTTCTTTGTCTAGGTTGACGATTTTGTTGTACTTGCTTTGCATTGGTCTTAGTCTTAATATGCACCACAGCTGGGGATGCTGCATTGGCAGCAGGTGTAAAGTCGACAGTAGTTGCCGGGGCACTACCATTAAAAAAACTGGCATAATTTGCAGGCAATTTACCATCTGTTTCAAAACTTGAATTGGAGGTTGAAATTTTACCATAAGCCCACATACTTGCCACAGTTGTCATGGCGCTAATACCAACAATAGCTGCTACATTTTTTAAGTTCATATTCATACTTTAATTTTTAATAGTAAAAGAATCAGTTCAATTTATTTTTACAAATTGTATACCAATTTAGTTGCAATTTAATGTAGCTGAAATTATGGCACAAATTCTATCAAGATGTTTAACAAAAATTAAAGAAAAGAGTTGATTCATCGTGACAATTTTACAAAATCACCATAGAATAACTCAATATATTAGTATTTATTTCAAACTTGTCAAAAAGGCTAAACTGTCCACGCCGTCTGCATATTGGGCTAAAAGGGGTTTTTGTAAACTGCCAAAAGGAAGCTGGTTTTTCCCCACTATACATTGAATTTCATCCATATTAAAAGAAGGAATGGAGCCCAATGGGTACTGTTGGTAATGAATTTGGCTAATGGCAGCAAATGGGGAAGGGTTTTCGCTCATTAGTACACCCCCAGAATCCATATACAACTGTTTACGCATCATCAATAGAGCCAATTGATAATCGTAATTGTGCTTGTATTTATGCTGGTCTTGTAGGTAGTTGTATTTTTTTAAGGTATTCAAAAATGGGATAAAATCATAACCTTCAGGTACCCATATTTGGGTCACATTTCGGCATCCCATTCCATAATATAGCATACAATCATCTGCCAAGGCAGCTAGTTCTGCCAAAGTTTCAGTCCCATCTAAAATGGCAATTGAAGTTTTATTCTTGCGGATGATATGCGGAAATTTACCAAAATAATATTCAAAATAGTTGCCTGCAGTGTTACCCCCAGTTGCGATATAGGCATCGCAATTTTTTAGCTGTTCTTGCACCAAGATTTGAGCTTCAAATGCAGGGTTAATTTCAATTAAACTTGCAATGATAAAGTCCATCAATACCTGATCTTTGGAAGACC
>CAXNMZ010000171.1:0-3153 GCA_964203125.1 Chitinophagales bacterium | reverse complement strand
AAAGTGGTTCCTGCAAATTTGACATGGGTTTCCTTTTATTGGGTTTTTGCTTTTATTGCTTTAATCATGCTATTGGTCATTGCAGCGTTTAAATTTCCAAAAATTGAATTAAAAGAAGATGAAAAAGCGGGTGCATTTAAAGTGCATATGGAGCTACTTAAAAATAAAACAGTACTACTCTATTTTTTAGGCATATTCTGTTATGTTGGTTCTGAACAGGGTGTCGCTAATTGGATTTCGCAATTTTTATTTACATACCATGCTTATGACCCTCAAACAGTAGGTGCTCAGGTGGTTTCCTGGTTTTGGGGAATGATGACGGCTGGTACATTTGTTGGTTTGATCTTAGTCAAATTATTTGATACACGAAACATATTAATTCTTTTTACAGCCTTGGCGATTTTTTCTTTATCCATTGCATTATTTGGAGGAGCTAGTATTACTTTATATGCCTTCCCTGCAGTTGGATTTTTTATTGCAGTGATGTATCCAATCATCATTTCTCTAGGTCTAAATTCAGTTCCTGCACACCATGGATCTTTTGCAGGTATCTTAATGACAGGTATTTGCGGAGGAGCTATTATCCCTTTGATCGTAGGCGTGCTAGGGGATCATTTTACACTTAAATATGGTATGCTCTTTTTATATATCACTTTTGGCTTTATCCTTTCTATAGGAATATGGGCCAAGCCTTTAATTAATAACAGTAAAATTAACTAATTTATACCCCTTAATAGGTTCATTTTAAAATTCTACAATGAAAAAAAACAACGTTTTACTACTCATTATTTTTCAATTTATTTTGATCAATAGTATAGTAGCTTCTGAGAAAATCCCATTAGTGATTGAAAAGAATGTTCCTGGTGCGCCACAATTATTGGGTATTCCTTTTCCAAAAGACAAACTACAATCAAGTGATCATGTGAGGGTATTGAATGCTTTGGGAGAAGAGATCCCTTCTCAAATCACCATTGTAAATACTTGGGAGCCAGTTTCTACAAGTGTTAAATGGATATGGGTCTTTTTCTTTTCTGATACTCAAAATAAGTATAGTGTAGAATTTGGTTCAGACGTGGTTCGTAAAGAATTTACGGGGGATCGTTTAATTGTAGAAAATAACCAAAGACCTTATGGTAGAGTGCGTGTGAACACAGGCCCTTTACAATTTACCATCAATAGACTTGGAGGTGGATTCCTAGATAAGGTTGAATTAGACCTAGATCGTAATGGTTTTGATGATAAAGACTTAATTGCGGAGTCAAGTAAAACAAAAGGCACTTTTTTAAATATATTAGATCAGTCTGGTATTGATACATCTAGAGTAAAAATTAATCATAGTGTTCAAGAAAAAGGTTCTGGTCCTTTGCATGCGATCATTAGAATCGAAGGCGATTATTTGTACAATAAAAAAGACAACAATAGCTCACCATTTATAATGCGCATCCATGCATATGCTGGTAAATCTTATATTAAAGTATTGCATAGTATCGTCTACACTGGAGACCCTGATATGCATAAAAAAGCAGAGGGGCAGTATGCTTCTATAGCGACTCAAAATAAAAGTATTGTAGATGAGAATGCTTTAAAGAATGATCCAGGATGGATGATTCCCAATGACCAAATTAGTTCAGCTGGTTTTCAGATAAAATATTTTTTGAATGGTGATAAGCAATTCAAAACAGGTCACTTTGATGGTACTTGGACAGCGCCAGGCGTTGAAAAAACAATTGAATTAAATAATCTTAAGAATGAATCTATTTCACTTGTTCAAACTGGTCCTAATTTAAATAGCTTACCAGCTTTAAATATGACCACACCGACAGTGCAAACAAAAGGTTTTGATGCTAGTTTGAAATTAAATCAGAAGGAAGTCTTTAAAAAAGAGAAAGCTGCTGGTTGGATCACCGTTTCAGATAGTAAATGGGGTATCGGACTTGGTATTCGTAACTTTTTTGAAGAGTACCCTAAGGAAATTGCAATTCAAGGGGATAGTAATTTCTTATATGCTTATATATGGTCTCCAAGTGTGACTCCAATGGCTTTTGCAAGAGCCACAGGGATGCCAGATAGCGAGATGCTAGGTAATTTTGCACAAGGATTGGCCAAGACGACTGAGTTTGTGTATGATTTTTATGATGCTAAAACACCACATTCAGAGATTGTTAAACAATTGAATTATTTTATAGATCCACCTGTATCACATGCAAATGCTGAATGGTATTCAAAAAGTAATGTTTATGGAGATTTCTCGGTTCGATCTGAAAAGAATCCTGAACTTGAACGTAGTCTTGATTATAAGTTTGAATGGATGAAATTCAATCAAAAATGGGAGCCTTGGTATGGGATGCTAAATTATGGTGACTTCCAGACCTATTACATTAAGAACAAATGGAACACTTGGACGAATAATGAACCAGCGAATGATTTCATGTGGTGGATGGAATTTATGAGAACAGGTAATAGAGATTATTACTTGACTGCTCAATCAAATTCTGCGCATGCGATGGATGTGGACAATATCCACTGGCCAGCACCAAAAAGATACCTTGGGGATACCAATAACTCAATTGACTTTTTTGACAATCAAGAAAAAGGCAGTATTGGTGCAAGTCCATATCTAGGAATGGGAAGAAGACATGCCAATCAACATTATACTTCTTTGTTATCTGCCCACGTTTGGGTACAGGGCTGGATTGCTTCTTATTTATTAACTGGTAATCACAGAGCACTAGATGTGGCAGAACAAACTGGTGATTTATATTTAAGAAGAATTTTTGGAGACCATGATTTACGAGGAAGACGATTGTATTTATCCGTTTGGAATTTATCAGAAATCTATGATGTAAATAAGAAAGAAAAGTATTTCACTGAATTGAATGATCGTGTAAAAATAATGCTTGACTTACAAAAATCATCAGATCAAGGTGGAAGTTTAGTGATTGACAGATATGGTTATTCTCAGATTTATGTTTCACATGGTTTATACAAGTATTACCAAATGACTGGAGATGATAAAGTTAAAAAAGCTTTAATCACGCATGCAAAATGGCAGAGAGATAATCCTTCTATTAATCACCAAATGGAATCTTTATTGGCAACATTACATGGCTTGTCTATTGGCTATGAATTTACTAAAGATCAAAGCTTCTTAAA
>CAXNMZ010000170.1:0-3159 GCA_964203125.1 Chitinophagales bacterium | reverse complement strand
ACGGCCGTATTTTACCTGCTGGTGCTGCTGGTGTACAAGGCACACCCTATTTATTTGAAAAATTTGGCCAAGGCAAAATTGTTTTTCTGAATGGGATGGAATCGGTGGATTCTAATTTAAACTATTCATTGGTTGACCATAAATTATTTTATACGCAAAAAAATGGTTTATATGTGGTGAACCAACAAGCAAAAGAATTCATCTTATATGGCTTAGACAAGGGAAAAAATAAAATCTCAAAACAGTTCATGTGTTTATTCCCGAGTGTAGATGACAATACCCCTGCAACTTTTTACGAAGTACTTGGAAAGGGTGACAATTTACAATTATTAAAATATACAAGTAAACGCATTAAAGAATCAGCTGTTTACGGCGGAGCGCCTCTTAAGGAATATGTCTTGGACGATTTATTTTATATCTATGATAAAGGAGCAAAAAAAATGATTGCATTTGGTAGTGCGATTTCTTTGAAATCGATTAAAAAAGGATTACCAAGCTATTCAGTTCAAATTGATGCGTTGATGAATACCAGTAAATTAAATCTCAAGAAGGAAGAAGACATGATTCAACTACTTCAACAATTAAAGCCTTCATCTAATTAATAAATATTCAATGCATTTTTATCGCAGCTTCTTGATTCTTTGTTTTTTTATGGCACATGCTAGTGGTCAAAGTCAAGTACAGCTTGATGCGAAACTTGGCAATGAGTCTTTATATCGACCTCGTTTTCATTTTACGCCAAAGCAAGGTTGGATGAATGATCCGAATGGGATGATTTATTTAAATGGGCAATACCATTTGTTTTTTCAGCATTATCCTGATGGAACGGTTTGGGGTCCTATGCATTGGGGACATGCCACAAGCAAGGATATGGTTCAATGGAAAGAACAACCTATTGCTTTGTATCCAGATTCGATTGGAATGATTTTTTCTGGCTCTGCTGTATTGGATAAAAATAATACCAGTGGTTTAGGTCGCGGTGGTATAGCGCCTTTGGTAGCCATCTATACCCAACACAATATGCCGGGTGAAAAAGCTGGCAGGACTGATTTTCAAAATCAATCTATTGCTTATAGTTTGGATGAGGGAAAAAATTGGATTAAATATGCTGGCAACCCTGTGCTTAAAACCCCGAATTTAAAGGACTTTAGAGATCCAAAAGTGATATGGCATGCGCCTACACAAAAATGGATCATGAACTTGGCAGTTGCGGATCATGTTGAATTTTATAGTTCGCCTGATTTAATCAACTGGACCAAGGAATCCGAAATAGGTAAAAATTTATTTGCACATGGCGGTGTTTGGGAATGTCCAGACTTATTACATTTTAATGTGAATGGAAAAACTGTTTGGGTCTTATTAGTGAGTATGAATCCAGGGGGTCCTAATAGTGGCTCTGCCACACAATATATAGTGGGTGACTTTGATGGTCATGCATTCAAGCCTTATTCTACCGATATTAAATGGATGGATTATGGTCCAGACAATTATGCGGGTGTGACATTTTCAAATGTAGGAGAAAAAAATATTTTAATTGGTTGGATGAGTAATTGGAATTATGCGAATGTAGTGCCTACAGAAAAATGGAGAAGCGCCATGACAGTGCCAAGAGAATTGAAATTGATTGAACAGAATAATAAAAATACAAATACAAATTCAAATGTAAATTCAAATAGATTTCTTTTAGTGTCTAATCCTGTCAAAGAATTTATGAATGCTTTTACTGAAATAAGTTCCAAAAAAAATGTTATTCCAAATCGTATTGACATTAAAGATATCAAGGCAACCCATTTTGAAATCATCCTTTCAAATACTTTTAATGAAAAATTAGTAGTCGGGTATCATGCGGACAAAAAAGAATTTTATATTGATAGAAAGAATGCAGGTGTTTCAAATTTTAACCAAGGGTTTGCGGCAGTAGCAGTAGCACCAAGGCTTTCATATGCAACAAATATGGACCTGTCTATTTTATTAGATAAAACATCTATCGAATTATTTGCAGATGGTGGACGCACGGTGATGACGGCTTTGTTTTTCCCTGTACATCCCTATACAAAATGGGAAATAGTATCCAAAGAAAAAATGGCTCCAAGCGCCATCAAATTATATTCCATAAAATAGAAAGCAAACTTTTTAAGCCTTCACTTGTTATTTGCTTATGCAACAATTCACTCCTGCCGAATGGCAGTCTTGGGAAAGATTTTATAGGGCTAATTTTATCAATAGCTTAACTGGTTTTAAATCGGCCAGTTTAATTGGCACTATCAATGCGCAAGGGGTGCCTAATCTAGCTATGTTTAGCAGCATCGTACATATTGGCTCTGACCCTGCATTAATAGGTTATATCAATCGCCCAATAGCGGCCGCGCCGCATACTTTAGCGAATATCAAAGCAAATGGGTTGTATACGGTCAACCATATCCATCCTTCTTTTATAGATAAAGCGCATCAAACAAGTGCTAAATACCCAGACGAGGTCAACGAATTTACAGAAGTGGGTTTGACCGAGGATTATATTGATGGCATCCATGTGCCTTTTGTGAAAGAGAGTCCAATCAAGTACTTGCTTTCTTTGAAAGAGATCGTCCCTATTACATTGAATGCCACTTTTTTAGTGATTGGTCAGTTAGAACAAGTATTGATTACGCCATCCCTTCAACCCACTGCGGACGGCTTTTTAGAACTTGACCAAATAGGCTCGATTTGTAGCAATGGTTTAGACGCCTATTATACCACTGAATTAGTAGATCGCTATGATTATGCAAGGCCAGGTGTGCCGGTTCAAAAAATTACTACCAAAAAATAGTTTAATCCATTTTTTTAAGTGCTTTAATAGTGGGTCGTTTTAGTTTACTAGCTTATCTTTTATAAGCATAAAATCATATATTTAACATGTTAAACTATTTCTCTAAATAATCTTAATCAGTAGAATGAAAAAATTATTAATACTTATCACTTTTCTTTTCCCAGTATTATCCTATGCACAAGAGGGCTTCACAGTTACAATGCGTATTAAAGGGCTTGGGGATCATCAAATTAAAGCAAGTATTCAGAGAAATGGCAAATATGTTATTGATACACTTACGAAAATAGATACCGATTTAGTGGTATGGAAGGGAAAGACAGTAGACCCGCAACTAGTTAGGGTAGAAGTGATGG
>CAXNMZ010000169.1:0-3178 GCA_964203125.1 Chitinophagales bacterium | reverse complement strand
ATTGCTCATGATACAATACCATATTGGCCATTAAAATATCATCCGACGCAAATGTTTTTTCATCAATAATTTGCTTTGCAATGGGGGCCGCTTCAAGCCATTTACTGTTTTTAAACTGACACCTTAAAACACCACGCAATGCTTCCAATACATTTTCTTTTTGAACTGCGAATTCCTTTAATTTTAAATAATATTTTTCAGCCAACAAGTAATTTTTAAAATTGAAATAATATAACCTAGCCGCAAGTAAGCTGGCGCGTTCGGCATAACGATTGGGAGATTGATCCGCAACTTTTGAAAAATAATAAGCAGCAGAATCGAATGTTTGACTCGCATAATTCATTTCCCCAACCAAATAATTAGATTCAATTTGATAGTTCCCATTCGGAAATAATGATAAGTATTTAATTAAGCCTGCTTTTGCATCCGTATAGTTTTTTTCATCATAACGCAACATGGCAGAACGATAAGTAAGTGAATCCTGTTCATTGATTGCTAAAGGGTGGCCATTATCATTCATAAATGAAACATATAATTCTGGCTTTTGGTCTTCAATAAAAATATTTCTAACAAATTCTAAAGCATTTTCTGTTTCTACTGAATTTGGGTAAGTTTTTATTAAAGTTTCAAAATTTTGTAAAGCTGGCTCATTCTTATTCATGTTGAAATAAGTAACCCCTAACTTATATAAAGCAACTGGGTAAAAAGAGGCTGCTTTTTTGTCAATCACAACAGCACTTAAAGGTGCAATGGCTAATTTAAAATCTTCCTTGAAAATATAGGTTTCCGCTAATTCCATTCTAGCATCATTCAAATAAATCGAATTCGCATACAGGTTGTCGAATTGCTCCAAAATGCTAATCTTATCATTTGTTTTACCCAAGCCGCCTAGGATAATTGATTTTTGTAAAGTAGCATAATCTTCCATGGTCCAATGCAAATCAATCACATTTTGATAAGCTTGTGTTGCTTGTTTAAATTGCTTTAACATCATTAAACAATCCGCGGATCTGACATAGGCATCTTGTTGAAAATTTTGCTTTGCATTGAATGGATTTACACTACTCACTGCATTGAAATTATTCAATGCCTCCTGATATGCCCCTTTTTTCAAATAGGCAAATCCTAAAGTATATTTGGCGTGTTGTATGGTAATTTCACCTTCATTGATGGGCGCACTTAAATATTGCGTTAAGGCTACAATCGATTCGTCAATATGACCCAACTTATAACCTAACTCTCCCAACCAAAAATGAGTTTGACTAATGACATTTTGATTGTTTGCAAGGGTTGTTATTTTATGCAACAACGCATATGCCTTATCAATTTGACCATCATTTATATAAATCACACTTCTACCAAATAAGATGGTTGGGTAAATTTTTAAAAGTTCTTCATTGGGCGTTTCGATGGATTCGAATGCTTCTAATGCTTGAACATAATTATTATTTAAAGCCAATGCTTTAACCCATAGCTGTTTGGATTCTTTTAAATAATTTGAATTTGGATAGGTATCCATAAACTGGTCTAATGAAATCACCGCTTGCGCATACTCTTTTAATTCCACTGACAATTTTCCGTAATTAAACAAAGAGATTTCTTTTTGAAGTATATTTTGGCTTTGAGTGGAACAAAATAAAAATGCATTTTTAGCCCCTTGCTTATCGTCTATTTTAAGATAAGCCGTAGCTAATAAATACATACTATTTTGCGCCAAAGAGTCGCTGCCATTGTTTAATTGCTTAAATCCGTTAATCGCCTTATCCCATTGTTTGGTTTGAAAATAACAAAAGGACAATTGATATAAATCTTGTGATTGTACCTTTTCTTGTTTTGAAATATAGGTGGCCAAATAAGGTAAAGCTTTTTCATATTCGTTTTTATCAAACCACAAGTGCCCTAATAATTGCCTTATTTGTGCGTCATAAAACTGATCCTTTGATTGTAAAGCACTTGTGCAATATTGTATTGCTTTGTTAACATCTCCGATGAAATAATATAATTGACCTATATAAAATGTAACAACGTTTGCATAATCACTATTATTAGCAGCTATTTCAAAACAGGACAAAGCCAAAACGTAGTCTTTGTTTTTTAATGCTAAAAAGCCTGCATAGTAATTTGCGTCCGTATAAAACAAGCCTGTTTTAATTTGTCGTAAACTATTTAATAAATTATTTGCCTTTTCCCAATCACCTAATTTAAAATACAAATAACCTAAGTGAAATTTCATTTTGATAATTTCATCATTATTCAAATCTTGAATAGGAACTTTCAAATAGGCATTGATTGCTTTATCTGCATCCTTAACTTGGTAATAATATTCGCCTAAAAAATATTGTAGTCTTGATTGGTAAATTACATTATTAGTTTGCCTAATCCATTTGATTGCCAATGGCTCAGCAAATGGTTTTTCAAGATGTAATGACAACATTAAATAGTAATAAGTAATTTGATCATCATTATTTGAAAAACCATAGGCTTGTTCAAATTGTTGAAAAGCGGTTAAACTATCCCCAAGGGTAAGCGATTGCAGTCCTTTATTAAAATAAGTGGTGGATTTGTCTATGCTCGACGCAGACTGTGCTCCCCCAGAAAATTGGAGAATAATTGAAAAAAAACCGATCAATAAATATCGATAAAATGACGCCATAGATTCGTTTTATTAGTAACCTAGTAAAAATACACTACCCTTTTAAAACGATGTGTTAAATGAGGTTATTGTGGAAAAACAGATTCTATTCGTAAATTTGTCAACAATTATAAAATATGTACGAATTTAAAAATCAAGTTAGGGTAAGATATGCAGATGCAGACCCCATGAATGTGGTATATTATGGTAATTATGCCCAATATTTTGAGGTAGGCCGTGTTGAAAGCTTAAGGGCTTTAGGCATTAGCTACAAGGTAATTGAGGATTTGGGGATTATACTTCCTGTGGTTGAACTAAATGTTAAATATTTAAGGCCAGCCAGATATGATGATTTATTGACCATTACCACACAATTGAGAGAACTACCTATTGACCACCGAATCACTTTTCACCAAGAAATTCATAACGAAGAGGGCAAACTATTGACCATTGGTACCGTAAAACTATATTTTATGGATAAAAACCTTGGAAATAGAGCTTCCATGCCCCCTTACTTAGCTGAAAAACTAAGTTCCTATTTTAGTT
>CAXNMZ010000168.1:0-3207 GCA_964203125.1 Chitinophagales bacterium | reverse complement strand
ACCAAGTATGCTATTGAATCAAGACAATCCGCCTTACAAATTTTTATAGCAGAGCAAGCCTTTTTGGACCAAATGAAAATTTCCAATGGGACTTGTTTGGTCATTGACCAATTTTATGGAAATAGCTTTTCACCCATCCCTAAACAGATTGGTTTACTAGGCGCATATTGGTATCAATTTTGGAATAAAACAGATTATGCCCTAATTGCTTATTCGGTGCAGCACTTATTGACTTTTGTCCAAGCATTGGACCATTGGCTTAAAGTGTTTGGGACTTATTCAAATAACACTGAGTTAAATGCATTGATAGCGCCTATCAAAAAAGATATCACGCCGTTAGATTGTCTTAGAGTGGATAGCAAAGATTTAAAAAAAGATCCTCAAGCAGTATTGGAGTTGGGTTATTTTTTTTATTACCAATATAAAGCACAGATCAAAAAATTACAAAATCATTTCTATGGGATAGATGCCTATTATAGTATGGCGACAGCAATGCAGGCATACCAGTTCAACTTTCCAGAATGGGTGGATCAAGCTAGCCCAATGATTGAATTTGAAGGCGCAGTGCATCCGCTGGTAACCAATGCAGTCGCTAATGATTTGAGTTTAAGTGCTGAATCCGGTTTTTTATTTTTAACTGGCGCAAATATGGCCGGTAAAAGTACTTTTATAAAAACAGTTGGGTTACTAGCCTACCTAGCACATATTGGCATGGGTGTGCCAGCAAAAAAATGCAAGCTCACTATCTTAGATGGGCTTATCACCAATCTAACTACGGCAGACAATGTGCTTAAAGGAGAAAGTTATTTCTTTAATGAAGTACAACGCATTAAACATACTTTAACGCAGGTCATGGATGGAAAAAAATACCTAGTACTCATAGACGAATTATTTAAAGGAACCAATATCATTGATGCGATGAAATGTAGTACAAAAGTGATTGAAGGTTTACAAGGTTTAAAGCAATCCTTATGTATTTTATCTACGCATTTATATGAAATTAGTGAGCCGCTTAAGGTCTACCCGCATATTCAATTTTGTTATTTTGAAACTGCAATCATTAACAAAGCACTTATTTTCAATTACACTTTAAAAAAAGGGGTAAGCCAGGATAGAATTGGCTACCTTATTTTAGAAAGAGAAGGGGTTGTGGACTTGATTGAACGTATAAATACTTAAATACGGTTTCAATTTTTTGCTATTTTTCAAAGAAACATGCTCGTAACAACAAGAGGTGCTTGCTTATTTGGCATGGATGCCATTGGTATACAGGTAGAAGTCAATGTGAGTATGGGGCAAGGCTATTGCATTGTTGGACTTCCGGACACAGCAGTGAAAGAAAGTTTACATCGCACAGAAATTGCCATCAAGGCCAATGGTTTTCAGATGCCAAGAACAAAATTGGTCATCAATTTAGCTCCAGCTGATATTAAAAAAACAGGTCCTGCTTTTGATCTTCCTATTGCCATCGGTATCCTTGCAGCATCGGATCAAATAGTCAATTCAACCGTTTTATCAGATTACTTAATGATGGGTGAACTAAGTTTAAATGGCGGGCTTCAACCCATCAAAGGTGTGCTTGCGATGGCGATTTATGCCAAAGAAGCTGGCCTTGATGGATTAATTATTCCAACAAAAAACGCCCCTGAGGCCTCCTTGATTGAGGGGCTTAAAGTATATGCATTTGATCACCTCACTGAAGTCACTCAATTTTGTAACCATCCCGAATCATTTACGCCTTTTCAACAAATGGATTCGGAGAAGGAAACACCAATCACAAATCCCGTTGATTTTGACTTTGCTTTTATCAAAGGACAGTTTCAAGCAAAAAGAGCAATTGAAATAGCCGCAGCAGGAGGACATAATTTAATCATGGTTGGACCACCTGGTGCAGGAAAAACATTGTTGGCAAAAACAAGTATTAGTATCCTGCCTTCAATGAGCCACAAGGAAACCCTAGAAACGAGTAAAGTGTATAGCTTGATTGGCAAATTATCTACTCCATCTGGATTGATGCATACACGTCCATTTAGAAATCCGCATCATTCCCTTTCTGCCATTGCATTAGTGGGTGGCGGATCCATTCCGCAGCCTGGTGAAATATCCATGGCGCATAACGGTGTCTTATTTTTAGATGAGCTGCCAGAATTCAGCAGGGCAGCCATCGAAATTTTACGCCAACCCATGGAAGCAGGATTTGTGAGCATCTCTAGATCTAGACAAACCGTTGATTTCCCGAGTAGATTTATGCTTTTTGCCTCCATGAATCCTTGTCCTTGCGGGTATTTTAATCATCCACAAAAAGCCTGTATTTGTAGTCCTAGTGTGGTAAGAAAATACCTAAATAAAATTTCGGGGCCATTGTTAGACAGGATTGATCTACAAATTGAAGTGGTGCCTGTGAGTTACGAAGAGCTCACCAACCATACCATTACAGAAAACTCAATGAACATTCGTGAAAGGGTACAAAACGCAAGAGCCATTCAATTGAAACGATTTAACCAGCGTTCTGGTATCATTACAAATGCCCAAATGCCATCTTATGAACTAAAAAAATGGGCGCAATTAGATGATGCTTCTGCAAAATTATTAAAGATGGCTATGGAACAATTCCAGCTGAGTGCTAGAGCCTATGATCGTATCATCAAAGTGGCACGCACTATTGCAGATTTAGATAGGTCAAAAGATATTCAAAATCAGCATATTAGTGAATCGATTCAATACAGGATGCTGGACCGAGCCGCATGGGGTCAGGCTTATTAATTTTTTCTTAATATTGCCCAGTCTTTAGCATCACTAAAGTGCATGCTTCTATCGTGGATATACCTGCTGCATGGGCTAATTGAACTAAAATAGGATTTTCAGTTCCTGGATTGAAAATGATCCGATCAGGTTTTAGCGCAATCATCTGATCATAATATTCTGCTTGTGCTGTTGGACCTAAATACAAAGTCAAAGTCCCTATGGAGCCGGTTTCTGGCCATTCTTGCACAATAGGTAAAGATTGGATCATGCCTTTTTTAATCCCGTATGCATAAACTGCATGTCCTTTTTCTAATAACATGACCGTAGCCATATAACTGTATCTTTCTGGGTTAGTTGATGCCCCTAAAACCATGGTAACACTTGTTTGCATAAAACAAATCTATTATTAAAAATTTAAATAGTTTTTATTTTGTTACAATAAAAGAATGTAATTTTATGAAA
>CAXNMZ010000167.1:0-3217 GCA_964203125.1 Chitinophagales bacterium | reverse complement strand
TCTAAACCTGGTTCGTATATCGTGATTTGTCCTCCGCTTAATTTTTCTACTTTAGATTGATCAATGTCTACACAAGTCACTTTGTTACCCGTCTCTGCAAAACAAGTTCCTGTAACCAATCCTACGTATCCTGTGCCTACTACTGCTATTTTCATCTATTTATTATTTTAATTAAAGAAAGATTGAACCCCTTCTGTAATATATTTTAATTGCGCCTCCTCCATTTCTGTATGAATTGGTAATGAACAAACGCATGGCGTTAATTGATCCGTTACTTTTAAATCCCATTGATCTTGTTGGTCTGAAGCAAACATCTTTTGTAAATGCCCTGGGACAGGATAATAAATCATACAAGGAATTTCTTTAGCAGCTAAATGTGCAATGAATTTATCTCTATCTACGCCTTTTAACTGAATGGTATATTGATGAAACACATGCGTACTATAATTTGTAATAGCTGGAGTCACAATCGCATCGATACCAGCAAATGCTTGCGTGTAATAATTTGCAACAGCTTGTCTTGCCTTATTGTAAGTATCTAATTTTGCTAATTTAATATTTAAGATAGCAGCTTGAATAGCATCCAATCTTGAATTACATCCTACCACATCATGATAATAACGTGCGGACTGTCCATGATTGGCGATCATGGCCATTTTATCTGCTAGAACTTTATCATTGGAAAAAATAGCACCTCCATCTCCAAATGCGCCTAAGTTTTTACTAGGATAAAAAGAAGTGGCACCTATATGTCCCATCGTACCTGTTTTTTTAACCGTCCCATCAGAGAAAGTATACTCTGCACCTATCGCTTGTGCATTGTCCTCAATCACATATAAGTTATGCTGCTTTGCAATTTCCAAAATCGCTTCCATGGGTGCAGCATGTCCATATAAATGTACCGGTACAATCGCTTTTGTTTTTGGTGTGATTGCTTTTTTTAAGCTTTCAATATCCATGCAATAAGTAATAGGGTCTACATCAACAAAAACAGGGGTTAATTTTAACAAGGCCACTACTTCTGTAGTAGCGATATAAGTAAATGAAGGCGTGATGACTTCATCCCCTGGTTGTAAGTCCAATGCCATCATCGCAATTTGAAGCGCATCCGTTCCATTGGCGCAAGGCACTACATAATCTACCCCTAAATAATCTCCTAAATTTTTTGAAAAATCTTGAACCGCTTTACCATTGATATACGCAGCACTATCCAATACATTTTGTATGGCCTGATCGACTTCCTCTTTGATGGCTAGATACTGATTTTTTGTATCTACCATTTGTATTTTTCGCATCCAATGAATTTTGCCAAAATTACAATAAAATGGCCAAAAAGGTGGAAATACCCCCTATGTATCCCATCTTTGCAATAGCCCAATATTATGATACTATATCGACTGTTTTTATTGTTTTACCCAATTCTAGCAAAGCTTATTAGTCCCTTTAATGAGAAGGCTAAGTATTGGGTGGAGGGGCAGCAAAAAGTTTGGGAAGAAATTAGCCTATTATGCAGTCAAATAAAGGGACCTATTATTTGGGTACACTGCGCCTCTTATGGTGAATTTGAACAAGGTCTTCCAATCATCAGTGCTTTAAAAAAATCCTATCCAACACATCAAATATGGGTGACCTTTTTTTCACCTTCAGGATACTTACACCAAAAGCATCATCCAGATGTTGACTTTGTGTCTTATCTGCCACTAGATAGCCCTACTTCCGCAACTAGATGGATGCAAATGGTTCAACCCAAATGTATCCTATTTATAAAATATGAATTTTGGTACTATTATTTAAAACAAGCATCAGATCAAAAAATTCCAACTTTTTTAGTATCCGCAATTTTTAGACCAGATCAAATTTTTTTCAAATTCTATGGTGGATTTTATCGTACAATGTTGCCATTATTCACTGGTATTTTAGTGCAAGATTTTACTTCAAAAACATTAATCAGTCCTCTTTTAAAGCATGCGCATTTAGCCATTAGTGGAGATACTCGTTTTGATCGTGTTTTAGATATTGTTGCAGCAAAAGAATCCATTGATTGGATATCAAGATTAGCTCATGTTGAAACGATTGTCGCTGGAAGTACATGGGAACAAGACCATGTGATGATTGAATCCATTTTAGATAGATGGGATCGATGCAATTGGATCATTGTTCCACATCATGTAGATACGGCAGCTATCAAAACTTGTCAATCTCATTTTCCCAATTCAATTTGCTTATCTGAATGGTTAACGCAATCTAATCAAATGGAAAAGCCAATGGTGTTAATTGTTGATCAGATTGGTTTATTAAGTCACTTATATCAATACGCCAATATAGCCTATATAGGTGGGGGTTTTACGAAGGATGGTATTCACAATGTGTTAGAAGCTGCCGTATTTGGTAAACCCGTGATTTGGGGACCGAATGACTCAAAATACCAAGAAGCGATTGGACTTCGTAATGCAAGTGGGGGGATCAAAATAAAAAATGCGAAAGGTTTAAATAATATCTTAGAAAAACTTTTTAATGACGCTGCTTTTTCTACCGCTACAGGAGATGCCGCTTTTAAGTATGTACAAGACCATGCAGGTGCTACCCAAAAAACGATTGATTGTATTAAGCAAATCTACGTTTCACCAACAAATCAAAAGCTTTAACAACTTCAGCTGTTTCGTCCCATTTGTTTTGTTCTCTTAAATTAGATTTAATCCAAAATTGCGCCTCTGCATAAATTTTAAATCCATTGATGGTTTTAACTGCCATTTCAAATGCTTTTTCGTCCCCATTAAAAAGGGTTGCTGTAAACTGAAATTTATCGTTGATCCCAATAGCCGCTTTCAAGTCTTTGATTGGGTCTAATGCTAATTTTTCTTGGAGCTCGGTATTTGGAATTCTAACTTCGACAGGTTGAATTTCTGGGATAGGACTATCAATTACTTCTGTAACTTCTTCGCCTCCTGGAATCATTACTGAAACATTGTTGGGAAGGTTGTTAAATTGATCTGTTTCTGATAAGGCTGCTAGTAATTGGACGGCCGTTTGTTTTAATTGGCTTTTGTCCGCCTTTTCGGCCAATTGAATGGTTAATTTTTCAACCAAAGCGGCAACTCTTTCCATAGGAATGTCTACTTTTGAAGGAATTAAAGAAATAGGATTTTATTTAAGAACGAAAAAGAAATTGCAATATTGTCTATGTTTATTGAACAAAACTTTTCAAAAGAAAAAAGAG
>CAXNMZ010000166.1:0-3285 GCA_964203125.1 Chitinophagales bacterium | reverse complement strand
TAATGATCTTGAATGGAAACTAATACTGCGTCTTGAAGAAGGATATCTTTTACTTGGCCGTTAAATGGCGAATGCTGGTCAGCAATTTTGACTTGCCTGAGAAGAATTGTCATCGAGTCAATGAATTTGATGCAATATACTTCGTTTTTGCTAATTGAGGGGATATTTAGGCCTCAATTAGCATGATTTTAGGTGAATTCCTGTATCTAATAGATTCGTATTGGATAGATGCTCCTCCATCTTATGTATGGGTTTATTGAGTTAACTTTGCAGTTATGACTTTTGACCAATTGAATATCAATTCCCCCTTAGCGAGGGCCTTAGAAGATTTAGGATATACCCATCCCACCACCATACAACACCGTGTCTATCCTGTAGTGATGTCTGGAAGGGATGTTTGTGGTATCGCCCAAACAGGCACGGGTAAAACTTTTGCCTATTTGTTACCCTGTCTTAGACAATGGAAATTTGACAAAAATAAAGATCCGCAAATTTTAATCATTGTGCCTACAAGAGAATTAGTGGTGCAGGTGGTTGAAGCAGTGAAGAAATTAACGCCTTATATGAGCGTCATTACGGTAGGTGTATTTGGGGGCGTGAATATCAATACACAACAAATAGAAGTAGAAAAAGGGGTAGATGTTTTGGTGGCAACCCCTGGAAGATTGTTTGACTTAATTATGAATGGGGCACTTAAAACAAAGTACATTAAAAAGGTGGTGATAGATGAAATGGATGAGATGTTGAATTTAGGTTTTAGAAAACAGATCACTAATATTTTAGAACTTGTCCCTGCAAAAAGACAAAATTTATTATTTTCTGCTACCATCACTGATGATGTAGAAAAATTAATGAATGATTATTTTAACGAACCAGTTAGGGTAGAAGCGGCTCCAACAGGTACACCACTCGAGAACATCATTCAAATTGGATATGACCTTCCAAATTTTAATACAAAAGTTAATTTATTAGAACAGTTATTAAGTGCTGATCAAAGCATGACTAAGGTGTTGATTTTTGCGGCAACAAAAAGTTTAGCAGATCAATTATACGACCAATTGATTGAAAAATTTCCAGATATCGTTGGTGTAATTCACTCCAATAAAGAACAAAATTATCGTTTCAATACAGTCAATCAATTTAAAGCAGGTGTCTTTAAATATATTATTGCAACGGATGTAATGGCCCGTGGTATTGACGTTGCAGAGGTAACACATGTCATTAATTTTGACACACCTGATGTACCTGAAAATTATATCCACCGTATTGGACGAACTGGACGTGCAGATAAAAAAGGAATTTCCATCACTTTTATCACAAAAAATGAAGCCAAACAAAAACTAGCTATTGAGGCTTTGATGAAGCAGCCAATACCAATGGAAGCATTACCAGCAGATCTTGAAATATCTACGGTATTGACTGAAGATGAAATTCCAAAAGTGAGGATGAAAATCATCCAAATTAAGTTACCTAAGAAAGAAGATGTTGGCCCGGCTTTTCATGAAAAATCTGAAAAGAATAAAAAAGTGAATGTTCGAAAGAACTATAAAGAGACCATGCAGAAAAAGTATGGCAAACCTAAAACCAGAGGTGCCAAGAAATAAATTAGCCCTTAAAGAATATAAGGGCTAATTTATTTTAGTCTAATGATTTTTTCGAGGCCACCCACAAACGGTGGCCTCGATTTCATTTAAAATTTTTCTAAACCAGAAAAGAAGAAATTACCTTCAATTGCTGCGTTCTCATCACTATCACTTCCGTGCACTGCATTCTCACCAATAGAGGCGGCAAACTTTTTACGGATCGTGCCTTCCTCTGCTTGAGCTGGGTTCGTTGCACCAATTAGGGTTCTGAAATCTGCAACCGCATTGTCTTTTTCTAAGATCGCCGCTACAATTGGGCCACTACTCATAAAGTCAACTAATTCTTGGTAAAAAGGTCTTTCCTTATGTACTTCATAAAATGTACCTGCTTGAGCTGGAGATAAATGAATCCATTTCATGGCTTTTACAGAAAATCCTGCTTTGATGATTTGATCTAATATAGCACCAGTATACCCTTTAGAAGTTGCATCTGGCTTAATCATTGTAAATGTTTTGTTGTTCATATCTATTTTTTATATTGTTTCTAATTGTGGGCGCAAAATTACTAAAAAACATCCGATTTATGTTAAATTTGTGCACTTATGCAATCAATCGAACAATTTTATCCATTCTTTCAACAACCATTTAAAGCGGTAATCACTGCCCATCAGAAACCTGATGGAGATGCAATGGGTTCTAGCTTAGCTTTATACCATTTTTTAATCCAATTGGGTCACGATGTAACAGTGGTGTCGCCCACCAATTGGGCACCTTTTTTAGATTGGATGCCAGGTATTGATAAAGTAGTTGATTATGAAGGGAATAGATCAAAAGCAACCGAACTGGTTCAAGCAGCTGATTATATCTTTTGTTTAGATTTTAATATTCTTCATCGTACCAAAAACATGGAATCGGTGATTAGGGATGCAAAAGCCATTAAAATATTGGTAGATCATCATCAACAACCAGATACACCTAGTTTTGGCTTTGGAATTAGTGATGTTAAAATGAGCTCCACCTGTGAAATGATTTATGATCTTATTGTACAGTCGGGCCATAGCAATTTGATCAATATTGATATCGCAACGGCTTTGTACACAGGTTTAATGACTGATACGGGATCCTTTAGATTCCCATCTACCACTGCATCCGTGCACAAAATTGTGGCACATTTGAAAGAAGTAGGGCTACAACATTCTAAAATTCACGAAAATATCTATGACCAGTCCTCAGAAGGTCGTTTAAAGTTTATGGGAAACGCTTTTTTAAATAGAATGCATGTATTTCCAGAACTTAAAACCGCTGTGATGGCCATCCCTAAAACGGATATCTATAAATTTGAACTAAAAACAGGGGATACAGAAGGCTTAGTCAACTATCTATTATCCATTCATGGTATCAAATTTGCCGCTATTGTAATTGATAGGGAAGAGGAAAGAAAATGGAGTTTTAGGAGCAAAGGTAACTTTGATGTTAATATATTTGCAAGAACACATTTTGAGGGTGGAGGCCATGCAAATGCTGCAGGCGGAAGTTCAAAAAAATCTGTTGAAGAAACTTTTCAAGATTTTAAAAACATATTAGAAACATATAAATCTCAATTAACACAATTAAACTAAAATGATCAAATCAACATTAAAATTAGTAGCTGCAATTGTATTGTTTGCAAGTTGTAACAGTTACGAAAAAGCACCTTCAGGCA
>CAXNMZ010000165.1:0-3290 GCA_964203125.1 Chitinophagales bacterium | reverse complement strand
CAACAACAGAGGCAAATCAAAAAAATAAAGAAGGCAAGCAGGTTTTATTGTACACGACCAATCCGGTTGGGCAAGACGCTTTCATTCAAGCTGCTGTAGGCCAGGGATACAAGGTGATCAAATTGGAGACCATGGTGGACGCTGCCTTTATCAATAATGTGGAGATGAAATGGGAAGGTGTGCAATTTGTAAGAGTTGATGCGGATGTGGTAGATAATTTAATTGATAAGCAAGAAAATGTAGACTCAGTTTTATCTAAAGACGAAGTAGAACAAGCTAAAAAATTATTTGAATTCCAAGTACCTGAAATTACATTAATCGTGGATGTGAAAGGATTGAGTCAAGATGCTGCACCGGTGATTGCTACAAGACCCGAATTCATGCGTCGTATGAAAGATATGGCTGGCATGGGCGGCGGAGGGATGACTGCATTTTATGCACAAATGCCTGACGAAGTTCAATTAACCATTAATGGTAACCATCCTATCTATCAAACACTATTAAAAGAAACGGATACAGATAAGCAACAAAAGCAAGCAAGAAATTTGGCTGACTTAGCATTATTGTCTCAGGGATTGCTGAAAGGTGCTGAATTAACAAGCTTTATTAACAGAACAGTAGAATTGACGAGTTAAATCTACAGATGAAGTAAAACTTAAAATTTCAAGTTAGGTTAGAATTTTATTTCCTCAAATATTGATAGGAAAATTTTAGCAAAGTATATTTTGAATCAACGAGCCCGAATGAATTAATTTGGGCTCGTTTGTTTTAAGTCTATCACTTGCATTTGTACAGATTGTGTTCCCTGCCATTCGTTCAATTGTAATTGAAAGACAATATCAAATGGCTTGCCCGATTTTACAATAGCAATCTTGTCTGGCATATTGTAGCCAATGCCTCTAACACTATTATTGCCTTGAGTTAGGTTAAAACTAATATGCGCCTCTTTCACCAATTTAGAATAACCCGTATCACGCACATTTTTTGCTAGAAAAATTGGGCGCATATTATCTGGCCCAAAGGGTTCCATTTGCGCAATGATTTGAAAAAATTGCAAACTTATTTGATCCAATGGAAGCAGTGCATTGATAGAAATTTCTGGTACCATTTGTGCTGGTGTGATTCTTTCTGCTACTGCTTTTTCAAATGCTTCTTTAAAAGCCTCTAATTGATTAATGTTCAAGGTCATGCCTGCTGCAGCAAAATGGCCACCATATCCTAATAAGTGTTCCCTACAAGCATGTAAAGCTTCATATAAATTAAAACCCTGCACACTTCTTGCACTGCCCGAAACGATATCGCCATTTTGGGTAAGTACAATGGTCGGTTTATAATGTCTTTCAATCAAGCGACTCGCCACAATACCAACGACACCTTTATGCCAATGGGGTTGAAACACCACGGTCGATTTTTTATTTAAATGTGCTGGATCATTTTCGATCTCTGCGAATGCTTCTTCAGAAATGCTGCTATCTGCCTCCCTTCGGTCTAAATTATCTTGTTGTAAAAGGGAAGCCACATCCAATGCACCTTGGTATTCTTTTTCAATAAAAAGTTGCACCGCTTTTTTTGCATCATCCATTCTGCCTGCTGCATTGATTCTTGGAGCAACAGCAAAAACTAAATTACTAATTCTAATTGGGCTATTTTGTTTTGCTAATTCTAGTAAAGCTAAAATACCATGACTTGGATTGTCATTCACTTTCTCTAATCCAAAATAAGCCATGGTCCTATTTTCATCGGTAAGTGGAACAATATCTGCAGCAATGGCGGTCGCAACAAGGTCTAAATATTGCAAGTAACTTGAATCAGGTAAATTATAAGCTTGCGCAAGTGCGGTGATTAATTTAAAGACCACGCCACATCCACATAATTCTTTATAGGGATAGCCGCAATCAATTTGTTTGGCGTTTAATATAGCCACAGCTGGAGGTAAAATTGGATCGGGTAGATGATGGTCACAAATAATAAAGTCAATCCCAAGTTCTTTTGCATAGCTGATTAAATCTGTTGACTTAATTCCGCAATCCACCGAGATGATTAAACTAATTCCTGTCGCTTTTGCATGATCAATACCCATTTTTGATACGCCATATCCTTCTCTATAACGGTGTGGAATATAAAAATCAATGGTTGGATGGATGTTTTTTAAAAACTGATACAATGTTGCAACAGAAGTGGTACCATCTACATCATAATCGCCAAAGACCATAATGGATTCATTTTGATCAAAGGCTTGGGTGATTCTTTTGACAGCCTTGTCCATGTCTTTCATTAACCATGGGTCCAGTAAATCACTTAAAGAAGGCCTAAAAAATTGCTTTGCTTTATCAAAGTCTTCAATGCCTCTTTGCACTAATAATTCGCATAAAATGGGATGTATTTTTAGTGCTGATTGAAGTGCAGTCACTTTAGCCGAATCGGCCTCCAATATATTCCAGCGTTTTTCCATTAATATTTTCTGTCAGTTGTGTAGCGGACCAATTCTTCTAATGCGTCTCTAGTAATGGATGGCGGAAAACTATGTAATACAACCAAGGCTTTGTCTCTGTACTCAATCATTTTCGCGTGAGCATATTCAATACCACCTAACTGCTTCACATGGTCAATGACGAATTTAACTTTTTGTTTGTCATTGTTATTATTCTTAACAATATAAACAATCTCTTTTTTTAATGCTGGGCTACATTTTTGTAAAATGTGAATTAAAGGAAGGGTCAATTTTTTCTCTTTAATATCATTGCCTGTCGGCTTTCCAATCAGCTCATCGCCATAGTCAAATAAGTCGTCTTTAATTTGAAAGGCCATCCCTACATATTCTCCAAAATCTTTCATCTTCTGAATTTGTTCAGGATCTTTAGTAACAGAGGAGGCCCCTGCAGCGCAGCTCGATGCAAGCAGACTAGCTGTTTTTCCATGAATGATGTCATAGTAAACAGACTCGTCGAAATTTAAATTTCTAGTTTTCTCCATTTGTAATAACTCACCCTCACTCATTTTTTTGACAGCATCAGAGAGGATGGTTAATATTTCAAAGTCTTTATTTTCTAGAGATAGCAATAATCCTTTTGATAATAAATAATCGCCCACTAAAACAGCGATTTTGTTTTTCCATAAAGCATTGATTGAAAAAAAGCCTCTTCTTTCTAGTGCATCGTCTACTACGTCGTCGTGCACTAAGGTTGCTGTATGTAGTAATTCCACTAATGATGCAGCACGGTAGCTAGCGTCATTGATCTCGCCGTTCAGCTTGGCAGAAAGCAAAACAAACATGGGTCTCATTTGCTTTC
>CAXNMZ010000164.1:0-3306 GCA_964203125.1 Chitinophagales bacterium | reverse complement strand
GACATCATCGAGCTGTATAAAAATGCGCATAGGCAAAATTAATACATACTTAACAATTTATCCACCAATCATTTGCAGTGGTTAGTTGAGCTTAATAGTACCCTACCTTTGGTCTATGGCAGAACCGCTACAGCAATTGGATTTATTTGGTATGGAGGCATCAACTCCAGTGCATATTGCTGCGCCCAAACAAGCTAAAAGCGTCAAGCAAAAAAAATCATTGCCGCATTACCGAAAGCCTTTTTATCAAAACGAATCCGATACAACTAAAGTAGCCGATTCAAATTTGAATGAGCCTGCAACATCTAGTCTTGTAGCACCTGAAGATGCAGATTTACCTTCTGTTTCAAGAACACCCATGTCTTATGTCAACAAAAATATCTTACACAAAAGAGGTAGAATGGCATTTGCAGATATGGATCAAGCAATTGGTAAAATCCATGTGCCTGATGCAAGCACCTTAGCTAAAAAATTATATTACCCTATTGGAGAAGTAGCAGGATGGTTTAACGTAAACACTTCCTTGATTCGTTATTGGGAAAAAGAGTTTAAACAATTACAGCCTCGCAAAACAAGAAAAGGGGACCGTTTATTTCGTGCACAGGATATTGAATTTTTAAAACAGATCTATTATTTACTTAGAGAGAAGAAGTATTCTATTGATGGGGCAAAAACCTATTTGAAAAATAATAAAGAGAAAGCCAACAAAGGCCTGTCCTTATTGAATAATCTAAAAGAGATTAAAAATTTCTTACAGTCATTGAAAGCAAGTCTATAATTGCCTACCCTTTTTCCGAAAAATGAATCTGATGCGTATTGGCATATTCAATGGCAGCAAGGTTTAAACGTTCTCTCAATATTTGAAATGCATCGATATCCATTTCCATATTCACTAAACATTCTACATGCAATGCATGGTATTGTTTTCCCGATTCAGCTATAAAAACTTGAAAACTATTTAGGTTTTTTTCAGACTTTAAAAATGCACGCATATGGTTGGCAAAATCAGCCAATGCTTGCGCAGAAGTGGTTACACTTAACTGCAAATCCATGTCAATTTTACGTTCAGACCTGAGCGAAATATTGTCTACGATAGAATCAACCATTTGTTTATTTGGAACCGAGATATAAGTTTTGTCTTGTGTACGAATACGCGTACTTCTTAGTCCAATTTTTTCGATCGTCCCTGTAAATCCACTCACTTTAACCAGATCCCCAACGCTGAAGGGCTTGTCAAAAAAGATAATAAAAGAGGCTATGATATTTTCGAGGCTTTCTCTGGTAGACAAAGCAATCGCAGCACCCACAATACTTAAGCTCGTAACAAGATTGCCAATACTTTCGTTAAACACATACCTCAATACCAATAAAATACCAATGATATAAATAATCACTTTAAAGAAATCTCTGAAAAATAAAACCAATTGATCGTCAGATAAATCTTTGGTAAGCCTTGCTTTATTCTCTAAAATGATCGCGATAAATTCTAGTGTTCTCAAGCTTACCCTAATCAAAAGTAGGACAAACATGAATTTAATACCTGAATCTAAAAACTGCTGTAAGCTCAACTTGAATAGCTTCACATCCCATGCTTCAGGGAACTTTAATTCATAGATCGCAATGATGGCGACCAAAAATAGTAAGAACTGCTCGATAGGAACGAGTAAACGATGTACATGGTTTTTTCTTAAATCTGAATGATTCTTTTTGTCTACCCAAGTGTAAATCAAGCTTGCAAAAAAACGAGATACCAATCGTTTAATAAGCAGTGTACCAAGTATAATTGCAGCTACAAACAAGTAGCTTCGAATGGAATTGCTGAGTATGATTTGATCTATATTCATAGCATTATCTTGTTGCTTCCCAGGTTAACAATTGCAAATCTGTTCCGTCAAAAACAGCATAGGTATTTAAACGAATCCAATCCCCTAAATTAATATACCTGCTTTTATCATTGAGCCTTAAATCAATCGCATAGTGACGATGACCAAATATAAAATAATCAACTGCCATTGTTTTGGCTTGCTCCTTGGCATATAGAATGAGCCATTCTTTATCTTCTCCTAAAAATAATTCGTCTGCATTGCCCGTTTTTGCACGGCTCTTTCGACTAAAATAATTCGCTAATTGTATGCCCGCATCTGGATGTAACCACCTAAATAACCATTGACAAATAGGATTCGTGAATATTTTTTTTAAACGCTTATACCCCTCGTCTCCAGGACCTAATCCATCTCCATGTCCTATCAAGAATTGTTTATTTTGAATGGTAAATTGTTGCGGCTCAAAATATAGTTTCGCATTCAATTCTTTTGACAAATAATCCTGCATCCACAAATCATGGTTGCCAGTAAAAATATGCAACTGAATGCCTTCGTCCGCCATTTGAGCAAGGGTCCCTAAAATTCTAACAAACCCTTTTGGCACCACCGTTTTGTATTCAAACCAAAAATCAAAAATATCGCCAACAATAAAAATAACACCAGCATCCTTGCGCGCATCTTGTAAAAAGCGCACTAAGCGATCCTCTCTTTTTCTGCTTTCTGTATCATTAGGCGCACCTAAATGAAAGTCAGAAAGAAAATAAACTTTTTTACCTGTTGCTATTTCCATGGAGGTTGTTTAAATTAAAATTACAACTCTAATGGGTTATCGATTAAAAAACAATAGACTTCCTTAGGACCGTGTACGCCAACCACCAAAGTCTTCTCAATATCGGCAGTTCTACTTGGTCCTGTAGCAAAACTAATCATAGAAGGAAACCCTTCTAGGTTGTCTTTGAATTTCACCAAGCTATCTGTCATATCATACACCAATTGGTCGGCGTAGGCAATGCAAAGATGAATGGGCGCATACACACTAGCAGTTCTTCCGCTTAACTCTTTACTGCTTAATACGATGGTCCCTGTTCTAGCCACTAAATGTGTACACAATGTAATGGCAGCATCACAATCCGCAAGGTCTTCTGTTGTTACAGGATCAAATTGCAAAGGGCGCAATGAAGTCAACCATGCTGTTTCTTTTGAATAAATTTTGTTCCAACCTTTTGTGATCATCAACGCATTCAATTGTTTGATCAATTCTTGCTCATCGGCACAATACACAAATTTGCCCAAGAGTTCAGTGAACTTTTGAGCAAATTCAATTGCCATTTCTTTTTCAGTTGGGATAAAAAAGGGCGTATCCGCCACTTGATCTGGAAAAGGAACAGGCACTGGATCTTTCAATGCCTGTTTGATCTTTTGTAATATTTTTTGTCTTGCGCCTTGCGATTCCATTTACAACTTATTCGTGATTATCAGTTGC
>CAXNMZ010000163.1:0-3309 GCA_964203125.1 Chitinophagales bacterium | reverse complement strand
TAGACCAAAAAGCAAAAACAGGGATTCAGCGTTGTTTGAGGAAATAAAATTGGGTGTATATTGCAGTACATCATGCTGACTCAATTAGACATACAGAACTATATTTTAATCGACGAATTAAAGATTCATTTATCCAACCAACTCTCTGTAATCACAGGAGAAACGGGTGCAGGTAAGAGTATCATTATGGGTGCCTTGGGTTTAATTTTAGGTGACCGTGCAGACAGTACTGTTTGTCGCAATCCAGCAAAAAAATGCGTGATCGAAGGCGTTTTTACACTTGCCAATAAAAATAATTACGCTGCATTTTTTGAAGCCAATGATTTGGACCTTGCTGATGAATTAATTATTCGAAGAGAGATCAATGCACAAGGTAAGTCCAGGGCTTTCATCAACGATACCCCAATTAATTTAAATGAATTAAGAGCGCTTACCTCTCAATTAGTAGACCTGCATCAACAATTTGACACCCTTAGTTTGGGGGATATGGAATTTCAAAGAACAGTATTAGATGCACTCGCCAATGTGCATAAGGATCTTGAAGCCTATCAAAGCACTTTCCATGATTGGAAGGCAGCCACCAAACATTTAAGTGAACTGATTGAACAAAAAGAAAACTTTGACCAAACGGTTGCTTATAAATCGCATTTATTAGAGGAACTAACTGCACTTGGATTACATGAAAACGAATTAGAGCAATTAGAGATTGATTTAAAATTCATGGAAAATGCTGCTGATATTAAAGCGCAATTGACACAAAGCATTTTTACATTAGATGAATCAGATCAACCTATTGTTCAACAGATCAAACAGATTGCAAATAATTTAGAAAGCATTGCAAAATTTCAGAATGATTTTGATCCCTTATTAGCAAGATTGAAAGCAGCACAAATAGAACTAGCTGATATCACGAGTGAACTTCAAACATGGCAGGATAAAATGGATTTTGATGCGTCAAAAATCAGCACCATGCAAGAAAGATTATCACAGGGTTATCATTTACAAAAAAAGCATAAGGTACAATCTACCGCTGCCCTATTGGAGATTCAACAAGCCTTGTCAAAAGACCTAGAAGCTGTATTGCATATAGATGAAGCCATTGAGACCTATGCCAAAAAAGTGGCTGCTGCCGAAAAAGATTTAACAACACGCGCTGCTAATTTGAGTGATTTACGTAAAAAACAAGCTGCCCCTTTGGCAAAACAAGTGAACCATTTGTTGCATCAAGTGGGGATGCCCAATGCACAATTAAAAGTTCAATTGGATACGGTGCCTTTCAATCAATATGGTATTGATAAAATTGATTTTCTTTTTGATGCCAATAATACACAGAAGTTTGAACCTATTAAAAAAGTGGCAAGCGGTGGTGAATTAAGTCGTTTGATGTTATGTATTAAATCATTGGTTGGAAAATCGATTGATTTACCCACAATGATCTTTGATGAAATAGACTCTGGCATTTCTGGAGAGCCTGCAAAACAAGTGGGTTTGTTATTACAAGAATTGGGTCAAGCCCGTCAGGTACTTTGTATCACCCATCAGCCACAAATTGCAGCGAAAGGCCAAGCACATTTATATGTGTACAAAGAACAAGAAGGCAAAACGACCCATACGCATGTGCGCATTCTAGAAGCGGCTGAGCGCGTGACCCATATTGCCCGCATGATTGGTGGCGACCCGCCAAGTAAAGCAGCTTTGGAGCATGCAAACGAATTACTTGCCTAGCCTATATTAAGCCGACTGATTGGCTATTTTATAGGATATTATAATTATTTTTGCAAGAATTAAATAAACACATAAAGATGGCATACAATTTATTAAAAGGTAAGAGAGGTATCATTACCGGAGCACTTGATAAAAATTCAATTGCATGGAAAGTAGCAGAACAAGCCCATGCCGAAGGTGCCACATTTGTATTAACCAACGCCCCTATCGCCATGCGTATGGGTGAGATCAATGTATTAGCAGAACAAACCAACTCTAAAATTATTCCAGCTGACGCGACCAACGTAGAAGAATTAACCAATTTATTTACACAGTCTCAAGAAATCTTAGGTGGTAAAATTGATTTCGTTTTACATTCTATTGGCATGAGTGTCAATATCAGAAAAAATATTCCTTATCCATCATTGAACTACGATTACTATGCAAAAGGCGTAGATGTATCTGCAATGTCTTTGCATAAAATGTTAAGTGTAGCCTACAATATGGATGCATTAAACGAACATGCTAGCGTAGTTGCTTTAACCTATGCTGCTGCTCAAAGAACTTATCCATTCTATACAGATATGGCGGATATTAAAGCATTGTTAGAATCTATCGCACGTAGCTTTGGTTACCATTATGGTTTACGCAACAAGGTTCGTGTGAATACGGTATCTCAGTCTCCTACTAAAACAACTGCAGGAACGGGTATTAAAGGATTTGGCGACTTCTATGATTATGCAGACGCGATTGCACCTTTAGGAAATGCATCAGCAGAAGATTGTGCGAATTACTGTATCACTTTGTTCTCTGACTTAACGAAGATGGTCACCATGCAGAACTTATTCCACGATGGCGGTTATTCAACGACTGGTGTAAGTGATTTAGTGATGCAAAAAGCAGGAATTACGGAAGGATAAAGTGTTACTTGATTTAGTTATACCAAAATAATAACCCCCATTTAATTACTCGTATGAGCGACAAACAAATCAACCCCAAGTTAGTTGAAGCAATAGGCTACTTTGGTTCACTCCTTAGCTGTATCACATTTATTCCTCAGGTGTATTTAACATGGCAAACCAGAAATGTAGAAAGCCTTAGTTTATTGATGATACTCATTGTGAACTTTAGTTGTATCGTTTGGTTAGTCTACGCATATTTAATAAAAAGTAAACCTGTACTTGTTGCCAATACCATTGTATTGACTTTGAGTTTGATGTTGCTTTATTTTAAATTGAATTTTTAGGAAGACTATTTCTCGCTATTTAATAAAAAGAGAGGACACGAAATCGTGTCCTCTCTTTTTATTAAATTCATTAGAGAAGAACGAAGCACTGCTTCGTGATGGCTGAAAATTATTGAAAGTAAGAAAAGAAGTAGAGCAAAAAAGGACGATAGTCCTTTTCAAATAATTAGAGAAAATAAAAAGAGGCTTTAGATTTATTCAAAGCCTCTTTTTTATTGACTAGTACTCGTCTTCATTAAACATAAAATCTTCTTGGCTTGGATAGTCCGGCCAAATATCTTCAATACTTTCATACACTTCCCCCTCGTCTTCCAACTCTTGTAAATTCTCTACCACTTCTATAGGGGCACCGCTCCTGA
>CAXNMZ010000162.1:0-3320 GCA_964203125.1 Chitinophagales bacterium | reverse complement strand
TGTGTTCTGCATCTTATTAGTCTTAATTTTGACCCTACTTATATATATGTATCAAAAATTCCAAGCAACACAAATTTTTACCGGAACCGAGCTTTTGGAGGACCAACTGGTTTTAATCACCCAAAAAGATGGGACCATTGAAGCCATGGTGGGGATAGAAGATGCAGGAGATGAAGTGCAAAATTTCGAGGGGATACTTACACCTGGTTTTATCAATGCGCATTGTCATTTGGAATTGTCGCACATGAAGGGGATGATTCCTGCACATACTGGCTTACAAGAATTTGTAAAGCAAATTGTTAGTTTGCGAAAAGTAGAGGATGCAATTATTCAGCAGGCCATTGTTTCTGCAGAAGATGAAATGTATAAAAATGGAATTGTAGCAGTGGGTGATATTTCCAACACATTAGATACCTTAACTCAAAAAGCAAAACACAATTTGGCCTATTACAGTTTTGTAGAATTGTATGATTTAGATCCAACACGTGCAGCAGATAAAATAATAGCGGGGCTTGAAATACAAAAACAATTTCAAGAAAATTGTGTGCGTGCATCCCTTGTGCCACATGCGCCTTATTCAGTGACAAATAATTTATGGAATTTATTAAGTGCACATTTTGGCATCCATACCATTAGCATGCACAATCAAGAAACAACCGACGAGAATGATTTTTTTAAAACAAAGTCTGGGAGTTTTTTAGGGATGTATGAAAGAACAAAAGTGAATTTAGATTTTTTTGAAGCGACAGGTTTAAGTTCTTTGCAATCTGTCTTATCCGTTTTCAAAAACGCAGATTATGGCATTTTAGTACACAATAGTTTTACTTCGGCTCTAGACATTCAAACAGTGCATGCTGCAATGGACAATGCCTTTTGGTGTTTATGTCCTAACGCAAACCAGTACATTGAACAAACCATGCCACCTGTTGAATTACTCCGTTCCGAAAAAGCAAATATCGTTATTGGAACCGACAGCTATGCAAGCAACTGGAGCCTTAGTGTGTTGGATGAGTTAAAAACAATTCAAGAACATCATCCTGATATTCCAATTTCTGAAATGCTTGGATGGGCCACCATCAATGGCGCGCGCGCATTACAGATGGACAAGCATTTAGGCAGTTTTGAAAAAGGTAAGAAGCCTGGCGTAGTGTTGATAAAAGGCATGGATGCACTGAGTGGTTTATTGAACGCATCTAGTCATAAAATTTTGTAGCTTACAGTATAAATAATTGATTATGAGCTTTCCTATTTTATTTGGCATCATCGCAATCTTGATTATACTTTGGCGCAGACATCGTAATAGCAAAAGGGATAATGACTAATGTACCTAATGCAACACTGCTTGTAAAATAGGTAGTGATTTAATCTCACTAAATTTCTTATAGTGCCAGCTTAAAGAGAGCTGAAATAATTCCAATATTTTTTTTCTTTGTGCTCCATTTAAATGGATCGTTTCCAATTCATTGTATAACTGTAGACTCAAAAAAGTAGATGCAGTTTGAGCCTCTGGTCCTTCTAAGAAGTAGGGATGGAGCGGCTTATTCGCTACAAAATTACCCTCGTGCACATCTAGTATCGGTGTATCGTTTGAATACACGCCTTGCAAACCAAAACCTAAGGTTTGACTTAAGTGAATTAAAAAATATATTGGAAGATTACTTACCAATCCTGCACCTCCTTTATCCAATTGCTTAAATGTATCCTCGATTAAATAAAATAATTCAGGGTGTGGTTCTGGTTCCAATGTTTGTTGTAAGATTTCTACAATATAAGTAGCCACTGCATTGCGCAATACATCCGAATACACATTCTGATACACATAGGACCAGTTCACATCCTTAATCATCTGCATACTCTTCATTGGAGCATGATAGGCTTCCATTTGTAAAATTGCACCGGGTTGATAAAATACACCCTTGCTAGCTCCTTTTTTACTAATGGTTCGAACACCTTTTACGATGTATTGTTGTAATCCAAAAAGTTCTGTGTAGATAGAAGCGATGACACTTGTATCGCCGTATTTGGTCACGCGTAAAACAATACCCTTGGTGTTGTGTAACATAGATGATTAAATCACGGTGTGCCTATACACTTTTAAATTGTTGTAAGAACCTGATATCGTTTTGTGAATACAAACGTAAGTCGTTGACTTGGTATTTTAATTGTGCGATTCTTTCTACACCCATGCCAAACGCAAAGCCAGTATACTTTTCAGGGTCGATGCCAAAATTCTCCAACACTTTTGGATGCACCATACCAGATCCTAAAATTTCTACCCAACCTGTGTGCTTACAAATATTACAGCCCTTGCCTGCACAAATTTGACAACTGATATCCATCTCTGCACTTGGTTCTGTAAATGGAAAATAACTTGGACGAAAACGCACTTTCACTTCCTTGCCAAACATCTCTTGTACGAAAAAATAAAGCGTTTGTTTTAAATCTGCAAAGCTTACATTTTCATCGATATACAATCCTTCTACTTGATGGAAAAAGCAATGCGCTCTTGCAGAAATTGTTTCGTTTCTGTATACGCGTCCTGGACAGATCACACGAATAGGTGGTTTCTGTGATTCCATCACACGTGCTTGTGTACTGGATGTATGTGTTCTTAATAACCATGCGGAATGGTCTGCGGTTTTTTCTTCTACATAAAACGTGTCTTGCATATCACGAGCAGGATGATCTTCTGGCAAATTCATGGCGCCAAAATTATGCCAATCATCTTCGATCTCTGGTCCTTCTGCAACAGCAAATCCCAATCTTTTAAAAATAGAAACCATTTGATTGCGCACCAAATTCAGTGGATGTCTTGTGCCAACTGGTGTTGGGTCACCTGGTAAACTAAAGTCCATACCTGTATCTGTCTCTGCACTATCCCCTAATCCTGCTTGTAATGCTTCAAATTTTTCTTCGGCTACAATTTTAAATGCATTCAATATCTGTCCAAATTCCTTTTTTTGATCGTTGGGCACATTCTTCATTTCACCCATGATTTGTTTTACCAAACCCTTGGTTCCCAAGTATTTAATTCTAAACTCCTCTAAAGCGGCTGCATTGGCTGCTTCTGCGGCATTTATTTCCTTTTTGATGTCTTCTATTTGCTGTAATAGTTGCTCCATGCTACGAAGATAAGTAATAAATAAACCTAAAAAACCTTACATTTGTTACTCGTTGAAGTAATATATACATGGAGTACAATACAGCAAGAAGCATCATGGGGATGAGAGAGTATGGCCGTCACGTTCAGAGGATGGTGGATCATCTATTAACCATTGAGGATAGCGCAAAAAGATTAGAACAAGCAAAAGTCGTAATTG
>CAXNMZ010000161.1:0-3339 GCA_964203125.1 Chitinophagales bacterium | reverse complement strand
GCGATGGAAAAATTAAATGAATTGAACCAGTCTGGTATAAATAAGTTCACCACAATGCAATTTGATAGTAATTATCAAAGACAAGTAGCGATGTATGCTGATTCAAGTGCTCAAAACAAAAAACCCTCCATCGCTCATTTTATTAAACGCGCATTTTTAATATCCGAGAACGATCCCTACAATCGATTGTATCAATTTGTGGGTCAGGGTCCAACCAATCAAAAACTAATTGCAAAAGGGTATACCAGTACAAAAATCACCAGACAGTTTATGGGCTATACAGAAGATCAAAATAGACATACCAATGGGATCAATTTTGTGGATGAAAAAGGTTTGCCAATTTTAAAGTTAGCGCCACAATACAATAAAGACAGTTTTCAATTTGGAGCACCTATTTTAATTGGTGATGCGCATTGGAATAGCAAGGACGAAGTAGTGAATGCGCCTTTTGATTTTACACGCCATAATAATATTTCATTAGTTGACATGCAAAAAATGTTGCAAGCAGTTTTGTTTCCAGCATCGGTCCCAAAACAAAATAGATTCAATATGACCGAAGCGGACAGGTTATTTTTATTACAATACTTATCACAGTATCCATCGGAAACAGACTATCCAAAATACGACAGCACACACTTTTATGATAGCTATGTGAAATTCTTTTTTCAAGACAGCACGCATGCCATGCCAAAGCATATCAGGGTTTTTAATAAAGTAGGATGGGCTTATGGATTCTTAACAGATGTGTCTTATGTGTTGGATACAAAAAATAATATCGATTACATGCTCTCCGCTACCATTTATGTGAATAGTGATGGCGTAGTGAACGATTCAAAATATGACGAGGAAACTGTTGGCTTTCCTTTTTTAAATCAAATTGGTAATGCTTTTTATGAATATGAATTGAAACGTCCAAGACAACATCAACCGAAATTGATCAATCAAGTGAAGCAATACGAAAAACGCAACCCAAAAGATACTAGGCCTAGCATTTTAAATGCTGACAACTAGGATCTCCTGGATTGCGTCTCTATAATGAAGCAAGCACCTATTCTACCAAATGGCGCCCATTCCTAAATCCCATAATTGCTTGTTCAATGCAGGAATAGATTCATTTTTTAATTTTAGTCCTCTTGCTTTTAATTTATCCCACTCAGCAGTATATTCTTTCAATAAATCTAAGTTCGGTTGATTCACTTGTGGAATATCGCTCTCCGTTTGATTTAGTAAGAACATATAGTTGGCTGTAAATTTATTTGGGAAATTTTCAACATCATCATATGAAGTTGATTTTCTTTGAATCATGTCTTCGTCCCATGCTTTTAAATTTGTAATTAAGCTTGCTGCATTTTGTTTTAAACTTGCATATTGTGCACCACTATAGATGGCATCAGACTTTAATTTTTTAACCAATGCTTCAATGTGACTATTATTGTCTTTTAGTTCGTTGACCATTTGGTGCATTTCAGTGACCGTGCTTTCCATCAAACGCATCAAATCATCATACGCTTGGTATTCACTGGCAGTCGTTCCAAAATTTGGATTGGCTTGTATCACGCCTGTTGTACTGCCAACCATTTTTCCACCTGCCATCAAACGAATGGTATAATTACCAGGAATCGCTTTGTGTCCACTAAAACTACTTTCAATATATACATTTGGTATAGCCGTAGTGGTTGCGTGACGAAGGTTCCATACAAAACGATTCAATCCTTTTTCTTTGCTTAGTGTTGGATCTTTTCTTGGAGCACCGTCGTAACGCTTATAATTTTCGTCCGCCTTTGAACTAAAGCGACGTACTAATTTTCCAGCTGCATCACTGATTTCCATACTCAACTCAACTGAGTCTGCCATACTAGGCAATTGATAATACAAGACCAAGCCTGTTGCAGGATTAACCCCCGCTTTTGCCTTAGCACCTGTAAAATCTCCGTCGTTGTCATCCATTTCGCTCGATCCCATGACTAATACGGTTGCGTCTGGTGTATATATTTTTACATTGCTAGTATCTGCTTTATATGCTCGAATTAAATTCAAATCATCCAATATCCAAAAAGACCTACCAGAAGTTGCAGCAATTAAATTGTTTTGGTGCACACGCAAATCTGTGATAGGCGTAATGGGTAAATTTAATTGGAATGGACTCCAGCTTTTACCACCATTGTTGGACATATACACACCTAATTCCGTGCCAGCATACAATAAATCTTTAACAACATTGTCCTCACGCACCACTCTTGTAAATGCATTATTTGCAATGCCTGTATTTATTTTAGTCCAAGTAGTTCCATAATCATTGGATTTATATAAACCAGGCGTATGGTCGTTGAACTTATACCTAGTGGTTGCAATATACACTGTTGCTTTATCATGTGGAGATACTTCAATGGCATTGATTAAACATTCTGCTAATCCTGCTGGTGTAATATTTTTCCAAGTAGCGCCACCATCTTTTGTTATGTACACATAACCATCATCGCTACCTGTATAGATCACACCTTTTTCATGAACCGACTCCATCACATAAGCCAGTGTACCATAATTTTCTGCACCCACCGCTTCGTTTGTATAGGGTACACCAGGTTTTCCTTGTTTAGATTTTTCGTTGCGCGTTAAATCAGGAGAAACCTCTTTCCATGTTTTTCCCATGTCGGAAGTTTTCAGTAAAAATTGTGACCCATGATAATACGTATTTGGTTCATGCTTACTCCAAATAATTGGAGCGTTCCAGTTATAACGGTACTTAATATCCTTTGCGTCTCTTCCTAAGTATTGAATTGGCGCAGCCATGATATTGGTGCTCCCTTTTGTTTTTGTATCTAATACTTCTATCGTTCCTTGATAAGATCCACCTAAAACATATCTAGGATTGTTTGGATCAAATGCCAAGAAGGCACTTTCACCACCTGCAGAGGAAGACCAATATCTTTCATCTATGCCGCCAGCACCAATGGCGCGACTTGCAATTTTAACGGAACTATTGTCTTGTTGTCCTGCATAAATATTGTAAGGCACTTCGTTGTCTACATTGATTCGATAAAATTGTGCAGTCGGCATATTATTTTGACTGCTCCAAGACTTGCCTCCATCATGCGTTACAGCAGCACCACCATCATCAGCAATGACCATATTTTTTCCATTACTAGGATGAATCCATAAATCATGGTAATCACCATGCGTGCGCGCAAAGTCTGTAAAAGTTTTACCACCATCAATTGATTTTAAGGAAGGGGCACTCATCACATACACTGTGTTTTCGTTGGTAGGATCTGAAAACAGTTCGATATAATACCATGCGCGTTGAATCAAGCGATGACTCTTATTAATTTGTGACCAATT
>CAXNMZ010000160.1:0-3401 GCA_964203125.1 Chitinophagales bacterium | reverse complement strand
AAAATTCAATATGGGAATCATCAAATTGTATTTATGGCAGACTTATTGCCTTCTGTTGGACATTTGCCAATCCCCTTTGTAATGGGCTATGATATGCAACCGCTGTTTACACTCAACGAAAAAGAAATCTTCTTAAACGAAGCATGTACTAAAAACTATACTTTATTTTTTGAACATGATTCAGTCAATGAATGCTGTGATGTACATGTAACAGAAAAAGGCATTAGAGCAAAAAATTGCTTTAGTTTAGATAGCTTAAAAAGTTAAAGCTTTAATTGAATCAAACAAGCTGACCTCTAATAAAAAATAAATAACTATTTATTCAGGCACTACGCTTATTCAATCATGGCAGTTAAAGGATGTCTTAACCCTTCATAGCTTTTCATATCCACTTTGATTGAGCCTACAATGATAGGGGTTTCTATTCTTATTGGTATATGGTTCTCGTCGTCTGTAACCCAGATAGTCATGCGCTCTCCACCTTCAAACATCGACCCCTTCACTAGTAAAGGGGCTATCTTAATGGCATTAAATTTCCCAAATCTGGTTTGAATAATTTCTTTCCCTAAATATTTAAAATAAGAAGGGAACAATTCATTGTCAAGGAAAAAATTTAAGTACACTTTCTGATTGACTTGTAGATTACTAAAATCTAAATTCCTTACGGCATACACAGCACTTATCACATCAAATGTACAATCTGCCGATTTAAATGAAGCTCCTTTCTGAGTAGTCACTTCGTTGGACTTTTGATTGAATCTAAGGCTTTGATTTTGATGGAATGAACCCTCATTGATGCTTCTACTAAAAAAATAAGGTAACAAAGTTTTACTATCCACGATGGATTCGTATTTATCACGCACTTTAAAAATCCAATCATACCTGCGATTGGAATTGCCAGTGGCAGTAAAAGCAAAAGCAGCCTCTCCTTCCCATTTAGAAGGCGTTACCGTAAATTGAGCGTCACCTGCATTCACATATAATCCAATCACATTGTAAAAAATGGTATAGGTAATTTTTTCGCCTATATTAAATGAAGTATTGGATTGACTACAAAGCTCTTTGGTCTGATTTGGCATCACAGATAATAAAGTGGTCATCCAAATATGAAAGAGGTATAAAAACATGACGTAGGATATGGACTATAAATTTATTGTTTTAATCTAAAACCAAGTAATAAAATTGCGCCTAAGATAGATGGTATTAAAAAATTGACAATCCATATTAATGTGGTTAATGCAATGAGCATGATATCGTTCTGGTAAAATGGCGCCATTAACAATAAAAACAATTGTCCTCGAATGACTAAATCAGTCAAACTAATTGCAGGTATCATACTCAGGAAAAATAATAGCGCCATAATAGCAATGCTTAAATCCATCCAGTCAACTGGTATTGAAAGCATTTCTGCTGCCCAGTTGTACTGCATAAGGTAGATGCAATAGCGCGCAAATGCAAGCGCAAGTAGTTTCCATTTTAAAGCAGCATCAATTTGCAGGAGGTTGATCTTGGATAACCAACCTTTCAAAGGCTGATTGTAAAAAAATAAAAACAAGGCAATGATGCCACCCAATGGCGCAACCCATTTTAACCATGGAAGAAATGGGAGATTCCAAAATAAGGCAAAGCAACCAAAACAGATCGTCATTAAAATTTGTGCATAGGAAGCCCATGCCATTTGTGTAATACCTTTCAACTTAGTTCCAGGGGCTAAAAATAATGTTCTGCCCACATAGTCGCCAGACCTTGCTGGTGTAAAAAATGAAAAAGCCTGACCTACCAATACTGCCCTCAATGCCTGCCCTATGTTAAATGTATTTGTAGATGCGATGACAGACTTCCATTTGATGGCTTCGATGGTATAATTCAACGTTAATAAACAACCCATGAGCACCCAAGCTGTCCAATGAATTTTGGCCAATTGGATTTTTAAATCTGCCCCATATTGATTCAAATTTTCATTTTGCAAGACCTTATTGTAGATCGCAATAGCGCAAATCACAAATAAGATGAATCCAATCAATTTATTTCCAAGAGAAAGTAATGGCTTTAGTTTACTCGAAATCATATTTTGTAAAGATCGTATTTTGAAGGGATATCTGTAACTTTATACCTATGTCAAAAACACCCATTATTTTAGGTATTGATCCTGGAACACAAATACTGGGCTATGCAATTATACAAGGTGGTGTTCAGCCAAAAATCATCATGATGGATGTGCTTAAAATGACCAAAGAAAAGGATATCTATGCACGCTTACAGATGATTCATGCTAAGATTATTGAATTGATGGAAACCTATCATCCAGCGCATTTTGCCATCGAAGCCCCCTTTTTTGGAAAGAATGTACAGAGCATGTTAAAGTTAGGAAGGGCACAAGGTGTTGCCATTGCAGCAGCCATGCATTACAATACACCAGTGACAGAATATGCACCGAAAAAAGTGAAACAATCTATTACAGGAAATGGCAATGCGGATAAAGATATGGTTTGGAAAATGTTAGAGCGTGTATTGAATGTCAAAGAAAAACCAAAGCATTACGACGCCACAGATGCACTTGCAGTGGCATTATGCCATTGGCATCAAATCAATCGACCAGTGATTAGTACTGGAAAAGGTTTAAAAGGATGGGATGATTTTATCCAAAAAAATCCAGCTCGTTTAAAAAAATAAGGGCAATTTGCTAATGATCGCATCTTGAATGGCGATAAAATCTGCTTTGGATAATTGTAATTTTGGATGATCAAAATTAAGATCATCTGCCTGGTTGATTGGAATCAGATGCAGGTGCGCATGGGGCACTTCTAATCCAACAGTCACCATACTCACACGATTACATGGAAAACAAGCCTCTATTGCTTTTGCGATGGGTTTTGCAAATATCAAAATTTGGGAAAGATAATCATCTGGTAGTTCAAATACTTTATCTACTTCTATTTTAGGCACCACCAATACATGTCCTTTTTGCAAAGGAAAAATATCCAAGAATGCAATGAATAAATCATTCTCCGCAATCTTGTAAGCAGGTATCTCACCTTTAATTATTTTTGAAAAGATAGTCATTGCAAGTTGGACAAGGCAAATTAAATGGTAATATTATCGACGCTGAATTTCATCACACCGTTTGGCGCTTGCACTTCTGCAGTATCACCAATTTTTTTACCTATCAATCCTTTTCCAATTGGAGAAGATGCGGAAATTTTACCTGCTTTTAAATCTGCTTCCTTCTCTCCTACTAATTGATAAGTCACGGTTTTTTTTGTAGCCAAGTTGGTGATTGTCACCTTGGTCAATATGGTCACTTTGCTTGTATCAATGGTACTTGTGTCTACAATCTTTGCATTGGATACAGCGACCTCTAATTGCTTGATTTTAGATTCTAACATGCCCTGTGCTTCTTT
>CAXNMZ010000159.1:0-3407 GCA_964203125.1 Chitinophagales bacterium | reverse complement strand
CCATCACTTTTGTGGATCTTAGAGATCGTTATGGTATTACACAACTATTAATGGGCGAAGCTTTGCAAGCACAATTAGACGCGCAACCACTTGGTCGTGAGTTTGTTTTACAAGCAAAGGGAAAAGTGATTGAACGTTCTAGCAAAAATGCCAATATCCCAACAGGTGAAATTGAAATTGAAGTCACTGAATTTAAAATATTAAACGCTTCGATTGTGCCTCCATTCACTATTCAAGATGATACGGATGGCGGAGATGATATTAGAATGAAATACCGTTTCTTGGATTTAAGAAGAAACGCAGTGAAAAAGAATATTGAATTAAGGTATAGTGTAAACCGTGCTACCAGAAACTATTTACATGAAAAAGGATTCATGGATATTGAAACGCCATTTTTAATCAAGTCTACTCCAGAGGGTGCGCGTGATTTTGTGGTGCCAAGTAGAATGAACCCAGGCGAGTTTTATGCACTACCCCAGTCTCCTCAAACTTTTAAGCAATTGTTGATGGTGAGTGGATACGATCGTTACTACCAAATTGTAAAGTGTTTTAGAGATGAGGATTTAAGAGCCGATCGTCAACCAGAATTTACACAGATTGACTGCGAGATGAGTTTTGTAGAACAAGAAGATATTTTAAATATGTTCGAAGGTTTGATCAAAAGCATTTTCAAAGACGTAAAAAATATTGATTATACCGAAGCCGTTCAGCGCATGACTTGGGAAGATGCGATGTGGCATTATGGAAATGACAAACCGGATATTCGTTTTGGTATGGAGGTATGTAATTTAAAAAAGCCGGCGCATGTATTTTCTGATAAAGCAGATCAAGCAGCTTTAATCAATGGCGTTGATTTCAAAGTATTTGACGAAGCAGAAACAGTGGTGGCCATTGCTGCACCAGGCTGTAGTGAGTTTACGCGTAAACAAACAGATGATTTAACGGAGTGGGTGAAACGCCCTCAGATAGGCATGAAAGGCATGGTATTTATTAAATGTAATGCTGATGGCACATTCAAGAGTAGTGTAGATAAATTCTATTCGGAGGATAAATTAAAAGACATCGCTGCAGCAGCTGGCGCCAAAACAGGTGATTTAATATTGATCCTTGCAGGTGCGGAGGAAAGAACACGTAAAGCCATTAGCGAATTAAGACTCGCATTAGGTAAGCAATTAGGCTTTAGAAAAGAGGATGAATTTAAATTATTATGGGTCATGGATTTCCCATTATTTGAATACGACGAAGAAGGTAACCGTTGGGTCGCTAGACATCATCCGTTCACTTCTCCAAAGCCAGATCATATTGATATCATGATCAATAATGCACCAGAAATTAAGGCCGCTGCTAAATATTTGGAACATCCTTATGCTGGCATCAAAGCCAACGCATATGATATGGTTTTAAATGGCAATGAAATTGGAGGAGGCTCTATTCGTATTTTCCAAAGAGCTTTACAAGAAAAAATGTTTGCCGCTTTGGGCATGACGCCAGAAGAAGCACAACATAAATTTGGATTTTTACTTGGCGCCTTTGAATATGGTGCACCGCCACATGGTGGTATTGCATTTGGCTTTGATCGTCTTTGTGCTTTATTAGGTGGCAGTGAGAGTATTAGAGATTTTATTGCCTTCCCTAAAAACAATAGTGGACGCGATGTCATGCTAGACGCGCCAAGCAGTATCGATAACAAACAATTTGAAGAATTGCAAATCAAACTCAATTTAAAGTAGACCCATTAAAGTAGACCCATGCAACAACCTTCGAAATTATACCTTGTATTGTCTTATATATTGATTCCTATCGCCTTGTTTTTTGGTTTCATGGATAGCATTTTATTGATTTCTGCATTAGCTAATCCAAGTGCCATGATCCTTGTGTTTGCAATGGCTTGTATTGTGATTTATAGTTTCACTAGTTTTAAGTTTTTAAAATTAGGCATTGAAAGGGAGCAAATTCAAACCACTAAATTAAAAGATTGGATCAAAGTCAATGCTTATGTGAGCTTGTTGATGTTCTGTTTGATCTTTTTAAATGCAGTGAGCATCTTACTTTCAAGCGATGTTATTTTGATCAAATTTATTGATGAATTCTTAGCACAACAATCTGGCCTACCTCCAGAAATGAATAACCAATTTGTACTAAAGTCCTTGCGCATTGCAGCTTACTTCCTATTTGTGATTGGAGCAGTAGGCATCTTACATATTCGTATGACTTTAAAATTAGTCAGAGACAATGCTCACCTTTTCGAATAATTTTAATTTGTAATTTTCTCTGGAACCGCACGTCCTACAATGCCTGAAGCAACACCTCTATCTCCCCCTTCGTGGTATTCAGCGTCTTCATTCACATCCCAAAGATCAAATAATTCTTTACCTGCAATAATATTCTTAGCAGCTAACATCGCTGTCATCATACTATGGTCTTGGTTATTGTATTTGTGCATGCCATTACGACCCACTAAATACAAACCTTTGTATTCCTTCAAAGCTTCGCGAATTAAATTTAAATGATCCTTGTATTCATGATCGTATACAGGATATGCTTTAGGTTGTCTTACCACATAACCATCTACCACTGCAGAAGGCTTGGTCAAACCAATTTGATCAATCTCTTTGGTACCTAGTGCAATTAATTCCTCATTGCTGCTAGTCCATAATCCATCCCCTTCAAAACAGAAATACTCTAATCCATAACATGCCATTTCAGGATCTGGCACCATGAATGGACTCCAAGATTTAAAATTTTGAATACGACCTACTTTTACATTTGGCTCATGAATATAAATCCAATTATCGCTAAATGCGTCTTGGTCTTTACAAATTAATACCACCGTTAAGAAGTCTCTATATTTTAATTGGCCAGCTGCGTGCAATACAGGCGCACTAAATGCAGGTGCGACTGCAGGAATGAGTTCACGCATTGGCGCCGAAGACAAGACATAATCAAAGCCTTCTAAAACAGCAGCATTACTTGTATGTACATTCCATGTATCCCCAGTTTTTTCAATCTTTTTAACCCCTGTATTCATTTCAATTTTTACACCCAATGCCTTACTCTTGACCACACATTCCTCCCACATCATACCTGGACCACGTTTTGGATAACGGAAAGAATCAATCAAGGTTTTAATCACATCACCCTTACTCTTTTTCCCAGATGGTTTAAATAAAGCATTCCAAACTGCACTGCTCAAAGACAATCCTTTAATACGCTGTGCTGCCCAGTCTGCAGAGATTTCTTTACATGGGATCCCCCATACTTTTTCGGTATAGGTTTTAAAGAAAATATTAAATAAACGTTTCCCAAATTGATTGGTTACCCAGTCTTCAAAGTTTTGTGGATCTTTGATTGGAAATAATTTTGCTTTCAAATAACTCATCACACATAAAAAGCTTTCAAAGATACCT
>CAXNMZ010000158.1:0-3435 GCA_964203125.1 Chitinophagales bacterium | reverse complement strand
AAAGCACAAGCAGATGGCGGCGCAAATGCTGCTGGACCTGATGCAGGTGCTCAACAAGGTGGATCTGCTGCAAATGATACAGTAGAAGATGCACAATTTGAGGAAGTAAAGTAAGATTTACAAATTCATTTAAATGATTAAAGCCCTCCATTCATGGGGGGCTTTTTTTGTGTAAACGTTTATATGTTGTAGCTTCGCGGCTGATTAATATAATTTATGAAGCGAATCGAAAGACATAGGGCAATTTTAGGGGTAGACGATAAAGCTACTTTGAGTGATTTAAAGAAAGTATATCGTAAGATCATGATGGAGTGGCACCCTGATAAGTTCCAGGACAATGAGGAGGCTAAAAAAGATGCCGAAGTCAAGTCAACTAAATTAATCGCATCCTATCATTTCTTAGTGAGCGTGCATATAGAGACGCATGAGGCAACCAAGGATGCCTATATCGCCACTACAACCGAAGCGAGTATCAATGACTTTGAATTTAAATCAGAAATCCTTATAGTTGAATTCTCGGACGGGTCTGAATATGAATACTATGGTGTGCCTAAAGCGATCTATGTGAAATTAGTGAATGCAGACACCCCTGACCGTTTTGCGAGACGTCATATTTACAATACTTATTTATACAGAAGCACTAGCAAAATTGTAGGAGAATAATCTTACATTTATTGTATGATTAAAAGCTTAAAAATAGTTGCCATTTTTCTAACTGGGGCATTTTTATTGTCTTCATGCGATAGTGATATTCCAGTAGCACAACTCAAGGTAAAATACCAAAAAGCAAATTCGGCATTCATTGACATTGACGGGGTGTCCGTCCATTATATTATGGAGGGTCGAATGGATGACTCCTTACCCATTGTATTCATTCATGGCACTTCGGCGTCATTGCATACTTGGGATACCTTGTCTAGTTTATTAAAGACTAATAAAAAAATCATTCGGTTAGATTTGCCTGCATTTGGTTTGACTGGGCCGAATCGTTTAAATCAATATAATTTCAATTTTTACAATCAATTCTTAGATGAATTTTTATTGAAACTCAATGTGACAAAATGTATTGTCGCTGGTAATTCATTGGGCGGAAGTATTGCTTGGAATTACGCCATTGCTAGTCCTGATAAAGTCAAGCAATTGATTTTATTAGACGCTTCTGGTTATCCAAAGAAAGACGAGAAAGGTTCATTGGGTTTTAAATTAGCTGCCATCCCTGTTTTAAACCAAGCCTTAAAACATATTTCACCAATCTCTTTAATTCGAAAAAGTTTAGAGGATGCTTTTTACAATAAAGCCTTAGTCACAGAAAAGATGGTTGAACAATACCACGACATGTTATTAAGAGAAGGGAATAGGGCTGCAGTGTTGGAATTGTTTCAGCATCCTATGAAACCAGATGCGACTAAGATTAAAATGATAATCCAACCTACACTCATTATATGGGGTAAAGAAGATCAACTTATTTCTTATAAGAACGCAGCTTTATTCAAACAAGACATTCAAAACAGTCAAGTCTTGGTACTAGATAAAGTAGGACATATTCCAATGGAAGAAGCGCCTAATCAAGTGGCCGCAGCAATACTCAAATTTATTCAGTAGGAATTAAAATGTATTTTATGGAAAACAGGACTAAAGGGCTTATAAAAAAGTGGATGTTATATGGAATGATCGTATTCTATATTTTTGGAGGATATAATCACTTTAAAGATCCATCCTTTTATATTCCTTTGATTCCCCCATATTTAGCGGCTTGGGCGGTGGAGTTGAACTTATTGTCTGGTGTTTTTGAAATTGGTTTAGCGCTTTTATTAATTCCAACACAGACAAGAAAATATGCAGGTTGGGGCATTGTACTCATGCTCATTGCCTTTATACCAAGTCATATCTATTTTATACAAAGAGGGACATTCTCGTTAGGCACAATTACCATGAACCCAATGATTAGTTGGATTAGGTTGTTGGTATTTCAACCCCTATTTATTATCTGGGCCCTTTGGGTTAGTAGGAAATAAGGAAGGTGTTGAGCGAACATAGTCCTGATAGGTTTCCAAATGACCCCATTTTTCCATTCCGGATATTTCTAGAAGTCGCACACCACTTACATATACAAGTAGTAAATACGTAAACAGTGGAGAGATCAAACTAATATATTGCCAGCCAGTTAAAGAAGACAAAGACATCATCGCAATTCCAAGCCATAAAGTGATTTCACCAAAATAATTAGGATGTCTTGAATAGGCCCAAAGTCCATGTTGTATGAATTGATCTTTGTTGTCCCGATTTTTTCGGAATTGAGACTTTTGCATATCGGCAATGATCTCTACTACAAAACCAATGATAAATACAAGTAAGCCAAAATAAAATAAACCATTTTGGATTACGCCCTTATTACTTGCAATGGCTGTTAAAGCACACATAGAACATATTGAAACCCACATGCCTTGTAAAGTCCATGTCATGAAGAACCTTGTAGGAGATGGTTTGATCTGTTTAAATCTTTTGTCTTCGCCCGCTTTGTGTATTCTTGTAAATAAGAAACTGCCTAAACGGATGGTCCATACAAGAATGCAAGCTGCTAATACGATGCTGGCAATATTTACATTCATGGATGCATAACTATGATAACATACAAATGATACAACAGTCATATAGGTGATACTTCCTGTTAAGTCATAGAATTTTTCTGTTTGAAAAAGATAGGCTGGGATAAATGCGATCCATTGAATTACATAAGCAATCAATACAGCTTCTTGGATTAATTCTAGTCCTGTTAATAGTGCAATGCCATATCCAATAGCAAATGAAAGAAAGGAGAAAATTAAATTAAGGATAGGTTGCTTCATGATTGTGATTTGATATATTGATACAAGATGAAAATAATAAGATAAATCAATAAGTAGATTCTGTATTGATTTCTTGTTTTGATGTAATCTGGATTTTCGGGATACATGTTAGTGAATAAGCCAACAATCTCTTTTTTGAATAGGGGTTGTATGTTTATTTTCCAATCATCCGTTTGATAAACAATCTTTCTGAACTTACTCCTAAAATAAGTACTTGGGATACCCCAAATGATTAATAGGGTTAGTAGGAGTTGAGTGGATGTCATGATTAAAGATAGAAAAGAATGTTTGAACTTTTATTCAGGATTGCCGTTTTTCGCTTTGCTCAAAACGTCTTCCTTCAGAGTCGGGCGTACTCAAACCCTTTCAACAAAATGCGTAGCATTTTGTTGGTTTTTTTGCTTCTCATCTGTTTACAAAAGCAAGCTTTTGACACAGCTTCGAAACAAAAAACCCTGTCACTTTCGTGACAGGGTTTGTGCCCAGAACAGGAATCGAACCTGCACTACCTTGCGATAACCAGATTTTGAGTCTAGCGCGTCTACCAATTCCGCCATCTGGGCAATTTACACCTGAGTGCTCGGCGGGC
>CAXNMZ010000157.1:0-3453 GCA_964203125.1 Chitinophagales bacterium | reverse complement strand
TCTACGAAGAATAAGATATCCTTTCCTTTTCCTGTTCCATCTCCATCACGGAAATATTCTGCAATCGTCAAACCACTCAAAGCAACACGCGCACGTGCACCTGGAGGTTCGTTCATTTGACCAAAAACAAATGTTGCTTTTGATTCTTTTAATTCTTCTAAATTCACTTTGCTTAAATCCCATCCACCTTCTTCCATGCTGTGCTTGAATGCATCACCATATTTCATGATACCTGCTTCAATCATCTCACGTAATAAGTCATTTCCTTCACGTGTTCTTTCTCCCACACCCGCAAATACTGATAAACCACCGTGTCCTTTTGCGATATTATTAATCAATTCTTGAATCAATACTGTTTTGCCTACACCCGCACCACCAAATAATCCAATCTTACCACCCTTTGCATAAGGCTCAATCAAGTCGATTACTTTTATCCCTGTAAACAACACTTCTGTTGCAGTACTCAAGTCTTCGAACTTTGGAGGATTTGCGTGAATAGGACGACCATTTGATTTATTGACTTGTGGTAAACCATCAATCGCATCTCCTGTTACATTGAACAAGCGACCATTGATGCCTTCACCTACTGGCATTGAAATTCCTTTACCCGTATCTACCACTTCCATCCCTCTCACTAAGCCTTCCGTACCGTCCATTGCAATTGCACGAACGCTATCTTCACCTAAGTGTTGTTGAACTTCTAATACTAATTTTTCACCGTTGGGACGTATGATTTCAAGGGCATTGTATATTTCTGGTAATACACTTTTTGTTGAAAAATGTACGTCTACCACCGCACCAATAATTTGTTTGATTTTACCTGTTGTTGCCATATAGTTATTTGTTTTTACAACCCCCTTTTACGAGGCGAAAATGGATATACTCCATTTCGGCTGCAAAGATAGTGATTTGCAAGTTTATTGCAAAAATTGTACATAAATAATAGCAGCTAAAATTCCCCCTACAATTGGCCCAAATACGGGAATCGCAGCATAGGCCCAATCACTTGGCCCTTTCCCCTTCATTGGAAGCACAAAATGCATGATTCTGGGCCCTAAATCCCTGGCCGGGTTGATTGCCCAACCAGTTGGTCCTCCAATTCCAAAGCCAATTCCTGCTACCAAAAGGGCAACTGGAAGAGCCGAAAAAGTACCTAATTCGACGCCAGCTGGTTTAATATAAAAAATTCCTAATATGAAAATAAAGCTTGCCACTGTTTCAACTATAAAATTTTGTGGTAATCTACGGATGGACGGACCTGTCGAAAAACAAGCCAATTGATCCCCTGCATTTTCACATGCATTAAAATGATCCTTATAGACCATCCATACCACAAATGCACCCAACATGCTACCTAATAATTGTGCCAATAAATACAAAGGAACTAAGGACCAACTAAATTTTCCAGCGCTTGCAAAAGCAATTGTAACGGCTGGATTTAAGTGCGCCCCACTAACACTATTAGAAATATACACGCCTACAAAAACAGCGATGGTCCAACCCAGTACAATGGAAATTAATCCACCGTTATTGCCTTTGGTTTTTGGCAATACCACATTTGCCACCACACCGTTTCCAATCATCATCATCATGGAAGTGCCTAAGAATTCAGCTAAAAATGGAGTCATAAAATTATTTTTTAGTGATTTAAATATTGGTCATTTGAATTGCTTTTTTCCAACCTTCAATTCCTTTTTCTACATCTGCTTGCCCTAAGTTGGGATTGAAAACTTGATCTACCTTCCATTTTGCTGTAAGTTCAGATTCGTCTTTCCAAAAACCAACTGCTAAACCAGCTAGATAAGCCGCACCCAATGCAGTGGTTTCAATGATGGTAGGTCGTATCACTTTTGTATTTAAAATATTAGATTGAAACTGCATCAATAAATTATTTTTTGTAGCACCTCCATCCACTCTTAATTCTGCAATTGGAATTTGTGCATCCGATTCCATGGCCTTTAATAAGTCGTATGATTGATAAGCGATACTTTCTAATGCTGCTCGGGCAATATGTGCAGCATTGGTACCTCTTGTGATTCCAATAATTGTGCCTTTTGCATGTTGATTCCAGTAGGGTGCACCTAAGCCAGCAAATGCAGGGACCATATACACGCCATCGGTGTGAGCGACTTGTGCAGCCAAGCTTTCTACTTCTTCAGAATCACGAATAAGATGGAGGCCATCTCTAAGCCACTGCACTACAGCGCCTCCAATAAACACACTACCCTCCAATGCATAAAAGGTTTTACCATTTCGTTGTAATGCGATTGTCGTTAATAAATTATTTTTTGAAATAACCGCTTTTTCTCCAGTATGCATTAACATAAAGCAACCTGTACCATAGGTATTTTTAACCATGCCAGGCTGTGTACAAATTTGTCCAAATAATGCAGCTTGTTGGTCTCCAGCAATACCAGCAATTGGAATTTGTTGATTGGTGACCAATAAATCTGTATGGCCATATACCTCACTACTACTTTTTACTTCAGGTAAAATGGAGATTGGGATATTAAATAATTCCAATAAGGTAGTATCCCATTTTAATTCATGAATATTAAAAAGCATCGTTCTTGATGCATTGGTCGCATCGGTGATATGTTGCGCACCATTGGTCAATTTCCAAACCAACCAGCTATCAATCGTACCAAAACAAAGTTCTCCTCTTTCGGCCTGCACTCTCGCGCCATCCACATGATCTAAAATCCATTTTATCTTAGAGGCAGAAAAATAGGCATCAATAACTAATCCTGTTTTTTCTTGAATCAATCCTTGCTTGCCCTCTAATTTTAATTGGTCACAAAAATCCGCAGTCCTTCTATCTTGCCAAACAATGGCATTGTAAATTGGCATGCCTGTTAACTTATTCCATATAACAGTTGTTTCTCTTTGATTGGTGATGCCAATGGCTGCAATGTCAAATTGATCAATACCATGTTTTGATATCACTTCCGAAGCAACCCCAATTTGCGTACTCCAAATTTCCATTGGGTCATGCTCCACCCAACCTGGTGAGGGAAAAATTTGTGTAAACTCTTTTTGTGCAGTGAATAGGATGAGCCCTTCTTGGTCAAATAAAATAGCACGGCTACTAGTTGTTCCTTGGTCTAGGGCTAAAATGCATTTTGGCATGATGACAATTTTTAATGCTGAAACGGACGATTACCTCTTGGCTTTTAACCAGTTTTCAGGATCAAAATATACCGCTTTTTCATTACAAATAGAGAATAAAACGGCCCCTTCTCCGTCTAGATTGATACCGGACCTGCCTATGACGGTTCCAGCTCTAACTTCTTGTCCATTGCTTACAGAAGCACTGCTAAGGCAAGAAAATGCTGTAAAATATTTACCATGTTTGATTAAAACAGTTTTATCTCCATTGACATCTCCTACATAAACGACAGTTCCATTGGCAACACTTTTGACAGCAGTGCCTTTAGGAACTGCTACTTCGAT
>CAXNMZ010000156.1:0-3467 GCA_964203125.1 Chitinophagales bacterium | reverse complement strand
GCCATTAGAACAGTAGGTGGCTTATGTACTATGGAACATGCAGGTATGCACCAAGAAGACAGTTCAAAATGGACTTTAAATATCAATTATAGGTACTTTACTTCTTACAAACATTTTAATGGTAGAGACGAGCAAAAGCAAAGAGTAGAAGAAGGATCGGAAGTAATTAATTATACGAGTGCAATGGACTTTGCTTTAACAAGAAACATCAATGAAAAATGGATGGTAGGCATTAGTATTCCACTTGTTAATTATGAGCGTACTTCAAAATATGAACATTTAGGAAATACGAGTCCATATCGTTTTGCAACATCAGCAAGAGGCTTGGGTGATATAAGATTATCGGCCTACAGATGGTTGATTGCGCCTGATGCCAACAAAAAAGGCAATTTAATGGCAGGACTTGGTATTAAATTACCAACAGGTAATTATAAAGCGCAGGATGAATTTCAATATGCAGCCAACGCGCGAAGAATGGGTTATGTAGATCAGTCTATTCAACCTGGTGATGGTGGCTTTGGTGTGACTGTTGAATTAAGTGGGTTTAGACAAATCAATACCAATTGGAGTAGTTATGCCAACGCTTTTTATTTATTGAATCCTAGGGACAATAATGGCGTAAGTACAGCAAGAGGTGGAACACCTACTGCCACTGCCATTAAGTATACTTCGAATGTAATGAGTGTGGCAGATCAATACATGGTTCGATCTGGATTCAATTATAGCAAAGAAGCTTGGGCTTATTCATTAGGCTTAAGGTATGAGTGCATTCCAACTTATGATTTGATAGGCAAGAGCACAGGATTCAGAAGACCTGGTAATATTTTATCTGCTGAACCAGGTGTAACTTATATGTATAAAAAATATAATTTTTTTCTATACACACCTGTGGCATTAAGACGTGAAAGACCGCAGAGCTATCCAGATATTGTAAGGACTAATCTTACAGGTGTTTTTGCAAGAGGAGATGCTGCATTTGCAGACTATAGTATTAATGTAGGGATGAGTTTCAGGTTCTAATCAATGACTTCTAAAATGGCAAATTGATAAGCGCCTAATATAAAAAATTCGTTGTCATTACCAACATGATGCGTAAGGCCAGTCCAATGATCTTTTAATTGTGCTGGCCTTATGCCATGTTCCTTAAAGGTATACCATGTCACATAAGCGTCGGCAGCTTGATAATTGAATAAACAGAACAACTTTTTGTCTTCAAAAGAACGGATGAATCCAGCTACATGCATATTATGCGGTGTCATCCAAGTTACATTACTAGAGTCGCTCAATATGGGCAATGCTTTTCGAATTTGAATTAACTGCTTTGTTGCATTAAAGACTCGATATTCCACAGTTCCTTTCTTTTTCCTTTGGTCATTTTTAGTCCAGTCAATGATTGGTCGATGCATCCACCTATTGTCATAGCTTTTACCTGGGTCATTTAAATAACTATAGTCATTGGTATAAGCCATCTCATCTCCGTAATACAACATAGGAATGCCGCCCATGAACATGGTATGCGCCTGCATTAAAATAATTTTTCTCAATGCATTTTCTATTTCACCTGCATTGTTCCAGGCCATTGCTTTTTCTAATCCACATAGGGATGCAAGGGAACCACTGATGCGGGCATCATTTGATTTAGGGTTGACAGAAAACAAGGCACCAGCTGCGACTGATCCGTCATGACTGCCCGAATAATAATTTTTTAAATAGGTTCTATGAGCATAGGGATCAAAACCTGCGCTTGCAATGATCTCGTCGTCATAACCCAATCCAATATCATCATGGCACCTTGTGTAGGAGATCCAAGTACAACCATATGGTTTATTTAAAATAGGATGCTGGGCTTTTAGCATAATGCTTATATTTCCTGTAGCAAGTGCATCCCATTGCAATGCCATCTGTGTAGCGTTGTACGCCACATCACATTCGTTTGCAGTATAATTGTCTGTGCCAAAATATTTAATAATTTCATTCGGAGCTACAATGGCTTCTCCTAATAAGGCCATGCCTGGACTTGCCACTTGTGTACATTGCTTGATGAGTCTAAGCAATGTATGTGCTTTAGGTAAGTTTTGACAGCCAGTACCAATTTCTTTCCAAATAAATGCTGGCGCATCTATGCGTAAAATATCTACGCCTAAATTCGCGTAAAATAAAATCGTATCCATCATGGCAACCAACACATGTGGGTTGCTAAAATTTAAATCCCATTGATAATGGTGGAACACGGTCATCACCCATTTATTCAATTCAGGGACATAAGTGAAACTTCCTGGAGCCGATTCAGGAAAAATTTCGGGCATGGTTTGATCTAACTGATCGGGTATGCCACGATGGTCGTAGAAATAAAAAAAATTTTGATAATAAGGATCTCCAGCCTTTGCTTTCTGCGCCCACTCATGATGGTGAGAGGTATGATTTAAAACAATGTCCAACATTAAATACATATTGGATGCATTCATGTCTGCAATTAGATTTTCTACATCTTTCAAAGTCCCAAATCGACTGGCTACTTTTCTAAAATCCGAGACTGCATAGCCTCCATCACTCTCTCCCTCGGGACTTTCAAAAATAGGCATGAGGTGTAAAAAATTCACACCTAGTTCTTTAAAGTAATCCAATTTTTTTTGCAGTCCTTGAATGTTTTCACTGAATCGGTCTACATACAAACTCATCCCTGTGATCTCATTGCTTAAATACCAATGCCCTAGCTTGGATTTTTCTGCATCTTTTTTTAATAAGACTTTGGATCTTTCTTTGTATTGCTTAATCAGCGTAATTAAAAGTGCTTCAAAAGCTTCATTTCTGTTTGGATGCCCTGCATAGACTTCGTCAAATAAGTTTTCGATCGCATCCATATGCGCCAAAAATTGTTGACTAAAAGCCTTATCTTTTTTTATTGAATCAATTTTGTATTTAGATAGTAAGTCAGTACCGAATTGATATAATGGGGTCAGGTTCACAGTGTACTTGCTATTTAAGAATTGAAAATAGAATTATTTAAATGCTTAAAGGCTTCCATCGCGCCCATGTACTCACATGTTCTTGCGCCAGCTTTATTGGCATTGGCAATCATGGTGCGCCATTGTTCAATTGAAAGGGTTGGTAAAGCACTAGGTGTAGTTCCAAGCAACTGATACAAAACAGCTCCTACAAAAGCATCACCAGCGCCGGTTGCATCTATAGCAGTAATTGGAATACTTGAAATAATTTCTGTTCCATGACCTGTAGATAATAAAGTGCCTTCTTTGCCGAGTGTAATGGCAAACACGGCATTTGTTTTTGCACGTAAAGCTGCTGCTGCAGCATCGACCGTGTCAAGTCCAGTAATCAAAAGCGCTTCCTCATCACTTAGTTTAAAGAAATCACATGATTGAATATAATGCCAGGACTGTGTGACAAAACTTTCCCTATTGTTGGGGAATAATAAATGTCGATAGTTTGGATCAAAACTAATTAATGCA
>CAXNMZ010000155.1:0-3478 GCA_964203125.1 Chitinophagales bacterium | reverse complement strand
CTGCACGCATAGAAGTTTTTTCTAAGAACATCGCACCACCTTGTGAAATTGGGGTGTTTACTAAAGATTTGAACATTGCATTATCACCAAGGTAGCCAGTTGGTCTTCCAACATCCGCATTTGATCTAGCACCTGCATGAGCAGCTTGTTGATTCATGCCAAAACTTAATAAAGTAGAATAAGTAGCAGCATATGTAGGATACCATGTTGAACTTGGCTTCCATGCTTCATTGAAATAACGTGCAGCAATAGTAGAGTTAAATGATGCGCCTGAATTCTCTAAAGTTGTATAAGCTCTTACGTACCAATTTCTAGCCTTTAATTCTAATTTATACTGTCCCATGCTAAAATCCTTAATGGAGTAACGGTCACTTCCTGTATACACCGTGTTTCCAGAACCGTTGTAGGCAGCAAAAGATGCTTCTACATTGTCATTAATTTTGTAGTGGATAGACCCTTGGAATTTTACATTTAATGCTGTTGGATCTACGACATCTTTTTCGGCATATCCAGTTCTACTTACGTTTAAATCTGTAAAGTTACCTCTAATATCACCATATAATAATGCTGCATATGGAACTAATCCTCTTGTTAAAGGGTTAGAATTTAAGAATTGAGAATAATTTGCAATTGTATTAAAAGCTGGAAGAAATGAAGCATTTTGAATACCCTTCAATTGATCAGCACTTCCAGCACCAAAAAATGGATTTAATTGGCTAATAATACCATCTTTTATTGGAGTTAGAAGATCTCTAGATAAATTTAGCGTTGTTTCATCACCATAAAAGTTGACACCATCATAGTTCGGATCAGATGCTCTGTTACCAGGAATGGTTTGACCGAGTTGTGTACCAGTTGATCTAGAATAGTTTTGATCGCTTGTTGCTCTCCAGTCATCCGCTTCGGTGTATTGCATGCTGAATTTGTAAGCAAATCGATCGCCTATTTTTTTAGCATAACGAACTGTCCAATCTTTATATGGCGCTAATGCACGTTGTTTGTTATCAATATGGTTGATACCTTGTTTTACTTGGAAACTTAAGCCTTGGTATTTGAATGGATTTTTACTGTTAATTAAAACAGTACCGTTCATACCTCCTTGACCATACAAAGCAGAAGAGGCACCTGGCAATAATTCAATATTGTCGACGTCTAATTCTGTTAAACCAATAATACTAGCCACTGAGAAGTTTAAACCAGGCGCTTGGTTATCCATTCCGTCCACAAACTGATTTAGACGGCTGTTACCACTACCATTGAAACCTCTTGAGCTAATACTTTTAAAAGTTAAACTGGCAATGTTGACATCCACCCCTTTTAAAGTACCCAATAAATCATAGTAGTTAGACACTGGTGCATTCTTAATTGTAGCATTGCTAATTCTTTCAATCGTCACCGGAGATTCTAAAATACGCTCCGCAACTCTCGAAGCTGCAACAACAACTTCAGTACCTAAAGTAAAAGCTTGTTTTAAACTTACATCTAATTTAGATGATACAGCATTTACTACGAGCTCTTGGTTTTCAAAACCAACTGAGCTAAAAACCAATGTATAAGGTGCTTTTTGAGACACATTTAATTTGAAAGTTCCTTTATCATCTGTATAGGTTCCAACAGATGAGCCTTTCAATGTAACAGATACTGCAGCGATGGTTTCGCCATTGGCTCCATTTTTTACAGTTCCTGTGATTGTTCCTGCATTTTGGGCCATTGCACTAATTGCTGTAAAAGCAACGGCACAAAAAAGGCTAAAACGAGTTAATAATCTTGTCATAAATAATTGTTTTTATTTGAATTGTATCTCAAAATACCAAATTGTTAGCAAATCAGAAAAAATTATCAAAATACTGTTAAAGTTTTTATTTTCGTAGTATGAATCCAACCACTATCCCCGGCCTTTTGAATACCTACCATGGCAAGGTAAGAGACGTCTATTACATTGAAAATGAACTACTTGTAATGATAGCAAGTGATCGGATCTCTGCATTTGATGTCATTTTACCTAAACCAATCCCTTATAAAGGACAGGTTTTAAACCAAATTGCCGCCTATATGCTTGAAGCCACCAAGGATATTTGTCCAAATTGGCTCATGAGCACCCCTGCCCCAAATGTGGCCATTGGTCAAAAATGTACCCCTTTTAAGATCGAAATGGTGGTTAGAGGCAATTTAGTCGGACATGCTTGGCGAACTTATGCTGCTGGAGGCAGGACACTTTGTGGTGTAACATTGCCTGAGGGACTTCAAGAAAATGACTATTTCACAAATCCTATCATCACTCCATCCACCAAAGCAAGTGAAGGGCATGATGAAGATATTTCAAAAGAAGCCATCATCGCTGAGGGGTTAGCTTCTGCAGAAGATTGGGCCATTTTAGAAAAATATGCCCTAGCACTATTTGCAAGAGGAAAGGAAATTGCTGCTAAAAGAGGCTTGATTTTAGTAGATACAAAATACGAGTTTGGAAAAATTGGAGATACGATTTATTTAATGGATGAAATTCATACCCCAGATTCATCCAGGTATTTTTATGCAGATGGATTTGAAGCAAGACAAGCCAGTCAAGAAAAACAAAAACAATTGAGTAAGGAATTTGTAAGAGAATGGTTAATTGAAAATAATTTTATGGGCAAGGAAGGACAGACCGTTCCAGCCATGTCTGAAGAATGGATTCAAACAATTTCTAAAAGATATATTGAATTGTATGAGCAAATCATTGGTGAAGCTTTTAAACCTGAATCAAAATCTGACACGGAGACTTTTCAATTGATTCGAAATGCATTGAACAATCTAGGAATACAATAAAAAAATCCCGGCCTTGGTCGGGATTTTTTATTATTGAGTTATTCATTCATTTATTTGACTTCAATATCTATACCTAGTCTCGGTCTTAATCTTTCCTTGGCTTTATTAAATACCTGCATGCCTTTTTTCACCCCTTTTCTCAATGCTTCTTGCGCTTCTAATGGCAAATGAAATACTTCCTTACAAGCTGTGGTGCAACAACCATCAAATGATATGGCACATGCTTCGCATTGTATAAAAAGTAAATGACAAGCATCGTTCTTACAATTGGTATGCGTATCTGCAGGCTTACCACATTGATGGCAACTCGCAATAATATCATCCGTAATTTTTTCACCTAGGCGATCATCGAATACGAAATTTTTTCCTTTGAATTTGCTTTCTAATCCTGTGGCTTTTATCTCATTGGCATAATGAATCACCCCACCTTCTAAATGATATACATTTTTGAAACCCTCATGCAACATATACGCACTTGCTTTTTCGCAACGAATCCCTCCAGTGCAATACATGATAATATTTTTGTCCTTATGGGACTGCATCATTTCTGCAGCCATCGGTAATTGATCTCTAAAAGTATCTGAAGGAATCTCAATGGCATTGTCAAAATGCCCTACTTCATATTCATAATGATTGCGCATATCAATCACTATGGTATCAGGCGATGCTAACA
>CAXNMZ010000154.1:0-3487 GCA_964203125.1 Chitinophagales bacterium | reverse complement strand
GGGTTCTTTTTGTCAGGACTTTCCGTCATAAAACAAGTTTGGTACTAGCTTTGCTCTATCTTTATAAACAAATACAAAACTATGTTACGTAAAAATTTAGGACTATTCATTTTTTTAGGAGTACTCGTAATTTTAATAGGCTATGGTTGCAACGGCTATAATGGCTTAGTAAATCAAGACGAGAATGTAAATCAAGCATGGAATAACGTGCAAAGTGATTACCAAAGACGTGCGGATTTGATCCCGAACTTGGTGAACACCGTAAAAGGAGAAGCAAATTTTGAGCAAACAACTTTACAGAATGTAATTGCTGCACGTGCAAGCGCTACACAAATGAAAGTGGATGCAAAGGATTTGACCCCAGAAAAATTACAACAGTTTCAAGCGAGTCAAGGTCAATTGTCTCAAGCTTTAGGTCGTTTATTAGTGGTTTCAGAGAACTATCCTAATTTAAGAGCAAATGATGCCTTCCGTGGTTTACAAGCTCAATTAGAAGGTACTGAAAACAGAATTAAAGTTTCAAGAAATGACTTTAACGCTGCCATCGCTGATTACAATAAAAGAGCAAGATCATTTCCTTTGAACTTATTAGCTGGTATGTTTGGTTTCAAAACCAAAGAAGGATTTAAAGCAGACGAAGGTGCTTCAAAAGCGCCAGAAGTAAAATTCTAAGTCAGTTTTAAAAATCCAAACTATCAACACTATGTGGAATCCACTGAATCTATTTAAATCCAAATCGGATAACTTATTGAGCGTCTCGGACAAGCAACTGCTTGTCCAGGCGATTCAAGCTGCTGAACAAAATACAAGCGGTGAGATTCGAGTATTTGTAGAGACAAGTATTCCCAAAAAGCAGGATGCATTACAACGTGCAACTGAAATTTTTTATAAGAACAAAATGAACGAGACCAAGGACCGTAATGGTGTATTGGTTTACGTGGCTGTATCGGATAAGAAATTGGCTATCTATGGCGATCAGCAAATTCACGAAAAAGTAGGCGTTGAGTTTTGGTACCAACAAGTGCAAGACATGACGGGTCATTTTAAACAAGCCAATTATGTAGATGGTATGGTGGGTGTGATTGATGCTGTGGGCCATGCATTGAAAGATCATTTTCCTTATGATCGTGTAACGGATGAAAATGAATTATCTGACGAAATCATGATGGGAAAATGAGAAAAATAAAATTAATTGGCGCATTGCCTTTTCTTTTAACGACATTTTTATTTTTACAGGCATTGCTTTTTGCAAATAATAGTTTTGCGCAAAATATTATTACGAAGCCTAATCCACCAACCCTTGTAACAGATGTGGCTGGTGTATTGACGCCAGAACAAAAGCAGGCTTTGGAAAATAAATTGGTGGCAATTGACGACAGTAGTTCCAATCAGATAGCAGTTGTCATAATCCCAAGTTTAGATGGGTATCCAAAGGAAGAATATGCGACAAAATTATTTAGAGCATGGGGCATAGGAGGTAAAAAGAATAATGGCATTTTATTATTGATAGCCATCAACGATCGTGAGATTAAAATTGAAGTGGGTTATGGCTTAGAAGGCGCCATTCCAGATATCACTGCTTTAAATATTATTGACAATGATATAAAGCCTGCATTTAAAGCGGGTAATTACTACGAAGGCATTGACCAAGCAACAGATAATATTGCGAAAGCAGCAGTCGGAGAATACAAGGTCGCAAAAGCAAAAAAATCAAGGTCAAAATCTAGAGGAAGCGGAGGATTTTTGATCATCTTAATCATCATTTTTTTGGTCTTAAGAAATGGCCGTGGTGGTGGTGGATCCAATATTGGTGGCAGCGGGTTTAGTGATGTAGCCACAGGAATGTTACTAGGTTCTTTATTAGGTGGTGGTGGTCGCGGCGGCGGCGGATGGGGCGATAGCGGTGGCGGTGGAGGATTCGGCGGCTTTGGCGGTGGAAGCTCTGGTGGTGGTGGTGCTGGCGGCTCTTGGTAAGACCTTACATTTTCGGTAACACTGCACTCGCAATATTTAGCAATTCAGTTTCTCCTTTTTGCTTTTTCGCTTTAATGATATCACCCAATATTTTAAAATTAAAATAAGGATCAGACTGCGCACGGTATCCCTGAGGGATGGCTTCTCTAAATTCAACAATCAAATCAATCCCTTTCTTAAACTTTACTGGATCCGTTGTTTTAATTAAGAGCTGAGCAAATGGCATCGTCATTTCAAATTTCTCAGATGACTGAATATTCAATTTAGCATAAGTAGCAGCGACGAAATCGAAAACTTCTGCGTCACCATATTTAGTGAGAATGGTTGTGACTACTGTATTCAATCTTTTCTTCAATGTCTGTTTGGAAAATTCCTTAGCAATGGCAATGGCTTTAGCGCTATCAACAATTTCTAAAGCGGCCAATGCAGCACCTGCCACTGTGTAAGAGGCATCATTCACCCATTTTTCATACAAAGGCGTGAAACTAGGCTTATTGATTTTACTCAACACATTAATCGCATCTTCTCTTACAGTGCTCACTTTATCTTTACCAGCAAGCTCTAAAATTTCTGTTTCCATTGCAGCATCAATCGCAGTTGGATTATAACTATTTAAAGCAATAGAACGAATCACGTGGAAAGTATCTTTAATCGCAGTTTCAATAATAGCTTTAGCTGCAGGATTTTTAAGGTTCATTGTTGCTTCATTCGCTGCTTCAAAACGGTCCATGAAATTACGCGCATGCTTCATTTGATAAGCGTATTGTTCTATTGGCTTGGACTCATCTTTTGCCCAAAGTAATATTTTGTCATTATCTACATTCACATTGTCTGGCGCCACAGCAGCTGGGAAATAAAAGCTATCCACTTTATTTTTACTCCATACCTCATAATGGTTACGATTACCATTGACATAGACGTCAATGCCCACAGGCAGGGTGAATAATTTATTTTGAGTTTGGGTTTGCTGAATGGTGACCAATACTTTTTGTTGGTCTGCCATGTATTTTTGCCCAATGCGCACGTATGGATGTCCATTGCTAAAATACCATTGGTTAAAGAACCAATTCAAGTCTTTACCAGTCACTGCTTCAAAAGCCAATTTAAGTTTGATGGCAGATCCGTTTGAGAATTGATTGTCTGTTAAGTATTTATTTAAAGAAGCAAAGAAAGCATCATCTCCCACTAAATGTCTTAACATATTTAAAATGCGACCACCTTTTTGGTAACTCACCAAATCAAAAACATCTTCTTTATTTTGGTAAAAAAAGCGCACTAAATTCTTTTCAGCATCAGAAGGACTACTCAGGTAGTTGCGAAGCCCAGTATAGTTCTCAAAGGCACCTGCATCTTTACCTTGGCTATGTTCAAACCAAAGTGTTTGACTATAGTCTGCAAAACTTTCATTCACGGTGATATTGCTCCAGCTTTCTGCTGTGACTAAATCTCCAAACCATTGATGACATAGTTCATGTGCAATAGTGCTCTCCCAATTATTAACATCAACCAATTC
>CAXNMZ010000153.1:0-3504 GCA_964203125.1 Chitinophagales bacterium | reverse complement strand
ACTACCTCTACTCTTTCGATGATGTTTACGTCAATTGAGTTTAAACTTGTACCACGTGCTTCAATACCATCGATCAAGATCATTGGTGAAGTTCCACCTTGTACAGAGTTAATACCTCTTAATAAGATTTGTAAAGGACGACCAGGGTTACCGTTGGTACTGCTGATTTGAGCACCCGCAATTTGACCAACTAATTGTTGACCCACATCACCTGTAGGCACTTTAACTTGGCTTGAAAGGTTTACAGATTCAACTGCAACTGCTAACTTCTTTTTGCTTGTAGCTGCACCAACACCAGTCACAACCACCTCGCTCAAAGCCTTCACATCAGAAGTCAACACGATTGTTAAGTTAGCGTTGTTCGCAGAAACTTGCTTGCTTTCAAAGCCTAAAGCCGAAACCAATAAAGTAGCGCCTTTTTTTACTGAAATGGTAAATGTACCATCATTGCCGGCACTCACACCTTTAGTCGTGCTTTTTTCAAGCACACTTGCTCCGGCAACAGGATCATTCTTTTCATCAATAACCTTTCCGGTTATAGTAACTGTTTGTGCGAAACCGACCATAATGGTCATTAAGAAAGCACAAACACTTACAATGATTTTTTTAGTCATGTTGTTTTGTTTTGTAATTAAAATTTTTCTGAAAAGGAATGATGTTTAAAACTTATTGTGATAAGCGGTAAAAATCACTCCTTTGGCTTACGAATATACTTAAGATTTAACAATTTCGTAACTAAAAACTAACAAAAAATATAAAATGAGGCGTAACAAATGTTAGTATATAAACCGTTTATATATTGGATATTAAAACTTTTACAGCCTCCTTATTGATGTTAAAATTCTTAATTATGGCTAAATAGCTGATTTTGAAGATATTAGGCGTATAATAGGTAAAGTAAGCTGCCCGTAAATGAATAAATCTTACTTTTAATTTACAAATCTCCCTAACATGAAACATTTATTTAAGTCTGTATTTTTTTGTAGCCTCCTAATTATCAGTCATTTAACACAAGCTCAAACTTTAAATAATTTTAGTTTGAAAGATATTGGACAATCTGTTTTATTGGTTATGGATGGTAATGGCAAAATGGTCAATATGGGTGTGGACATGGAAAATTATGGATCTCCCTTTTTTGATCCAGAATTTTTACCAGCAAATATTGTATTGGCAACTGGGCAACGTTATGAAAATGTCCTTGTAAAAATTAATTTATTGAGCAACGAGGTGATTTATAAAACACCCGAGGGAAAAGAACTTGCTGTATTACCAGCGATCAAATTAGTTGAATTGAATAAAAGTGGCAACTTACTTTTTTTTGAATACGGTTATCCTGTTTATGAAAAACAAAACCAAAAAACAATTTACCAAGTACTTACAAAAGGAAAAGTCAGTTTGCTAAAGTATTTCTTTGTTCAAGTAACAGAGGCGAAACCATATAGCAGTGCGACGATGTTAAGAACCATTGAACAATTTCCTAGATTATTCTTGTATGATCAATCAATGAGTTTAAAGAAAGCACCAAAATCAAATGAGGACCTAATAAGCCTCTATAAAGAAGATGCAACAAAAATTCAAAGTATTCTTCAAAAAAATAATTTAAAAATTAAGAAGGAAGAAGACTTTATAAAATGTATTGCTACATTGAACGAGAACTAGATCAACCCTATTTTAAAATATCTCTAATGATTTTTAAATGGTGTTCGGTATGAATAGCTAGAAATTTGATGGTTTGTTTTTTATTAAGATGTCCAAAAAATGGATGCATAAAATATTGAAACTCCTCACAATCTTTTAAATAAGTGATTGCTTGATACGTGTTTTTTAAACTTTCTTGCAAAGTCTCTGATGTAATTTCATCTACAGGTATCACCACTTTAGGTGCTTTGGCTTTTCCTCTTGGAATGGTCTTTGATAAAAAGACTAAAAAACGTTTAAGGTTAAATTTGCTTTTAAAAAGAGTAGGGTCTGATTGTGCTACTGTTGCAGTAATTTGTTTAATCACAAGTAAGCAATGTTCTATATGCCAACCAACAGCCGCTTCTGAGATCGCTGTATTGGATTGATTGTGATTAGGAATATAAGTAGCCAGTTCTGGCACAATGGCATCAAGATTTTTCATAGCAGATAAAATAAAAATATACAAATTTAAAACTCAGACAAAGTTAAATTAATTATCTAAAATTCAATGATGAATCCAATAGTTGGTATCAAAGTGCCTTCGGCGTTTTCTAATAAAAAAGGAATTGCATTACTGCCATTTGTTTGTACAGGCTTGCCATTGGTACTTACAAAACGAGCATTATCATCTGTTCTTTTAAAAGTATACTGAGGTGATCCAGTACTTTTGGATGCATAAAAATTTTGTATGTCAATGTAAAAATCAAAAGTGGTTTTTTTATAGTTCCATTTTTTATCCAAACGAATGTCTCCAGAATGAAAAGCTTTTAGTCTTAAAGTATTCACTTGATCGTAATCAAATTCTCCAGATCCCAGTGTTAAAAAATTTAATCTGCTTTGCTCTAAATTAAATGGCGTGTATGGTGCAGCGCCTTGGTACCTAAATTTAACACCTAGCTCCCAATTCTTTGGAAGCTTATAGCCTACAGTTGTACTGATTAAATGTCTGTTGTCCCAACTTGCAGGTTTTAACTTTTTATCAAGTCCCGAAAATTCACTCCAGTATAAAGTATAACTCAATACACCAAAGAATTTTTCTGTCAATTTTTGTTGCGCAAAAAACTCAAAACCATAAGCCCTTCCAGTACCATCTTGTTGTATAGGTTCGTTTCCTATGGCACCAAATTCAATCCCCTTATTTGCAAGACTTATTTTATCTAGCGTGCTTACTGGATAATTTTTATACCCTTTATAAAATCCTTCAAAAGTGAATCTTGTTGTGCTTGAAGGCAAGTATTCAAATCCTGCAACATAGTGGTTAGACTGAATGTACTTTCCTGGATTCGTGAACCCATTATTAGAATAAGCCAGTTGCGTATAACTAGGCAGTCTAAAATAAGTGCCATAACTCGCACTAAAATTCCATGCATTGCTCAAAGCATAACTTAAACTAATTCTTGGACTCAATTGATCTAATGGATTTTGACTACTAGATTCATAACTATTGGCATCAGCTCTTATCCCAGTGCTAACAGCCAAGCGATCATCAAATAATCTTGTACCTAATTGCACAAACCCACCATACCTTAAAAAATTAACCCCCGTATTGGTATTGAAAGTGATTGCGTTTTGTAATGTTTTGCCAGCACTATCTTTTAAAGCAGGTCTAAAAACTTGGAAAAAGGAGTTGTCAAATTGAACATACTGCGCCACTAAGCCATAACTCAAACTAATGTTATTGCTATTTTTTGTGACATCAAAACGTAATTTATTTTCGGTTTCATTACTTCTAATTTGATAAGTACGTGTTGCATCCGAAGGTTTTTCGTTGTCCTCGTATCTATCTGCTTGATTGTCTAAAGTGTTTCTGCTAAGTGATAAATT
>CAXNMZ010000152.1:0-3525 GCA_964203125.1 Chitinophagales bacterium | reverse complement strand
TTATTGCTATTTTTTGTGACATCAAAACGTAATTTATTTTCGGTTTCATTACTTCTAATTTGATAAGTACGTGTTGCATCCGAAGGTTTTTCGTTGTCCTCGTATCTATCTGCTTGATTGTCTAAAGTGTTTCTGCTAAGTGATAAATTCCAATACCCATCTTGAATTAATTTTTTCAAAGAAACACCAAGGGTATAGTTCCATTGATTTACCAAAGGATTATTATTGATGGAGAATAGTTTTTCTGGGGTCGCTTTTTTTGGTGCTGCTAATCTAAATTCATCAATGGCTGCAAGTCCAAGTGTTGTCAGCGTTGTTTTATCGTTAATTTTTGTAGTGGTCTTAAATTGATAATCCCAATAATTTGGACGTATCGGCAAATCCAATGCTTTAAAAAGTAATTCTAAATAACTTCTTCTAACGGATGCTAAGAAAGTTGTTTTTTTAGAAATGGGTCCATCTAAAGTGGCTGCCACTTCTGTTCCACTCATTCTAAAATTTCCTTGTAATTTATTGGCATTGCCGTTTTTTTGACGAAACTGAAAAACACTACTCAATGCATTGTCATACCTCGCATCAAAAGCAGAAGTGCTCAATTTGACATCCTGAATAAAACTTACGTTTAAGATGCCTTGAGGACCACCGCCACTACCTTGTGTACTAAAGTGATTGATAATAGGTACTTCAATTCCATCTAAGTAAAAAACGTTTTCGCTTGGCGCACCGCCTCTAATAATAATGTCATTTCTAAAAGTGCCGCCTGCTGCACCACCACCCACACCTGGTAAAGATTGAATCACTTTACTAATATCAAAGTTTCCACCTGGATTGGCTTTAATATCCTCAGCAGTTAATCTTTGAATACTTAATGGACTTTCTAATGTGGTGGCTTTTGCTGTATTACGTCTACTTGTAACGGTCACTGCATTCAATTGGTTGACAGTAGGTTCAAGTTCAATGGTGAAGGTGTTTTCATTACCCGAAGTCACTATGACGTTGGTTAGTAATTTATCTTGAATACCAAGACCAGTAATTTTAATGGCATAAGTTCCTGGTAAAAGACTTGTAAACCTAAATGCACCGTTGCTATCAGAGATCATTTTTTCACCACTTGGCGTTAATGACACCAAAAGACCTCCTACATTTTGTTGGGTTTTTCTATTCACCAAGAATCCGCTCAGTTTACCAGTATTTTGAACTGTACCCTGCGCTACAGCTACATCTGTACTAAAAACAAGCAATAAACCTACAAAAACCACTTTAAACCATTGCATATACTTCTATTTTGAATTCAACTATAAAACAATGAAAGCGAAGGTTTTGTTTAATAATTAGTGAAAATTTGTTAGATCTTTTTAGCAATATGGTCTAAAACCATAAAAGCAGTCTCGGCCATCAGGTTCCCCTTATTATCGAGTAAAGGATTTACTTCTGTGAATTCAATACAAACCAATTTGTTGGACAAAAACAATTGATCAAAAATGCCAATGATTTCCTCGGCAAAAAAGCCAATGGGTACTGGGGTACCGGTACCAGTAGAAACGTGATCGCAGTCCATAGAATCTACATCAAAGGAAATATAAACATGATCGCAATCTTTTAATTGTTCCACGGCCTCTTTAACACAAACCTCTAATCCACGAAATCTTAATTCTTCTACCTTATAACATGAGACTTCCTCTTTTTCAATGATATGTGCTTCGGCTGATTCAAAATCTCTTAAACCAAAATAAATTAAATCTTGTGCTAATAATTTTTTATCGGGTGTGCCAACACTTTTCAAATTATTCCAATGCAATAATGTGGTAGCACTTGGTTCATTTACCTTACATGCAAGGTTGTCTTCTTGCAGGGCAGCGGCTAAAGGCATCCCGTGAATATTGCCGGAGGGAGATGTAAAAGGAGAATGTAAGTCGGCATGCGCGTCTATCCAAATAACACCTAGTCTTTTATCGGGTGCAGCTGCCTTAATACCACTGATGGTGCCCAAAGCCGAGGAGTGATCCCCAGATAAAACAATTGGGAAAAATCCTGTATTGATAGTAGTTCTAACAACATCTGAAACCCTTTGGCATTGCTCTACCACATGCTCGATTCTCTTTGCAAAATTGTTATTGTTTTTATTGTAGATGGTTTCGTTATGTGTTTCAACGTCTACAAATAAATGGCGATGAAAGAAATCATTGTTTTGATTGATGGCTGCAATTTCAATGGCGTCAATTCCTAAGTCCGAACCCCTTGTACCAGCTCCAATATCGGATCTATTTTTTATAATTTTTATAGTCATACGAGTTCGTTAAAGTAATTATAGTAATTCGAGTTCTTTAGGATCAATCTATAAAAGAAAAATCCAATAAGCAAAGCTACTTAAATTCAAGTAGTCCAAAAATTTAAAGTATTAAAAAAATATTCAAAAATAGAAATAGCATTCTATTTATCGAATATAAATGGTACGAGAAATACTATTTAATTTAATATCATTTCCAATGGCAATTCTACCTAAACGAAAAGGGAAATTGGTGCCATCAGAAAATTCAAAAATAAAATTAAACACCCCAATAAAGTCATCCACCGAACGAGATTTAAATGTAAAATTGATTAGGCTACTCGTGATCGCCGATTTCTCCATTTTATTATTACTTAAATCCATCTGCACCGTCCTTACATCTCCCATTTCCATACTACCTATCAAGCTATGTGTGGCATACTTTTCCTTCAGCTTAGTTGGTTTTAAACTAATATCAATAGAAGAAGCAAAAAGCAATGGGTCTTGAATTTCATTGACATCCATTGTGATTCTGGTTAGATAAATTTGTTTTTTAGTTGAATCTGACTGCGCCACTGCAAAAACAGATAAAAAAACAAAGAAAACGGTGCTATATAATTTCATAAAAAGGCATTATACACTAAAGTTACCCGAAAAATGCTTCTAACGTAGAATAAGAAGCTTTAAATTAGTGGTATGAAAAAACTGTTTACAGCCATTTGTATATTCATGGGCATGCACGCCATTGCAGGCAGTGTTGATACCATAGAGATGAAAAGCACTTTTTTAAAAAAAGCTACTAAGTTCGTTGTGATACAGCCTAGTCTAATCAACTCCCAAGAACGCTATCCTGTTGTATATCTGCTGAATGGATACGATGGTAATTACGCACAATGGAGTAAAACTGCACCGCAATTGGCAAAAACTGCAGATGATTTGAAAATGATTTTTGTGTATGCTGATGGTGGGAAAAGTAGTTGGTATTTTGATAGTCCAATAGATAGCAGTATTCGATATGAATCCTATATCACAAAAGAGTTGGTGCCCTATGTAGACGCCAATTTCCCAACAAAAGCAAACCCCAAGTCAAGGGCCATCACAGGACTCAGTATGGGTGGGCATGGTGGATTGTACCTTGCAATAAGACATTCGGATGTATTTGGTGCTGCAGGAAGTACATCAGGTGGATTTGATTTTAGACCTTTCCCAAAAAGTTGGAATCTTCAAAATATACTTGGTGAATATGAAACCAATCAAGC
>CAXNMZ010000151.1:0-3538 GCA_964203125.1 Chitinophagales bacterium | reverse complement strand
TGGATACCCTCGTAAATTTCTTGATGGCGCATGCCTATGAATAGGTACAATGTTTTAGAAAAATAGCGACCAATTTTATAGATGCCGATGGTTAAATATTTATCTCCGAATGGCAGAATAAATAGCATTGCAAATAGCGATATCATGGTTAAGCAGGCAAAAATAAATAAAGCGTAAATGCAGTATAAAATCTGGAAAGGGCGAGCAATTTTTTTCATCATAGCCACTAATATAATAAAAAAGCCTCGATTGGTTTGAAAATCTAGATTAAGTCAATACGCAATGCATGTTCAATGGACGGAGCGTCTACAAAATGATCCTTTGGAAAGATACCAAATAAGGAGCTTCCTGATCCACTCATACTTGCGTAAAGTGCACCAAGCTGATAGAGTTGATCTTTAATTTGAGATAGGGTAGGCTCGGCTTTAAATACAGGTGCTTCAAAATCATTGATCAAACAATTTTTCCAATCGGTGATTGGTTTTTCAATGATCGATTGTATGCTTTCTGATTTTGTATTTGGGGTCAATTGTTGAAATGCCCATGCTGTAGCTATATGTACCCCTGGGTGTACCAGTAAAAATTGATAGTTGGATAAATCTAATGCAATAGGTTTTAAAATTTCACCTCTTCCTGTGGCATGACAAGCTTTATTGTAAACAAAAAAGGGGCAGTCACTTCCTAGTTGACTTGCATAATCAATTAATTGACAATCATTCAAGCCCAATGAAAATTGTTGATTTAAAATGAGTAAGGCCGAAGTACCATCGCTTGATCCTCCACCCAATCCCGCACCCATTGGAATATTTTTATGCAAGTGCATCTGAACAGCAGGGAGCTGAGGGAAATCTTTTTTGAGTAAATGATAGGCTTTTAAACAAAGATTTTGAGTCGGTTCTCCCGGAACAGCAATGCCTGTTTGTGTTAATGTTAAATTATCGGAAGGCAAAATTTCTAATGCATCCGAAACTGCAATAGGATAAAATACTGTTTCAAGTTCATGGTAGCCATCCGCTCTTTTTGCAAGGATAGAAAGACCAAGGTTGATTTTGCAGTTTGGGAATTGAATCATCCTAGGGCTGCTTTGGTTCATTGCGTTTATTGATTTCATCTCTGATATCAATTGCGCGGATATAATCTTCTTGTTCTAATACTTCACTCAATAATTGATTCAATTCTATTAATGAAAGTTTAGCTAAGTCACTTCGCTCAGATGTTTTTGTAATGGTAGGAGGCATATCTATTTTATCTGTTTTCTCATTGGTCAATCCTGCTTGATCAAGGATATGTTCGTACACATAAACAGGACATCCAAAACGAACAGCTAAAGCCAATGCATCGCTTGTTCTACTATCAATTTCGATGGTATCATTTGCATTGAAACAAACCAATTTAGAATAGAATATGCCTTCTTGCAAATCGCAGATATACACTTCCTGTAATTGAAGGTTGAATGCAGTCATGAAATTTTTCATCAAATCATGGGTCAAGGGCCTCGAAGGGTGCATGTTTTCCAATGCAACTGCAATTGCTTGCGCCTCGAATCCACCTATCACAATAGGTAAACGTCTCAATCCATTCACTTCTCCTAAAATAACCGCATAGGAATTAGATTGGGTGATACTGTGTGATAGCGCAACAATTTCAAGTTCAATTTTTTGCATAAGATAATTTGCTTTACAAAGTTAAAGCAAAAAAGCATTGATTTGAATTAGGCCTTTGATTTTTGTATGGCAGCTGTTAGGGCTGGTAATACTTCAAATGCATCCCCCACAATACCATAATCAGCAGCTTTAAAGAAAGGTGCTTCTGGGTCTTTATTAATGACCACAATGGTCTTACTTCTATTCACCCCCGCAAGATGCTGGATGGCCCCAGAAATGCCTACTGCAATGTATAAATTTGGGGCCACTTGAACCCCTGTTTGACCCACATGTTCATGGTGTGGTCTCCAATCTGAATCAGATACTGGTCGACTACAAGCCGTTGCAGCGCCCAATGCTTTTGCAAGATCTTCTATAATCCCCCAGTTTTCAGGCCCTTTTAATCCACGTCCACCACTCACTACAATATTGGCTTCCGTCAATGGAACTTCACCTTCTACTTTATGTGTTGCAGTTACTTTAGTAGACGCTGCTGGTATCGCTATAGACAATGCTTCCACAGTGCAGGTACCTTCCTGCATATGCACACCAAAACAATTTTGGTTGATAGAAATTACTTTAATTGGCGTATCGATATTGATTTGAGCAAATGCTTTTCCAGAAAAAACAGTTTTAGTCACTGTAAATCCATTGCTTGTATCAGGCAAGCTATTTGCGCCTGTCACAATACCAGCATTTAATTTTACAGCAACAGCAGGAGCGATTGCTTTTCCATTTAAATTATGTGCAAAAACGAGTACGGATGCATTGGCCGCTTTTGCAGCTTCAGTCAATACTTGCGTGAACACTTTTGCATCAAAATGATTTAAACTGGCATCCCCAACTTGATGTAATTTTTGTAAGCCATATTTTCCTAGGCTTGCTAAATCATCTGTCACTGTTCCAAGTAAAATTCCTTCTGCTGAAACGCCTAATTGTTTTGCAAGGGCAGCACCATATGAAATGGCTTCTAGAGAAGATTTTTTAATTTGTTGTTCTGCTTGATCAATATATATAAGTACCATTTTTTTTGATTTGAATTGTTTAGAATGCTTTTGCTTCTTCTTTTAATAATCTTACTAGTTCATCTACATTGTCTGCTGCCACTAATTTAACGCCAGATTTTGCAGGAGGTAAATCATAAGTTTTAATAGAAGTGGTTGCTTGAACAGCAATTGGTTCAACCACTTTCAATGGTTTTGTTCTTGCAGCCATAATCCCACGCATATTTGGGATTCTTTGTTCTGCCATCCCTTTTTGACAACTCACAATAGCTGGAAGGCTGACCTCACAAGTTTCTTCGCCACCTTCAATCTCTCTTTTCACACTAGCAGTGTTGCCGTTTAAAACCATATTATTTGCAAGTGATACAAATGGCAAATCCAATAATCCAGACAACATAGATCCGATACATGCGCTATTATAATCAATGGTTTCTTTACCAGTCAGGATTAAATCATAAGCACCTTCTTTTGCAATTGCAGCAATCTGACTTGCCACCACAAATGAATCATTGCTTTGTATATTAATACGGATTGCTTCGTCACCACCTAATGCTAAAGCTTTTCTAATGATGGGTTCTGCGTCCGCTTCACCCACCGTTACAAGGTGAATGGAAACAGCAGGATCTTGTTCTTTCATTTCAATCGCTCTTACTAAGGCATACCATTCGTCGTATGGATTGATGATCCATTGTACGCCGTTTTCATCGAACTTTGTGTTACCTTCGGTGAAGGCAATTTTAGATGTGGTGTCTGGTGTTTTGCTAATGCAAACTAATAACTTCATAGTCTAATACTTTTTGGTTGTTTATGCAACTAATGCAAATATAAGACAAGATGCAACGAATTGAAAGAATTATTGAATTTTTAAATCAACAACCTAAGGATAACTTT
>CAXNMZ010000150.1:0-3624 GCA_964203125.1 Chitinophagales bacterium | reverse complement strand
GAGGGCCATTTCAAAATAAAGTGGGGCATTTGAAGGGATTCCAGGTCTACCTTCTACACCATAGGCTAAAGAGGATGGGATGACCATTTTCATTTTTCCACCCTTTCCAATCAAAGGCACAGCAATTTGCCATCCAACGATCAAGCCAGATAAAGGACTTGTAAAGGTACCATTTTGAAATTCAATGCCTGTCATCAATTTTCCAGTGTAAGTCATTGTTAATGAAGTACATAGATTAGGTTTAACGGTATCTCCAGGGGTAATGATTTGGTATAAAATACCACTTGGGTGTATGGTATAAGTAATGCCATTGTTGTTACAATATGCAATCATGAGTGCTCTTTGAGTAGCAGAACTATCGTTCTTATATTGGGCCGTTAAAGTACAAGCAGTGGATGTGGATGTGGATGGAGGATCATTTTTATCTGATTTACTACAAGCCGTGAAAAGGGCTATTCCAAGAAGGAATAAAAACAGGATTGAAAAGCCCGATAAACTTGTTTTTAGATTGTTTTTTGGTGTCAAATGGATCATTAGGATGATTTTTTATTTTTTAAGTGCTTGATTTCATTAAAACGTTGTTCATTCATTTCCCAGGTAAATTGTTGGTAAATCCAGCCAAATCCTAAGGAAATCAATAAAATGGCGATTAAGATCCAGATTGTATTGCCTCTGGAATTGGCCACCATATTGGCTCTTTCATACCAGCCCATCTCCGCAATCAACAAGACCACGATGCCCATTAATAAACTGACACTGAATCCTCTCAAAAAGGGTTTACGTTTATAATGGGGCAGGGAGCGTTCTTTTTCCCAATAGGTATAAAAAGCGGCTTCGTCTGGATGAATCATGTGCAAATTTATGCATTGAAATCTGTATTCCCTTGCTTTGCTTATATTTAGTGTACTTTTTTACGAAAATCAAAAAAATGAAACCGTTCATTCAAAAATTTGGGATCACCATTTACCTGCTCATTTTAATGCTCCATTTATTTGCACAACTACTAGGTTATACTAGTCTACAATATGCTTCTAAATTAGTCTTATTGCCCTTATTGATGCTATTTTTTTATGTACAACCATTTTTTGCGACTGCAGCTAAAAGCAAGTACCTCATTTTGTTTGGCTTGTTTGGATCATTTTTAGGGGATGCTTTTTTATTGTCGGATGCCTTATTTATTCCAGGGATGATTGCATTTATGACGACGCATATTTTTAATATTTTCTTTTTTCATCCATTGAAACCAAAAATCGGGGAGTCGAAAACGAAATTGTATGTATCTATTTTATTGTTAGCAGCTTTTTGTGCATTTGTGTATTTCTTTTTGAAGGAGGCTATGGGTGCTTTAATTTATCCAATATTAGTGTACATGATTTTGATTTCAACTTCGGCCTTATATACTGTTAGAGCCTCGTTGAATCAAAAAGCAACAACGATTGCTAATTTATTTTGGATACCAGGGATGTTATTCTTTATAGCATCCGATGCAGTGCTTGCTTTTAATAAATTTTCTTGGTCTACTCAAAGTCCAATAGACCATATTGGTTTAGTGACCATGGCAACTTATGGTGTTGCACAAATGTTATTGGTCAAAGGATTCCAATTGTATTTTGCTAAAGAATCAACTACAGCTTAATTATATTTTTATAAAATAGTTTCGACTATGATAAACAAAAAAGTCCTCCAATTTCTTGGAGGACTTTTTTTATACTTTCTTTAAAGTGACTAGTAACCCATACCGCCCATATCAGGAGCGCCACCACCATGTGGAGCAGCTTCTGGTTTTGGTTTATCAGCAATCACACACTCTGTTGTTAACAACATAGATGCGATAGATGCTGCGTTCTCTAAAGCAACTCTTGTTACTTTAGTAGGATCGATTACACCTGCTTTGAATAAGTTTTCGAATACTTCTGTTCTTGCATTGAAACCAAAGTCGTCTTTGCCTTCTTTGATTCTTTGAACAACAATAGAACCTTCGATACCGCTATTCTTCACAATCTGACGAAGTGGTTCTTCAATTGCACGACGTACAATTTGAATACCTGTATTCTCATCTTCGTTTGCACCTTTTAATTTTTCTAAACTTGCTACAGCACGAATGTAAGCAACCCCACCACCTGGCACGATTCCTTCTTCCACTGCTGCACGCGTTGCGTGTAAAGCGTCGTCTACACGATCCTTCTTTTCTTTCATTTCAGTTTCAGTTGCAGCACCTACATAAAGTACAGCTACACCACCACTTAATTTTGCTAAACGCTCTTGTAATTTTTCTTTATCGTAATCAGAAGTGGTATTCTCAATCTGCGCTTTGATTTGATTTACACGAGATGTGATATCCGCTTTTTTACCTTTGCCACCAACAATCACTGTATTGTCTTTATCGATTGTGATAGAAGAGGCTTGACCTAAATAAGTTAAGTCAGCGTTTTCTAATTTGAATCCTTGCTCTTCGCTAATGACAGTTCCTGCAGTTAGGATTGCAATATCAGTTAACATTTCTTTTCTTCTATCACCAAAGCCTGGTGCTTTTACTGCAGCAACTTTGATGGTACCACGTAATTTATTCACCACCAATGTAGCCATTGCTTCACCTTCTAAGTCTTCGGCAATGATTACTAATGGACGACTAGTTTGTGCTACTTTCTCTAAAATATGTAAGATGTCTTTCATTGCTGAAATTTTCTTATCATAAATTAAGATATAAGGATTTTGCATTTCAGCTTCCATTTTTTCGCTGTTTGTAACGAAGTACGGAGAAACATATCCACGATCGAATTGCATACCTTCAACTACATCAACTGTTGTATCAGTACCTTTTGCTTCTTCTACTGTGATGACACCTTCTTTACCCACTTTGCTCATTGCAAGGGCAATTAATTTCCCAATTTCATTATCGTTGTTCGCAGAAATAGAAGCTACTTGCTCAATCTTTTTAGCGTCGTTACCAACAGTTTGAGATTGTGCTTTTAAACTTGCCACTACTTTTTCTACTGCTTTATCAATTCCGCGTTTCAAATCCATTGGATTTGCACCAGCAGTCACGTTTCTTAAACCTTCGCCAATAATCGCTTGTGCTAATACAGTAGCCGTAGTTGTGCCATCACCAGCTTGATCAGCGGTTTTGCTTGCTACTTCTTTCACCATTTGAGCACCAATATTTTCGATTGGATCTTCTAAGTCAATTTCTTTGGCAACAGAAACACCATCTTTAGTAATGGAAGGTGATCCGAATTTCTTTTCAATAACAACGTTACGACCTTTTGGCCCTAAAGTTACTTTCACAGCGTTGGCTAATGTGTCAACACCTTTTTTCATTTTATTTCTCGCTTCTAAGTCGAAAAAAATCATTTTAGACATATAAACTTATTTTTATTTCGTTAATTAATTTGCTACTTACTTTAACAATTATACAATTGCTAAAATATCGCTTTCACGCATGATCAATAAATCTTGACCTTCAATTTGAATTTCAGTACCAGCATATTTGCCGTATAAAACTGTTTCACCCACTTTTACTGTTACAGGCTCATCCTTTTTACCAGGACCAGCAGCTACAACTGTTCCACGTTGTGGCTTCTCTTTTGCAGTGTCTGGGATGATGATTCCACCAGCTGTTTTCTC
>CAXNMZ010000149.1:0-3637 GCA_964203125.1 Chitinophagales bacterium | reverse complement strand
TCAAAAGACCACACAACTTTAGTAGCTGCTGTTAAAGCCGCTGACTTAGTTGCTACTTTACAAAGCGCAGGACCTTTTACAGTTTTCGCACCAGTGAATGCTGCATTTGGTAAACTTCCAGCTGGTACTGTAGAGTACTTACTTAAGCCTGAAAACAAAGCTACATTAGCTAAAATTTTAACTTACCACGTGGTAGCAGGTAGTTTTAATGCTGCTGCTGTTGTGAAAGCAATCACAGATGGTGGTGGTTCGGTTACTTTAAAGACTGTTAGTGGTGGTAACTTAGTTGCTTCTATTAAAGGTGGTAAAGTGATTTTAACAGACGAGAAAGGTGGTGTTGCTACAGTAGTTGCTACTGACTTAGCTGCAAGCAATGGCTTAATCCACGTTTTGGATGCAGTTGTTTTACCTAAGTAATTTCAACAAATAATATCTAGCATTAATATTTATGAATGCTAAGAATTAATAGCTGAATTTAAAAAAGGGTTTACGATATATGTCGTAAACCCTTTTTCTTTTAAAGCGATTCTAAATTTTGAATTCATTTTTTATTTGATCACACCCAATTCCTTACCCACTTCTATGAATGCCTGAATGGCTTGATCCAAATGTGCTTTTGTATGTGCAGCTGAAATTTGTACACGAATTCTTGCTTGGCCTTTCGCAACAACTGGATAATAAAATCCTACTACATAAATACCTTTTTCTAATAATTTTTCTGCCATTTTTTGTGATATGACTGCATCGTATAACATGATTGGTACGATTGGATGGGTACCTGGTTTAATATCAAAACCAGCAGCAGTAATTTTTTCTCTAAAATAAGTCGTGTTCGCTTCTAATGTATCTCTAAGTGCTGTGGTTTGAGATAATAAATCAAATACGGCAATAGATGCGCCTGTAATAGAAGGCGCCAATGTATTTGAAAATAAATAAGGTCTTGAACGTTGTCTTAACAAATCAATGATTTCTTTTTTACCAGATGTAAATCCACCAGAAGCGCCACCCAATGCTTTACCCAAAGTGCCTGTGATAATATCTACTTTGCCCATCACCCCTTTTAATTCATGCACGCCTCTTCCTGTTTTTCCTAAAAATCCTGTTGAATGACATTCATCCGTCATCACAAGGGCTTCATATTTTTCGGCTAATTCAACAATCTTATCTAGTTGTGCAATGGTCCCATCCATAGAAAATGCGCCATCCGTTACTATGATTTTTTGAACGGCACCTGCAGCAATGGCTTCTTTTAATTTTGCTTCCAAGTCCTCCATGGAATTGTGTTCGTATCGATACCTCATAGACTTTGTAAGTCTTACGCCATCAATAATAGATGCATGGTTTAAGGAGTCAGAAATAATTGCATCCTTTTCGCCAAACAAAGGTTCAAACACGCCACCATTTGCATCAAATGCTGCAGCGTATAAAATGGTGTCTTCTGTACCCAAAAAAGTAGAGACTTTTTCTTCCAATGTTTTATGAATATCCTGTGTGCCACAAATAAAACGTACAGAAGATAATCCAAATCCATGGCTGTCAATCGCCGCTTTTGCCGCTTCAATCACTTTTGGATGTGAGGATAAACCTAGATAATTATTGGCACAAAAATTCAATACATGTTGGCCCCCTTGTATGGTAATTTCGGCAGCTTGAGCAGATGTAATGATTCTTTCTTTTTTATATAAGCCAGCCTCTTTTATCCCTTCAATTTCCTTTGCTAAAAATGGTTGTAATTGATTATACATATAATTTATTTATCCTGGTTGTAATTAAAAAATGCTGGTAAGTGTTTTACAATGGTTGCTGTCATTGTTTTTAAATCAAATTGAGGTTGCCTGTTCCAATCTTTTTTTGCAACACTATCATCTATACTATTGGGCCAACTGTCTGCAATTTGTTGTCTAAAATCTGGCTGATACTCGATCTCAAAATTTGGAAAAAATGTCAATAAGCTTTGATGTATTTCCTTGGGTGAAAAACTCATACCCGAAAGATTATAACTTGTACGAATTTGTATTTTTTCTTTTGGCGCTTCCATTAATTGCAATGTTGCTTGGATGGCATCATCCATATACATCATTGGTAAATAAGTATGCTCGCTCAAGAAACAAGTAAACTTTTCTCCCTTCACTGCTTTGTGATAAATGTCTACCGCGTAGTCGGTTGTGCCTCCACCTGGTAAAGACTTGTAGCCAATTAAACCAGGGTACCTAAGACTCCTAACGTCTACGCCATATTTATTGAAATAATATTCACACCAATGTTCGCCTGCTAATTTTGAAATGCCATACACCGTATTGGGATCCTTAAATGCTTTTTGAGGTGTTTGATCTTTATCTGAATTTGGACCAAAAACTGCAATGGAACTCGGCCAAAAAACTTTTTCAATCTGATGATCGCGTGCGACTTCTAACACATTTAACAAACCGCCCATATTCAAATCCCATGCCTGTACTGGATGCTGTTCACCTGAAGCAGATAGGATGGCAACCAAATGATAAATTTGCGTCACACCTTCTTTCGTCACAATCGAAGCCAAACTGTCTTTATCCATTACATTCAAAGTCTGAAAAGTGCAATAGTCAAATTTATTTTTTGCGGATTCCTGAAAATCAGTTGCAAGAACGCTATCCTTTCCATATTGATCTACCAATGCTTTTGTGAGTTCTGTCCCCAATTGTCCACCTGCACCTATTACTAAAATCTTACCCATTAAACTAATGTTTGTTTGTATATGTAAAATTAGTTCATTCCCTTAAAACATCAAAACAAAAAAGCCCGTCAATGACGAGCTTTTTTGTTCAATATCTATAGAGATGCTAAATACGATGGACTATTTTTGATTCATCAAATCTAACATTGGTTTTGTGTCGTATATATCCCACTCTTCCACAATTTTACCATCTTTCATTCCATTCACTACACTCACAATGACTTTAACTTCCTTATCTCCTTTCTTATAAATCGTTTGTTGAAATGACATCACATAATTGGTAACACCATTTGGTGACGCTTCTTTATTCACTATTTCCCAAATTGGGTCTACTTTTTCCACTTTAACAGTGATTCCGTTTGATTTGAAGTAATTAAATAAAGTTACATTTTGATCTAAATTCATGTCTTTTCCATTGTCATGGAATATAGCTGAATCTGCATACAATGATCTATAAGTGGCAGAATCTCCTGCTTCAAAAGCAGCGACCATCTTTTTTACCATATCAATATTGGCTGAACTGTCAAGATTATAACTATTTAAATCTGCAGGAGCCGCGAATGTGCTAGCTGTTTCTGTTTTTGGAGAACATGCAATGATGGTACTAACCACAAGACATGCTAAAATGAACTTTTTCATAGGAATTTAATTTTTGATTGAATGGTCAATGTAGTCATCTAAATAGGAAAATGCCCCTGAGTCTGGATTCAATTTGTTCCTTAAAAGCCGAATTGGAACATTTTTAACAATTTCTTTCCGCTTTTCAATGAAGTAAGTTCCTAAATTGACAACCTAAACACTTAAACCAAAAAACATTAAAATGAAAAAAACAACGATTGTAGGATTTGCAATGGTAGCTATTTTAGCTAGTTGCGCTCAACCAGAAGCCCCAACCTCTCAGGCTGGTGCTTATTCTTTAGACAA
>CAXNMZ010000148.1:0-3650 GCA_964203125.1 Chitinophagales bacterium | reverse complement strand
ATGCATCGTCATTTATTCAATCATATAGATATTGATCCAAAAAATATTCAATTACCAAGTTCAGAATGGATTGAAGAAGAATTAAAAGAAAAATGTGTCGCCTACGAACAAACCATCGAAAAATTAGGCGGGATAGATTTACAAATTTTAGGAATTGGTAAAAATGGACATATTGGTTTTAATGAGCCTGGTTCTAGTTTTCACTCTAAAACGAGGGTGATCCATTTAGATCAATTAACTAGAATGGCCAATGTATATGAATGGCATGATTTAAACAAAGTACCTCAGTTAGCGATCACAGTTGGTATTAGTAGTATCATGAAAGCTAAAAAAATCGTGTTGCTTGCATGGAGTAATAAAGCGGATATTGTTGCCAAAGCTGTTGAAGGAGCTATCACTGAACAAATCCCTGCTAGTGTTTTACAAAACCATGATGACTGTACTTTTGTAATTGACGAATTGGCTGCCACAGAACTCACTCGACATAAATCACCATGGTTAACTGGAGCGAATGATTGGACACCACAGATGATTAAAAAAGCGGTCATTGATTTAGCATTGAAATTAAATAAAACTGTATTAAGCTTAACTTCTGATGATTATAAAGAGAACAGCTTATCTGACTTATTGGTGCTAAAAGAATCGGTGTACGATATCAACCTGCAGGTTTTTTATATGTTACGTGATTCCATCACAGGATGGCCTGGTGGAAAACCAAATGCAGTCATTCCTGCTCACCCTGAACGCAGTGAACCACATAGTAAAAAAGTATTGATTTTCTCTCCACATCCAGACGATGACATTATTAGTATGGGTGGTACATTCATGCGTTTACACGATCAAGGACATGAAGTGCATGTGGCTTATCAAACCAGCGGCAATATTGCAGTTACAGATGAATTTGTAACTCGATTTTTAGATTTTGCTGTAGGATTCGAAGACCTATTTGGAATTGATAATAAAAAGAGTCAAGAGATCCTTACCAATGCAAGGGCTTTTTTAGCAAACAAAGCGAGCAATCATTTGGATACCGCAGAAATTAGAGCCATCAAAGGTTTAATAAGAAGATGTGAAGCCAAAGCTACTTGCAGGTATGTAGGTATTTCGGAAAACAATTACCATTTTATGGATCTACCTTTTTATGAAACGGGTATGATTGATAAAAAACCATTGAGCGAAAAGGATATTGAATTAACTATGGCGCTCTTACGCAAAATTCAACCACACCAAGTATTTTGTGCAGGTGATTTAGCAGATCCTCATGGTACGCACAAGGTTTGTTTAGAGGTGGTTTTTGAAAGTATGCGTCGATTAAAAACTGCAGGTGATGCTTGGGTAAAAGATTGTTGGGTTTGGTTGTATAAAGGCGCTTGGCAAGAATGGGATATTTCTGAAATCGAGATGGCTGTTCCTATGAGCCCAGACCAGGTGTTAAAAAAACGCTTTGGCATATTCATTCACCAATCTCAAAAAGACAGTGTTCCTTTCCAAGGCTCTGATTCAAGAGAGTTCTGGCAAAGAGCTGAAAATCGAAACGCCAATACCGCTAATTTGTATGCTAAACTTGGTTTAACCAAATATGCCGCAATGGAAGCTTTTGTTCGCTGGCATTATTAATTGATGGGCTTATCGTTATTATTTACCCTTTTCCTTTGGTAAAATAGTATTTTGAGGTATATTTGCACCCCTTATTGATCTGGGTTAGTAAGTGGAATGGCCCCGTAGCTCAACTGAATAGAGTATTTGACTACGGATCAAAAGGTTTCAGGTTTGAATCCTGACGGGGTCACAAAGCCCACGCGAACAGCGTGGGCTTTTTTATTGCGAGGAGCCGTTGAAAGCTCGCTTTCATAAAGGCGACGAGTAATAAAAAAGCCAAGCAGCAGGAACTGCTGCGCAGGGCTTTGGGTAAGACCAAAGCGCAAGGAAAAGCGAGGATACAATCCGAGCTAATCCGCAGGGCTTTGGGTAAGACCAAAGCGCAAGGAAAAGCGAGGATACAATCCGAGCTAATCCGCAGGGCTTTGGGTAAGACCAATGCGAAAAGGATGTTGCGAAGCAACTATCCGAAGGTCTTTTGATAAAAGGATGTTGCGAAGCAACCATCCATGGCTTTGGGTTAGACCAATGAATTAAAATATATTTTCACCAGGATGGTAACTAATTTCTTTGTTCTTTAACACATCTGATTTATAAAAGTTAACATTTTTGAATTCATGATTAATATACCCATTCGCTTGATCTGTAAAATGTTTTGATGTTGGATTAGAACTATTCCCACCTGTAAAAATGGATTTAGCTTTCAATTTAGGGCCGAAGGAAACCACGGCAACAAAAGTATTACCAGTTGTACCATATCTTGCTTTTGAGTTCTTTGCCTTTTTGCTACTATAAGCATTTAAGGAACCCATAAAAGAAGGAGTTGCAGTTACTGCTAAGCTAAATAATGAATCCGAAGGCTCAACACCTGGAGCATTTCTTTGGAATCTGTTTATTTTACCCCATGGAATTAACCAAGAGCCCCAATCTTTATTTAGATCACTGACAACACTATCCAAAAAAGCTAATTGCATACTAGGTGAAATACTATCTAAACTAATAGTCGAACCATTTGCTAATGGATAATTGATTTCATTTGTTAGCGGACGTTTTAACTTAGATAAATTATATTGTAAGACCTTCTCTACCCATAAAACTGATATGGTGGTTGCAATGCTATTAGTATCGGCTAAAAAATCCCAATTACGTAAAATTTGAATTGGTTCTTTTAATCGATCATAATTGCTGCTTAAGTCATAAGATTTAACTAAGGTTGGAATTAACTTATTACCATTGGCTAAAAATGGGCTATGGCTTTTAGTAATAATGGTATCAATCGTAGCATCTTTTATGTTTGTTAAAAGTCTAACTGCATTCACCGCCCTTGGAGTATGACCATCTGGGAGCATATAAAAAGGCTTCTTCGCCATGATGGTATCATAAAAACCATTCCCGAATAAAGGCGTTGAATTACAATTTTGAACCCAACCATTTTTGGGATTAACATAATTAGGAATATCATTTAAAGCATGTACTCCTTTCCAATTGGTGGCAGATGTATTTCCAGGAACAGGTAATGTGTAATCTAGTTTAGCAGCTCTAATAGGAACAAAATTCCCATGCCAATATCCAATATTACCAGCTTTGTCAGCATAAATAGTATTGGTACCTGTCATCACTCTTTTATCTAACCAACTTTTAAATTCAGAAAATGTTTTGCTTTTTGTAATATTCCAATGAACATTCAATAATTCAATATTCTCATTAATCGACTTAGCAGCAATCCATTTATCATTTCTTTTAGCAACAATAGGTCCATGTAAAGTTTTGTATGTGATAAAAGATATACTATCTAATTTACCCTCATTTTTATATTTAATTGTAATTGTAGAAGAATCAACAGGAAGCCAATTATTATCATACTCATAAACATAAGATCCATTGATTGATTTTATGTTTTCTATAAACAAATCTTTAGCATCAGATAAAGTAACCGTATGCATCCATCCGCAGAATTCGTTGAAACCTTGGAAGATACTGTATTCACCTAAAAATGGTGCTCCATATACATTCAATCCTTCTTTACTAACTAACTGTACTTCAATACGATT
>CAXNMZ010000147.1:0-3693 GCA_964203125.1 Chitinophagales bacterium | reverse complement strand
ATATCGATAGATCCAAGCTTATGGTGGGATGGCGCAAAATATGTCAACGAGGCGCCAGCATTACTAAAAAACTTACCTGCAGATAAGATGCGCAAGTATTATGTTAGTGTGATAGATTCAATTAGTTATGGAGGACGTCTTCAATTTCATACGAATGCTATTTTTAATATCGGCAAAGCTATGGGAGCAGTCAATTCAAAAAATCTGCAGTACAAAGTAGATTATATACCCAACACTGATCATTCGTCTATACCTATGTTAAGTTGGTACAATGGCCTTCTGTTTATTTTTGATGGCTACCATAAAAGTCATTTTGATTACATGAAAGACCCCGACTTAATTGAGTCTCATTTTAAAGAGATTGAGACAAAAATTGGTTTAAAAATGAACCCACCACAAGATATCTTTGAAATTCTTGTGCATTATCTTACTTCGCCTGACAGGTATCCTGATTCAGTGAAAGCAAGAAAAGTATTGAATATGGCATTGAAATATTATCCTGCATCTTCTTACTTTAAAGATAAACTTAAAGTACTTGATACTAAATCATAAGATATGAAACATGCCCTTTTTATAATTCTATTATTTGCATTCCAATTGGCTGACGCACAAAATTCAATTGATAAAGTAAATCAATATCGTGCCCAACATGAAAGCACTATTTTAAAAGAATATTTTAGTCTTTTATCCATTCCTAATTATGCGTTGGATAAAGTCAATATTGATAAGAATGCCTTTTTCATTGAAGCTATGTTAAAAAAGAGGGGCATTCAAACAAAATTATTAGAATCCAACACCAAAGGAAGTCCAAAGGCTGTGTATGGCGAAGTCATTGTGCCCGGCGCAACACAAACAATCATTTTTTATGCGCATTATGATGGACAACCCGTGAGTCCTGCAAAATGGCATCCAAGTATTAAGCCTTATCAACCTGTTTTATTAGATCAATCCATTGAAAAGTCTGGAAAAATTATTGCATTCCCAACAAATGGTCAGGCATTTAATCCAGAATGGAGAATCTCTTGCAGAAGTAGCTCGGATGATAAAGCTGGAGTGATGACCATCATCAATGCATACGATGCATTAGTAAAAACTGGCGTAAAGCTAAATAATAATATAAAATTTTTCTTTGAGGGCGAGGAAGAGATTGGCTCTTTACATCTTGCAGAAATATTGGAAAAACACAAAGACTTACTAAAGGCTGATTTATGGCTGATTGGCGATGGTCCTGTACATCAATCAGGTTTACCTATGATAGATTTTGGAGTAAGAGGAGATGTGAATGTGGATCTTACTGTATATGGACCAAAGCGTCCGCTTCACAGTGGTCATTATGGCAATTGGGCACCTAATCCTTGTTTAATCATGTCCAAATTACTTGCAAGTATGAAGGACGAGGATGGCAAGGTCAAGATCAAAGGATACTATGATGATGTGATTCCGTTTACAACATCTGAGAAGCAAGCATTCAATGCAATTCCTAATGTGGATGCACAAATGAAAAAAGAATTAGGCATTAGCAAACCAGAGGGAGGAGGCAAAACACTATTTGAAACTTTTGAATGGCCTTCACTCAATATCAATGGAATTAAATGCGCAGATGTAGAAGACAATGCAAGCAATGTAATTACGACTGAATCTAAAGCGACCCTTGATTTACGTCAGGTACTTGGAACTGATTATTTAAAGCAAGTTGATTTATTAAGAAAGCATATCATTGAAGAAGGATTCTTGGTATTAGATCGCGTACCTACTGATGAGGAAAGATTAAAATTTCCAAAAATTGTGACATTTAATATGGTCAATGGAGGTTACAATGCACAAAGAACGCCAATAGATCTTCCAATTTCACAACAAGTGATCAAAGCAGTTCAATCCGCTACTAATAAGCAACTCATTTTAGAACCTACATCGGGAGGCAGTTTGCCACTGTACCTTTTTGAGAAACACCTCAATGCCAAAGTCATTAATTTATGCCTGGTTAATCATGATAACAACCAGCATTCCGAAAATGAAAATGTAAGATTACAAAATCTATGGGATTCAATAGCTCAGTTAGCTGCAATTATGATCATGGATTAGCGAAGCCACTCTTTTCTATGTTTTATGAACCAAATAATATGTATCAATAAAATACAGCTATTTACAATGACTGTTGGCCAAGCTACAATTCCAAATCCATAGATAATCCAAAAGACTGAGCCAATAGAATTGATTAAGCGTAGCTTGAAAATGTTTTCAATAACAAATGAATACAAAATTATGATTGTTCCTATATAACCAAATATATCCCAACTAGCCATTTTTAAACGATTTTGTGTTACATGAAGTTAATCAATTGCAAAATGATATGCAAAAACAAAAAGGACCTACAATTTAACGTAAGTCCTTGTTGTATAGGGCTAGTGTGCTCTCCACATTTTGAATAGTAGACGCTATTCAAAAAATTTCACATGACCAGTACTGATATCATGTACACCACCAACTATCCCTATTTTACCATTTTTCACCATATCCGCTATAATTTGACTTTTGATCAAAATGTTTTTTACAGATAAACCAACATTTAATTCAGCCACATTTTCTACAAAATTTGCATTGCTTGAAGTTCTGTTTTCTTGTGTTGACATTTCTTGATCAACCGCTGGTAAAATCTTAGAGATCAAACCTGTTAAATTGCCTAATTCAACCTTATCACAAGCTCCTTTAATAGCACCACATTTTGTATGTCCTAATACCACAATAATTTTTGCACCTGCCACTTTACAACCAAATTCCATACTTCCAAGAATATCTTCGTTGACTACATTACCAGCAATTCTTACACTAAAAACATCTCCTAATCCTTGGTCAAAAATTAATTCGGCAGAAGTTCTACTATCAATACAACTTAAGATAACCGCAAATGGGTGTTGAACGTCTGAGGTTTCATTGGCTTGTTGTAAAAGATTTCTATTTATTTTAAGATTGCTTACAAATCTCTTATTTCCATCTTTTAATATTTCTAATGCAAGTGCTGGTGTAATAGCTGATTGCATTTCTTTTGTTAATGTTTTCATTTTAATTATTTTATTATACTTTTTTATTTTTTTTGAGAGGCAAGTTATTATATAGGATGAATTGCAACTGGCCTCTAGTACTATTTTTTTGTGCCTGAATCATATAACCAGTCTCCACTCTTATTGATTCATTAATACCAATACCTAAACCTGCATACAATCTGTTTCGATCAAATTTTGCTTCTTTTATATCAACAAACAACTCATTGTACGCCGAAAAGTAAGTCGTTTTTCTGGTAAAATTTTTATTCCCTAATGGTTTGAGTAAAGCAATAAAATACCTTGTTCTTAAACCAAATTCATTTGGGAAAAAACGTTCTTCTAATCGGAATCGATGCGTGAATGCATTTGAGCCAATCTTATTTTTAAACAAATACTGTTGGTAAATTCTGTTTTCAACTTTAGTGCTTGTTTTTAAATCAAATTCATCATAACTATCTGTGGCAATATAAGCATACCCCAAGAGCAGGTTATGATTTTGCGGTTTTAAATTATAACCAAGACCTGCCCTTGCAAGCAATTGGTTTCTTTGTCCAAAAAATTGATAGTCACGATACTGAAAATCAGATTGAATATTCCACTTATCGTTTATTTTTTGATTCCCAAAATAAACAAGCCAATTACCCACATTACT
>CAXNMZ010000146.1:0-3729 GCA_964203125.1 Chitinophagales bacterium | reverse complement strand
TCAAAAATGATCAAAGCATACTGCTTGAAAACAAAAGAAAAAAATGTACCAATGATGGACGCTGTTGTCACTAAAACTGCAAAAGGCGGTTACATGGCTGGCGGTCACGATGGTAAAGGAAATAAAATGGCAGCTATCATGAGCGAAACAAATGCTTTAAAAGCAATCGCTGATGGAGTAGCAACAAAAGGTTTCTAGGACCTTCTTACTACCTAATTGAAAGCCTGCTCTTTGGAGTGGGCTTTTTTATGCACCTACCCCCACAACGCCGTGGTGAATTTTTGTCAAAGTAGCAAAGCAATGCTCCATGCTCTTGATATCTTTAATAATTAAAATAAAGGTTTTTCCTACTTGCTTAAAATGCGCATTGTTCATGGCAGTTTGGGTATAGCTTAACAAGCCTTTAAAAATGGCGCTTTCATAATAAGGAGAATCTGGTCGATTGATAAAGAAGCACCTTAAAGTTGCATCCTTCAAAGTCATTTTTTCAAAACCCAATGCAATCGCCAGGCGTCTTGATTGAATGGTGGTAAACAAGGAAGCAACTTGTTTAGGCATGGGCCCAAAACGATCTATTAATTCAATTTTCATTGCCTCTAATGCTGCATCATCTTCTGATTGATCCAATCTGGTATACAATGAAAGCCTTTCTCCAATACTTTCTACATAATTATCTGGCAGCATGATCTCTAAGTCGGTATCAATCGCACAGTCTTGCACAAAATCATCTTGTTTACTAATTTCCTCTACAAATAATTCTTTGAAATCGGAACGCTTTAATTCACGCACTGCTTCTGCTAAAATTTTTTGGTACATTTCAAATCCAATCTCCACCATAAACCCACTTTGTTCACCACCTAATAAATTACCTGCGCCTCGAATATCCAAATCACGCATGGCAATTTGAAAACCAGAACCCAACTCACTAAACTGTTCCAAAGTTTGCAAACGCTTGCGTGAATCATCTGGCAAAGTGCTCATTGGTGGCGCTAATAAATAACAAAATGCTTTTTTATTACTGCGCCCTACCCTGCCTCTTAATTGGTGTAAATCACTCAGTCCAAATTGGTGGGCGTTATTGATGATGATGGTATTTACATTTGGAATATCTACACCACTCTCTACAATATTGGTACAAACCAACACATCATACCTACGTTCTATAAAATCAAATATTTTTTCTTCGAGTTGGTGTCCTTCTAATTGTCCATGGGCAAATCCAATACTTAAATCGGGGCAAAGCTTTTGGATCATCGCACACATTTCGGCCAATCCTTGTACTCTGTTATGGATGAAAAAAACCTGTCCGCCTCTTTCTGTTTCAAAGTAAATTGATTCACGAATGATATCCTCATGAAACACTTGCACTTCGGTATGAATAGGTTGTCTATTGGCTGGAGGCGTGTTGATAATGCTTAAATCCCTTGCACCCATTAAACTAAAATGCAGTGTTCTTGGAATAGGTGTGGCAGTCAAAGTCAAGCAATCTACATTGGTTCTTAAAGTTTTTAATTTTTCTTTATGTCCTACACCAAATTTTTGTTCTTCATCAATCACCATTAAACCAAGGTCTTTAAAATGCACTTCTTTACCTAAAATGCCATGTGTCCCTATTAGAATGTCAATCTTACCTTCCTTCACTTTGGCAATGGTTTCCTTTTTCTGTGCTGCAGATTTAAATCGGTTTAAGAAATCAATTTCTACAGGAAACTCTTTGAGTCTTTCTTTAAAAGTTTTAAAATGTTGGAACGCTAAAATAGTGGTAGGTACCAACACTGCCACCTGCTTTCCATCAATGGCTGCTTTAAATGCTGCACGAATCGCGACTTCGGTTTTACCAAAACCAACATCCCCACATACCAGCCGATCCATTGGGGCTGGCGCTTCCATGTCTTTTTTTACATCCGCTATTGCTTTCGCTTGATCAATGGTGTCTTCATAAATAAAGGACGCTTCTAATTCATGCATCATGTAATTGTCAGGCGTAAATGCAAATCCAGTTTGCGCTTTTCTTTGCGCGTATAATTTAATTAAATCAAAAGCAATGGCTTTTACTTTTGCCTTGGTCTTATCTTTTAATTTTACCCAAGCATCGGATCCTAATTTATTCACTTTTGGTGGCGTCCCTTCCTTACCCGTATACTTGGATACCTTATGAAGCGAGTTGATATTGACATATAAAATATCGCTATCCTTATAAATAATTCTGATCGCTTCCTGCATCATGCCACTCACTTCGATCTTCTGCAATCCACTATACACACCTACGCCATGATCTATGTGCGTCACATAGTCGCCCGGATGCAAGTCACTCAAAGTACGCAATGTGATGGCTTTGTTTTTACTATACGCTTGCTTGACTTTGTATTTATGGTATCGCTGAAAAATTTGATGGTCTGTATAACAAACCATTTTATGATCATGGTCAATAAAACCTTCGTGAATATTTTTAACGATTGGGGTAAACTGAATATCCGTTTTTAAATCGGTGAAAATAGCATGCAAACGTTCTAATTGCTTGGCTTGTTCCGCAAATAAAAACAGGTCATACCCTTTCTTTTCAAATTCTTGCAAATTGGCAATTAAATATTGAAACTGCCTATTGAAACTTGGTTGTACCTGTGTGCTAAAAGCTATTTTTTGCTTGGTTAAATTGGCATGAAACCCCCATTCAATGATGGGTCTTATTAATATTTGGTGAACAACCGCATCGACAGGAACAAAATCATCTTTGTCTGTGTTTTTCTTGTGTGCATCTGAATCATCTATGAGTTGAATTTTTGGCGCATGCAATAAAAACGCCTCCAATGCTTCTATTTGATCAAGTCCTTTTTGCTCAATTAAAGTCCAATCCTTTAACCACACAACTGTATTTTCTGCAACAAATTCCATGAATGGAATTTTGATCGTATCCTCAAACTGTGTGGTTACATTGGGGATGATATTCACCTGCAATAACTTTCGTTCACTCAATTGCGTGGCAGGATCAAATAAACGAATGCTATCCACTTCCTCCCCAAATAATTCTACGCGATACGGCTTTTCATTGCCAAATGAATAGATATCAAAAATCCCTCCTCTTAACGCAAATTGACCTGGCTCATACACAAAATCAGTTCGCTCAAAACCATACTGAATAAGCCTTTCCATCAAGGCATCTAGCCCAAGTGTATCATTTGTCTTTATTTGAATGATATTGTCTTGTAAGGTTTTGGGCATGATCACTTTTTCAAAGAATGCCTCCGGATAAGTCACCACAATTTTCTTATTACCCCCCATCGATAATTTAGTCAACGCCTCCGTTCTCAACATCACATGCGAAGGATTCAACAAACTAAAATTTTGACTGGTTTTAAAAGAAGAGGGAAAATAAAATAAGTCCATCGCGCCTGTAATACTTTCTATAGAATTATAAAAATAAGCCGCTTCCTCTGCATCATTTAAGACAACCACATGATTGTAAGTTGCAGTTTGAGGATGCGTGAAAATATGCTTTAAAATAAATACTGGGGAGGAGCCGTTCAGGTTTTGTAAGTGCGCCTGAAATGGGGTATTGGCCGAATTGGACATAGCAATCCCGTCTACTATTTTTTTTAGTAGGGGGGATGCATCATACCGATCAAACAATGATTGCTCGTTCATAGTTCAGTCCGCAAAGATACAATCAATAAATGGATGAAGCGATGATAGAAAGGTCTATTTCTTGGTATTGATGCTTGAATACTTCAA
>CAXNMZ010000145.1:0-3770 GCA_964203125.1 Chitinophagales bacterium | reverse complement strand
AACCATTTGCGCGTGATTGTTAAAATTTTGTTCTTTCATATTGTATATTTTGTGGGGGCAAGATAATTACTTTGTTTAGTTTTAGCCTCATGAATTTTCAGTACGCATCCGATTTACACTTAGAATTTGCGCAAAATAAAAAAGCAATTTTTAAAAAACCACTTTTACCTGCTGCAGAAATTTTAATATTGGCTGGCGATATCTTGCCAATTTGCGATTTGGAGCAACATCAAGATTTTTTGAATTTCCTATCCGACCACTTTAAAATGACCTATTGGCTACCGGGTAACCATGAATTTTATGGATCCGACTTGTCGACCATGCCAGTAAGTTTTGAGGAATCAATTAGACCTAATATACTACTGCTCAATAATATAGTTAAGGAGATTGCAGACCCTGCCGGTCCTATTGAACTCATTTTTTCGACTTTATGGTCGAATATCCCACCTCATTTAAATGAAATTGTAACCAAAAGAGTGCAGGATTTTAACCAGATTCAATGGAATGGAGGCAAATTTATGCCCCAGGCATACAATCAGCTGCACCAAGATGCCCTTGATTTTTTAGCACCTGCCCTGGCATCAAAAACCGCTCGAAAATTGGTCATTACCCACCATTTACCCAGCTTTTTGAATTATCCCAAAAAACACCAAAATGACCCAATAAATGCCTGTTTTGCCTCAAATTTGGACGATTTTATGCAAAAAATGGCCCAAAATGCCTGGATTTATGGACATCATCATGTCAATATTCCCCCCTTTTTGATAGGTCAAACTATCCTTTACACCAACCAATTGGGGTATGTAAAATTGAAGGAAGGAACAGGTTTTGATCGAAGCGCGACAATTGAGGTATAAATGTTTCTTTATAGAACGCTATGCCTTGGTTTATAACACATTAAAATCCTATTATTTTTTATAAAATATTTTCAATTTGAATACTAATTATCGTTAACTTAACGTTAACAAAAGGGTCATACCTGAGTTTATTATTCACCAAAGATTTTAATTTATGCAAACCAAAGGTTTATGGAGTTTGTTGCTGGTACTTTTTACAAGTATCTCAATAGCAAACGCACAACAAAAATTGGTAACTGGAAAGGTTGTCGGATACGACAAAGCACCTTTATCCAATGTTTCCGTCCTTGTTAAAGGATCAAAAGTAGCAACGAGTACCGATAATGCAGGTGCTTTTTCTATTTCTGTAGCCAACAATCAAGTTTTAACTTTTTCATTGGTTGGATTCGAGTCCAAGGATGTAAGAGTGGGCAATGCTACTTCAATTGAAGTTCGTCTTGCTCCAAAAGACAACACTTTAGATGAAGTGGTTGTGACTGCAATGGATATCAAGCGTAATCCTAAAGAATTAGGTTACTCTGTTCAAAAAGTAAAAGGAAGCGAACTTGCCGAAACACAACGTAACAACTTTGTAAATGGACTACAAGGACGTATCGCAGGTTTAACCATCAATCCTACAAGTGGATTGGCTGGTGCAAGTAATCAAATTGTATTAAGAGGTTTTAACTCTTTGTCTTTAGATAACTCTCCTTTATTCATTATTGATGGGGTGATCATTGATAACTCTTCTGTAAATGAAAACAATAGAAACACAGGTTTAGCTGTAAAGCCAACTAGTGCCAACGTATCAACTGAAAATAGATCAAATGACTATACCAATCGTATTGCCGATTTGAACCCTAATGATATTGAAAACGTAACGGTATTGAAAGGTCCAGAAGCGACTGCGCTTTATGGTAGCCAAGCAAGTTCAGGAGCAATCGTCATCACGACTAAAAAAGGTGGTGATAGCGATGGTAAAGTAAAAGTGAGCTATGACAATAGTTTTAGATTATCGACCTATACTAGGTATCCAGAAATCATGTCAGACTATGATGCGGGAAACAATGGTGTTGCACAAAATATATTTTCTTATTTTGGACCAAGATTACCTTGGGAAGTAAAAGGAGATAAAAATTCAACTAGATATGACAACTTACATGATTTTTTCCAAACTAGTTTTTCTAACAACCATAATCTGTCTGCAGAATATGGCAAAGGAAATAATTCAGTTCGTATGTCAGGTTCTTATGTAGATGAAAATTCTCCTGTGCCAACTAATAATTTTAGAAAATACAATTTCAGAATTGTAACGAATCATAAAATTGGTAAAACATTAGAAATTTCTCCAAGCTTAAGTTATATAAAGAGCTCTAACGACAAGCCTTTAAGAGGAGTAAAAGGATATGTTTTAAGTTTATTATCTTGGCCAGTTGACAACGATGCAAGTGACTGGTTAAATCCAAATGGCACTAAAAAAGGATTGTTTTCAGGAGATCCAAATGCGGAGTTGGACAATCCTTATTTTAACTTGTATAAAAACAGAAGCCGTGACGAATTAACAAGAACGGTAGCAACACTTTCTGTAAATTATACGCCAACAAAATGGTTAACAATCAACGGTAGAGTTGGTTATGATACCTACCAACAAAATGGTTATACAAAGTGGGATTCTGCATCTAACTTCTTAAGCCGCGCACAAAAAGGTGCTTTAGAAAATTATTATCGTAATTATTATGGTTACAACCATACAGTGACTGCAACAGCTAAGAAAAGCTTTGGCAAAATCAACACAAGATTGATGATAGGTAATATGTGGCAGGATTATGAAACACAAACCACTTCAATTTTTGGTAATAACTTAACAGACGGCAACAGAACAGATAGTGGAAATACTGCAGTTGCTTCAAGAATTCGAAATAGCAATATGAATCGTTTTGGTCGACCAAACTATAATATCAATCGTCAGGCAGCTTATTTTGGTGAAGCTGCTGTGAACTATGATAATAAAGTATTCTTGACTTATTCTCACCGTTTCGAAGAGTCTTCTATCTTCCCCGTTTCAAGCAGAGCATATAATTACCCTGCAGGAAGTGTGAGTGTGATTATGTCAGACATCTTCCCAATTGTAAAGGAAGTAGCTAGCTACTGGAAGTTAAGAGGATCCATAGCAAGCACGGCTCGTTCTAGTGCGCCTTATGCCAACCAATCTATCTTAAACTTTAATACTGGAAGTGGTGCTGGATATTATTATGATTTCACCAACGCAAATCCTTACTTAACGCCAGAGCGTCAAAAGACAATGGAATTTGGTACTGAAATGAAGTTTTTAAATGGTAGATTAAGTACAGAAGCAACGTATTATAAAACCGAAAACACAGACTTGATTGCTGAAAACTTTAGAGCGAGTTATGGTACTGGTTTCGTTTTAAATACATTGAACGTAGGATCAAACGAAAATACAGGTCTTGAAGTAGTATTAGATTACTTAGTAGTTAACAAGAAGAATTTTTCTTGGAATACGCGCTTTAACTTTAATAGAATGCGTAACAAGGTAACTTCATTACCTCCTAACGTTCCTGAATTTTATATTTCTGATACATGGGTATATGGTAATGCAAGAGGTGGTTTGGCCAATGGTGGTCCAACAACAACCATTACATCTCATGGTTATTTAAGAAACAATGCTGGTCAAATCTTAATCAATCCAACTTCGGGTTTACCATTGATTGACGCTAACTTTAAAGTGAGAGGTGATCGTAACCCAGACTTTACTTTAGGTTGGTTAAACAATATCACCTATAAAGATTTAAGAATCTCTTTCTTATGGGATGTTAAAATGGGTGGTGACATCTTTAATGCGACCGAAAGATACTTAACCGTAATTGGTAGAAGTTCACTTACTAAAGACAGAGGTGTTGCAAGAGTTGTGCC
>CAXNMZ010000144.1:0-3867 GCA_964203125.1 Chitinophagales bacterium | reverse complement strand
TAAAACAGGTATATGGTAATCTGTGTTTAAGTTGGATGTAGGGTTGGTCATCTTCCTTAATCTTGATTTTTAATACCTGCCATTACTTCCTGCGCTAGATTGCTAAATGCATCTGCAGAGAAATCCTCAAAGAGCTGTTTATAAGTACTCGCATCCCAAATTTCAAAACGATCCAATGCTGCCGCTAATACAATTTCTTTTCCTGGTAATGCAAACTCTCTTAAAGTTGGAGGCAGTAATAAACGACCTGCACCATCCAACTCAACTTCGGTTGCGCCACCCAAGAACTGACGACGGAATTGTCTCACTTTGGGATCAAAGTCATTCAATTGGCTAATTCTGTCCAAAATCGCCTGCCAGCTTTTCAACGGGTAAAGTGTCAAGCACTTTTCAAATCCTCTACTAACGATAAAACGCGTCTCCCCTTCTGCCAGTTGCTTTTTCAAGCTGCCTGGAACTAGGAAACGCCCTTTTGCGTCGATAGTTGATTGATATTCTCCGTGAAAACCTGTCATTTGTTAATAATTTGAACTTTATTTTACCACTTGTTCACACAAAATAACACTTTTTACCACTTTTATAGGCCAAACAGACCCTTCTAGTTTTCCACAAGAAATAAACCGAGCTAATACGTATACTGTGATTGAATTTCAGGAGATTTTGACCCATTTTCGAAATTTAGGAGTGTTAAGAGCTGTGGATAACCCATTTTTAGGGGTTTATAAGCTGTGAATCCACCTAAATCATGGGATTTGAATGGGTTTAGTTATTTTTACGCCATGAAAATGGCCGATTTTGATTACGATTTACCTGATGAGCGCATTGCCTATACCCCAGCGGCAATAAGATCAGATAGTAAAATTTTAGTCTGGGATCAAACAATTATAGCCGAAGGGCTATACAAGGATATTGCCGATTACATTCCTAATGGACATAGTTTATTCTTTAACAATAGTAAGGTCATTGCAGCAAGAATTTTATTTGATAAGTCAAATGGCCTGAATGATTCGAAGCACATGCCCTCTATGGATGCTGAAAAGATGATTGATCCTAATTCGTCTACAAATAGCAGACAACATAAAATAGAAATTTTTTGCTTAGAGCCAACAGCTGCATTTACACCCGTTCAATTAGCAATGCAAGCCACCAACAAAGTACAATGGAAATGTTTGGTGGGCGGTGCTAAAAAATGGAAAACACCATTGTTACAAAAAGAATTGATCTATAATAATACAATCATCCAGTTATTTGCAAATAAAATAGCTCAAGAAGATGGACATTTTGTTATTGAATTTTCTTGGGATCATCCTGCCATTGTTTTTTCTGAAATCATTGCACTCGTTGGACAAATTCCTTTGCCTCCTTATATTCAAAGAGCAGCCAATGAAACGGATAAGGATCGCTATCAAACAACCTATGCAACTACAGAAGGCTCTGTGGCAGCGCCTACTGCTGGCTTACACTTTGATGCGCATGTATTTAAAGCATTGTCTGCAAAAGGCATTGAAAATAAATTTATCACATTGCATGTTGGGGCAGGCACATTTATGCCAGTTAAAGTAGACGACTTTCATGACCACTTAATGCATGCAGAATTTATTGACGTAGACTTACAAACTATTGAATACTTAGCCACTTCATCCAACAAGATCATTGCAGTTGGAACGACTTCACTTAGAACTTTGGAATCTTTGTATTGGTTGGCCATTAAAATAAAGCAACATCCCGAAATAGATACCAACGAAATAAACTTATTGCAATGGGATGCGTATACTTTAGAGGCGAAGCATCTGACTGTGCAGGAAGCGATGCTATTTTTAAAAGATTGGATGATTCAGAAAAAATTAAATACGCTTATTGCAACCACACAATTGATGGTGAAACCTGGATATCAATTTAAAGTTTGTAAAGGATTGATTACGAATTTTCATCAGCCCAAGTCTACGCTCTTGCTAATCATTGCTGCCATTGCTGGTGATGAATGGAAAACAGTTTATCAACATGCATTAGCAAATCAGTATCGATTTCTTAGTTATGGGGACGGCTGTTTATTTTGGTTCAATCATCGGTAGGCTAATTTCGACCTTCGTACCTTTTTCTAGCTCACTTGATACTTGTATGGCTCCTTTGTGCATGTCAATGACACATTTAACATAACTCATACCCAATCCAAATCCTTTTACATTGTGGATATTCCCTGCGTGTGCACGATAGAACTTTTCAAAAATATGTTTCACTGTATCGGGACTCATTCCAATGCCTTTATCCTCAATCGTAATGACCATTTTATTGGATACAGTTTTTGTTTTAATGGTAATATCAATTTCGGACTTAGCGTATTTGATTGCGTTATCCATTAAATTAGATAAGACATGTAAAAAATATTCTTCATCAATCCAAATTTCAGAAGGCATCGCTTCGAATTGAGTGTGTACCGCAGAAGGCTTTGCTTCTAATTGTAATTTAAAACTTTCAATGACCCCTTGAATGAGGTCATCCATATTGACTAATTGTCTATTGATCTCATTTTCTTTTTTCTCTAACTGAGCAGCTTGTAAAATAGTTTCTACATGCTTATTCATGCGGATGTTTTCCTCTTTGATGATGGAGCTAAAATAGTCTACAGATGCCGAATCCGACTGCACTTTAGTGGACTTAAGCGCGTCCACAGCAAGTGAAATAGTTGCCAATGGCGTCTTGAGCTCATGGGTCATATTATTGATAAAATCACTTTTGATTTCACTTAGTTTTCTTTGTTTTATCAATGACCTAATTGTAATAAAAAATGCAGCTAATACAATGATGATAAATAGTGCAGCGCCAAAGACAACCCATTGTAAATTTTTAAATAAATAGGCATTTACATTAGGCACTATAATGATCAAGGTTTCGAAAGGACCAGTTGTTTCTAATATCTCTTGCGGAATAATAGATACCCTGGTTTGTACTGTGTTTAATTCGTCCAAAAATACGTCTTCAAATTGTTTACTTTTTATTTCTATATTGCCATTTTTGTCTTGTAAAGCAAATTCATAAGACAAGTCTTGCAAACCATATTTGACCAATGCGGCTTTTAATCTTTTATCCAGATCCTGTGTGCTATACATATCCGACAAAGTAGCTTCTTCGAAACTATGGGAATGACCACTACCTGATAAACTCAAAGATTTTTTAGGAAAATGAAATGCCAAGCCTCCATTTAATTTTTTTCCTAAATCAGCAGATACAACGACACCTGCCTGATTTACTTTTTCAATCAATTGATTTTTTTGTAATAAAAATAAACCTTGTAGCCAAGTAATTTGAATAAACAAAATCCCGAGGATGGATAATCCAATTAATGTAAATAAAAAAGGAAATGTTTTTTTCATAATTGATCCATTACAATCTTGTAAAATTTGCCTACGTGAATATATAAAAAAATCCCTCTCGATAGTTCGAGAGGGATTCAGATAGTTGATAATTTTTTGTTATTATGAGGCCACTTATAAAACGCCTTCTACTAACACGGTGGCTTTATTATTAATGACTTCTACAAATCCGCCTTGTATGGCATAGGTCTCAGATGCAGCGCCTTTTTGTAAGACTTTTACATTGCCGATTCCTAATGCACTCACTAATGGGGCATGCTTGTCTAAGATCTCAAATAAACCATCTACACCAGGTAATTGCACTCCTTGTACATTTCCACTAAATAACTTCTTCTCTGGTGTTAATATTTCTAATAACATGAATGGAATTTTAATTAATTATGCTTGAGCCATCATTTTCTTACCTTTCTCAATTGCATCTTCTAAGGTACCCACTAAGTTGAATGCTGCTTCTGGATACTCGTCTACTTGACCATCCATAATTGCATTGAAACCT
>CAXNMZ010000143.1:0-3886 GCA_964203125.1 Chitinophagales bacterium | reverse complement strand
CAAAGTAGCCCCCCTTTTTTATCCCCTTTTAATGACCGTCCTTGTACTTAGTACTTGGACGGTTTTTTTGTACTATTGTAGTATCTTTATGCTTAAGAATAAGAACTTATGAGTCAGGTAGCAAAAAACACATGGGGTGCTGGATTTTGCGCCTTATTATATTTATTGGTCCATTTTATTCCTGATTTTGGGGGAGCGGATGTCATGGGTGCCCAGTGGTTGTATGTTAGTTTATTGGATTTTGCAATACTCGGTTATATTCTTTTAAACAAGCAACAGTATAAAGCAGCGATACAAGCAGTCTTACAATTAAAATTCACAATTGTATATAGTTTTTTAGTTTTTTGGGCATTGCTTTCTCTTACTTATTCCATGAACGCCATAGAGACCTTGGTTTGTTTGGCGAGGTTGGTGAGCACGTATTTAATTTTTGTGAACTTATCCATCTTATTTTATAAAAAAGAACTAACAACGCTGTTTAATGTAGTGGCCATTTTAGTAGGAGGGGTACTGTTTTTTGATGCCATGTATGTGATCACAGGATTCTCCAAGAATATGGTAGACATGAATTTGGATCAAAATATTATTAGCTTAACAGGTAAAAACGGGAATAAGAACGTGATGGCAGCTAGCTTGTTGATCAAATTTCCATTCTTACTTTTTGTGATTGTACATAATCAATTAATTGGAAAAATTGCGGGCTTGATTACTTTATTCCTAGGAATCATGGCCTTGTTTATTTTAAACACAAGGTCAACCTATGTGGGCTTAGGAGTCTTATTTGTAATGTTTAGTGTAGCCATTACTTTATTGAATAAGAAAGAGGGCGTCAAAGTAATTGGAAGCAAACTTGCTTACTTTATCCTCCCTTTAGTATTTGCATTTTTTGCAGCCAATGGGATGTTGACGAAAGCGGTGGATCTACAAGGGTTTCAGGGAGGTTACGGTTCTATTACAAAAAGAGTAGGAGATATCAATGTAGCAAGTGAACAACAAAGTAGGATAAAATTATGGAAAGCAGCGATTGATTATGCTTCTAAACATCCTTTTACTGGTGCCGGGTATGGTAATTGGAAATTAGCGTCCATCCCTTATGAAAAAGAGTATACCAACGATTTATTCGTGCCTTATCATTGTCATAATGATTATATCGAAATGTTTGCTGATCTTGGAATGATAGGTGGGTTAAGCTTTGCAGCTTTATTTGTGTTGCTTGGCTATAATGTATTGCAATTTTGGAGAAAATCAAAAGACAATGACCATAAATTAATGACTGCAATTGCACTCATGGCCATTGCATGTTATTTTGTAGATGCCTTTTTTAATTTCCCTGCCGAAAGAACTTCCATGCAGACGATGTTTGCTTTGTCTGCCGCCTTGTTATTTTTACCTATTTATTTCACAAACTCAAACAATAATAAACAGCTAAATTTCAAAGGTTCCTTGTTATTGTTGATCCCAATGTTATTGATTGTAGGCGCTATTTACGTGAATTACCAAACCTATACATCCCTGAAAGTACAGAAGTACGTCATGGGAGAGATCAATGAAGATCCAAAAATGGCATTGGACGACGTGAAGGATGCATTCCCTGAAATACCTAATTTATCTACCTCTACACTGCCAATTAAAGCATTGGTTGCCAGGTATTATTTAAGAGATAAGATGAATGACGAAGCCATGCGTTTATTAAATGAAAGTGAAAACGTGAATCCATACTTGCATTATAATGATTTTATCAGGACGGCTATTTTTTCGACCCAAGGCAAATTTGATAGTACTTTTTATTATGCAAAAAAAGCATTTTACAATTGGCCAAGAGCAACAAGCTATTATAAGAATATGATTTTTGCATCTGCTAAAATGAAAGACACAGCAGAAGCAACCAAAGCCTTTAAAACCTATATCAAATACAGAAATAGTGGCGAAGGATGGAATCAATACATTCTAGGCTTAATTGAAATCAATCAAACCCCTATAGCAGAAACTAGGGCTTTATTAGATACGGCTATTTCAAAATTCCCAGCCGATAGTGCAATATTTGTAAACACAAAATCATTGTTATACGGCAATGCAATTTCCACTGGTAGTCTGCCAAATTATGCTGCATTAGGTGCACAAGCTTTTCAGAAAGGCAAGTATACTGTAGCTGCAAATTATTACTTACAAGCGAGTGCGGTAGATCCCGGTAATTATACGCATTTTGAAAATATGGGTATTTGCTATTACACCGCTAAGTCATACGAAAAAGCCATTCAGTATTTTAATCGAGCCATTGATTTGCCATCTGCCAATACCGGCAAGTCTGAATTCTTTAAAGCGATGTCCTATGTAGCCACTGGTAATAATGCAGCAGGATGTAGTGCTTTACAAGCAGCAAAAGCAAAAAAATATCCAGGGGTGGATGCTCAGATTGCCCAATATTGTAAATAGGTTTTAATTACAAGCTATTTTACTCGAGTCCAAACATCTGTTCTGCCAATCAAACTAATGCCAATATAGCCTCTCACGTTTAAGGTATTTTTATCCTTAGCAGTGATTGTGCATTTGTATTCTTTACCTGATTTTGGATCGTAAATATGACCCTTTTCCCAATTGCCTTCGCCATCATTGTAAGTAAATCCCCATAGGTTGATTAAACCCATTAAAGGTCTGCTATGTAGTGTGCTATTTGGATGCTTGGTGTCTGTTTTTGGCTTATTGGTTGCAGGGTCAATAGGCTCGCTTAACCAAACAATTTTACCTTGAAAATTATTGGCGTTTTTATAGATCTCTACTCTTGCAGTGCCAGTGCCTGTAAGCCATGTGCCAAGGATCTGGTCTGCGTCCTTTTGAGCAAATAGGGACTGGGTGGTTAGGACGAGTGTGAATAGGAATAGAATCTTTTTCATATGCTGTATTTATTTGGAATTAAATTTAATAATAATGCTTTAATTGGAGTGATTTTGTTGAAGAAAAAGATTCCATAGGCAACAATTCATTATAATGCTGTAATTTAGGTTATACATTATTATTCTATGGCGAGACAAGTTTTATTCATCACTGCTTTTGTAGCACTCGTATCTTGCCAAAAAAAAGCGGCCATCATCGTTGAAGCACCAACTATCAATCAAAGATTAGATACATTTCCTAAACAAGCATTTTGGTCTACAATTACCAACTACACTAATAAGGTTCCAACTGCTTATATAAGTACAAAAGGAAATACGATTGTAAATGAACCAAAAGTGCAGTCAATTATACAAATACAAATTGGAGACACGATTGTTTTTAGATCAAATATAGGGATAGAATATAGAGGTTCTACTTCGTTTAGATTATTTGACCAAAAATCATATGGATTTGAATTAAGAGATAAGTTGGATCAAGATACTGATAGTGCAATTATGGATTTCCCAAAACAATCAGATTTCATTTTATACGCACCCGCTAATGATAAAGCACTTATTAGAAACACCTTGATTTATGATTTGTCTAATCAAATTGGGATGTATGCGACAAGAACAAAATATATTCATTTGTATATTGATGGGGCATACCTTGGATTATATGTTTTGATGGAAAAGATAAAAAGAGATAAAAGTAGAGTGAATATTACAAAAATGTCTAGCACAGACAATACTGGAACTGCAGTGACCGGAGGGTATATCATAAAAATTGATAAATCAGCAGGTGATAATGATATTGTTGGCTGGGATGCAGATGCATTGTATACGCCTTTATTAGGTTTTAGATCACTCTATGATCCATTCTATAATAAAATCACCTATTCTCCCTTTGGTATCAAAAAAGGGGCAGAGACTTATTTTATGTATGAATATCCAAAATATGACGCTATTTCGGCAGATCAAAAAAAGTATTTACAAAGCTATATTGGTGAATTAGA
>CAXNMZ010000142.1:0-3896 GCA_964203125.1 Chitinophagales bacterium | reverse complement strand
AAAATTTGTAAATCTATCCCGCCTAATTTTTCGATGGTTTGTTCGTAGGCGACACATTTTTCTTTTAATTCTTCTTCAATCCATTCTGAACTTGGTAATTGAATATTTTTTGGATCAATATCTATATGATTGAATAAATGACGATGCATGAAACTCCAATAACTTTGATAGGCATCTCTTGGAATAGGGTAGTATTCATCCAAATTCACAGTAATGACATTCTTAAAACTTAGTCCTTCTTCCTTATGCAATCGTACTAATTCTTTATACAATAAAACAGGGGTAGCGCCGGTCGCCATACCCAAAACACATGGGAGGCCTTGTGCTTTTTTTTCTTTAATTAATTTAGCTATTTGAGCAGCAACTGCATTGGAGCCAGTGGCTACATCTTTGTAAATTTTGACTGGAATTTTCTCAAATGATTCAAGCATAATTATGAGTTGTAAATTTGAATATTAAAGTTATAAAAAAGGCCTCAATAATGAGGCCTAAATTTTAATCAACTTTATTGATTTTAATGATATTAGTTGGTAAGTGTAATTGAATTGGGGTACTGCCTGTATTGATCACTACATCACCTGTATGCACAAATCCTTGCGCTTTCAACACTTGGATTTGATCTTTAATGATTTCATCCAAACTTTCTTCCTTATTATAGTAGAAAGCCTTCACCCCCCAGCTCAATGACAATTGGTTCACAAGGCTTTGTTGCTTTGTGAAGATAAATAGTGGTGATTGAGGACGGAAACTGCTTAACATAAATGCAGTATAACCACTTTGTGTCATACCTACTAATGCATTTGCATTGCTATCCTCCGATAATTTAGATGCATTATAACAAACCGCATCACTCAAGAAGGAAGGAGAGTGGGGCTGTGGTTTTAAATCTTCTGAACGGTTGTATTTGTATCCATTTTCTTCTACTTCGGTGATAATCTTACGCATGGTTTCAATCACGAGTACTGGGAATTGACCTGTTGCAGTCTCACCACTTAACATCACCGCATCAGCACCTTCAATCACCGCATTGGCAACGTCTGTAATTTCTGAACGGTTTGGTTTCACTCTGTCAATCATAGATTCCATCATTTGAGTTGCCACAATCACAGGCTTCGCTCTATGAATACATTTTCTAATCAATTCTTTTTGGATCAAAGGAATTTTCTCTACTGGTAATTCTACTCCTAAATCACCACGAGCAATCATAATGGCATCACTTGCAATAATGATATCACGGATATTCGTTAAGGCCTCTGGCATTTCGATTTTCGCAATAATTTTAGCGTTGCTTTGATGTTTGTTCAAAATCGCTCTTAACATTTCTATATCAGCCACACGCTTTACAAAACTCAACGCAACCCAGTCTAATTGTTCTTTGATAATGAAAGCGGCGTCTTCTAAATCTTTCTCAGTTAATGCTGGTAAAGAAATTTTTGTATCAGGTAAGTTGATTCCCTTTTTAGAAGATATGATACCTCCCAAGGTTACTTTTACTTTTACGTCACCATTCGTTTCTACACTGTGCACTAACACTTCAATCTTTCCATCATCAATCATGATGGTATTTCCGACAACTACATCTCCTGCAAGGTTAGGGTAGGATACATATATTTTTTCAAGGGTACCAATACATTTTGTATTGGTGAATGTTAGGATATCGCCTTCTTTTACTTCTAAACGATTGTTTTCAATTTCACCTACTCTTAATTTAGGACCTTGCAAGTCACCTAAGATAGCTACTGTACAATTTAATTCTTTATTGATGCCTCTAATATGATCAATGATTTTCTTTTTGTCTTCATGCGTCCCATGAGAAAAATTTAATCTAAAAACGTTCACACCTGCGATCACTAAATTTTTTAATTGGTCATAGGTTTCACAAGCAGGACCAACTGTTGCAACGATTTTTGTTTTATGGTGTGTCTGTTTGTAAGTAGGTGTGCTCATTGTGATAGTTGGGGTTGTTTTTTAAATGTTAACTAGCTAAGATTTTTACAATCTTTAACCACTCTTCTGAAATTTTTTGCTTTGCTTTTACAGCGTTGTCTAAAGGGGTGTATTTCATTTTATTGTCTGCAATACCTACCATGACATTGTGCGTGCCATTCAATAAACATTCAACAGCATGGTAGCCCATTCTGCTAGCAATCAAACGATCTAAACAGGTTGGTGCGCCTCCTCTTTGAATATGTCCTAAAATACAAACACGGATATCTGCATTTGGTAGTTTAGATTTTAAATAATCACCCACTTGATTTCCGCCGCCAAACTCATCTCCTTCGGCCACTACAATAAGGTTCACTAATTTTCTTCGCTTTTCTTTTTCGGTTAAATTAGCAACCAAAGCGATCATATCTGTTTTTGATTCTGGGATCAATATATTTTCGGCACCAGTGGCAATGCCACTATGCAAAGCAATATACCCTGCGTCACGTCCCATTACTTCTACCACAAATAATCGATCATGTGCATCTGCGGTATCTCTGATTTTGTCAATCGCTTCTACAGCTGTGTTGACTGCAGTGTCAAAACCAATGGTAAAATCACTCCCTGCAATATCTTTGTCAATTGTTCCTGGTATTCCAATGCAAGGGATATCGAATTCATTGCTAAATTTTTGTGCACCTTTGAAACTTCCGTCTCCACCAATGACAACGATGCCATCGATACCTCTTTTCTTAAGATTTTCGTAAGCGATTTTACGTCCTTCAACTTCAAAGAAATCTTTGCTTCTTGCTGTTTTTAAAATTGTCCCACCTCTTTGAATGATATTGGCAACAGATTTTGAATCCATTTGAAAAATATCATCATCAATCATTCCATTGTAACCTCTAGTCACCCCAAAAACCTCTAAACCATGGTATAATCCGGTTCTAACAACAGCTCTAATGGCGGCATTCATACCAGGGGCGTCACCTCCAGATGTTAAAACTGCAATTTTATGTACTTTTTTTGTAGACATATTGGTTCAATTTGTCATTTAATGGGTTGATTTACAATCGTAAACCAATTGGTTACCAAAAGAACGGAGCCCCAAAATTAAACAATTGAAAGCAATTCACCATTGATTTTATGAACAGATTTGTTATGCTAACGTCTGTTATTATTAAGGGATAAAAACCTTCTAAAGTATATTCAATCAAATCATTATAGCGCCTAATTTAAATTAGGCGGGCCTTAAATAGATTTCAGCCATCATACATCTTGTGCTTCCACCCCCTAAGGCTTCAATAGTGGGGATAGAGATGGGAAGAAGCTGGTTGTATTTTTCTAAGCTTTTTACCTGAGCAGGTTGCAAGGATGTATGGGCTTGTTCCGACATGATTAAATGAGGTTTTTCATTCATATCGAATACTTGCAACATATTGCCTGCAAAATGATTCAGTTGATCCTCGCTAATAGTAATGACTTCTTTCTTGGTTTGTAAAAAACTTTCAAGCAAAATTTGCTTTTCTAGTTCATTAGGAATACTGTCTAAACAAATCACAACAAATTGATTGCCCATGCACATCATTACATTGGTATGATAAATGGGTTGAGCTTTATCATCCACTGCTTTAAAGCTAATAGGTTTGAATTGCATTTTATCGCACCAGTAGGTAAATGCCTCTTTATCTAATCTTTCAGATATACAACCATAGGCAATTTTATTATCATGGTCTAAAACCATACTGCCTGTACCTTCTAAAAATTTTCCTTCTTTTTCGAAATGGGTTATATCAAGTAGATTTTCAATTTTATAATTACCTTCTAAAAATTCTATTACGCTTAATTTTCTTTCAGCTCTTCTATTTTCTGCATACATGGGGTATAAACAAAGGGTTCCGTCAGTATGGGTGGAAATCCAATTATTGGGAAAAATAGAATCCGGGGTGGAAGGGTCTTTCGTGTCCTGA
>CAXNMZ010000141.1:0-3951 GCA_964203125.1 Chitinophagales bacterium | reverse complement strand
GTCACATTGGGATTTTGTAACATCATTTTGCTCACCATACAACGTACTTTTTCTCCTCCACTTAACACATCCGATTTCTTCATTACATCATCCCCACTGAACAACATTTTACCTAAAAATCCACGGATAAATGGTTCATCGGCATCGGTTACATGCGCAGGCACAAATTGTCTTAACCAATCCATTAAAGTCAATGGCTTAACAAAATCTTCATTGTGCTCCATAGGCAAATAGGCTTTCGTAATGGTTGTACCCCATTCATAAGTTCCACTATCTGCTTGACCTACTCCATTGATGATTTCAAAGAAATAAGTAATGGCCAAAGCATCCTTACTTAAAAAAGCAATTTTATCATTTTTACTTACAGAAAAAGTAACGTCTTTAAATAAGACACGACCATCTACTGTTTTTTGTAATTTTTCTACATTTAAAATTTGATTGCCCACTTCGCGCAATGGCTGAAAGATAATACCAGGGTACTTTCTATTAGATGGTTCAATTTCTTCGATCGTTAATTTCTCTAAAGCTTTTTTACGAGATGTGGCTTGCTTACTCTTACTTGCATTGGCAGAGAAACGTGCAATGAAGTCTAATAGTGCAGCACGTTTATCTTCGTTCTTTTTATTCTTGTCAGACATTTGACGCGCCATCAATTGAGAAGACTCGTACCAGAAAGAATAGTTACCTGTAAATGTTTTTATTTTAGAACGATCCACATCCGAAACGTGCGTACACACTGTATCTAAGAAGTGACGATCGTGACTCACCACCAATACGATGTTTTCGTAGTCGGCTAAAAAGTTTTCCAACCAACCTATTGTTTCAATATCCAATCCGTTGGTAGGCTCATCCAATAATAAAATATCAGGATTTCCAAACAAAGACTGCGCCAACAACACACGCAATTTATAATTACTAGGAATGTCTTTCATTAAGGATTGATGCATGTCTTCCTTCACCCCTAAATCACTCAATAAACTTGCGGCATTGCTCTCCGCTTCATATCCACCCATTTCACCAAATTCTCCTTCTAATTCACCTGCTCTTAAACCGTCTGCTTCTGTAAAATCTTCTTTCGCATACAAAGCATCCTTTTCGTGCATCACTTCCCACATACGCTTGTGGCCCTGCATCACCGTATTTAAAACTGTTTGCTCATCAAATTCAAATTGATTCTGTTTTAAGAAGGACATACGCTCACCAGGTGTGATTTCAACAGATCCTTTATTCGGTTCAATTTCTCCGCTTAATATTTTTAAGAAAGTAGATTTACCAGCACCGTTGGCGCCAATAATGCCATAACAATTCCCCTTGGTGAAGCTAATATTCACTTCATCAAATAAGACTCTTTTACCGTAAGCCAATGTGACATTTCTTGCACTAATCATTTTTCAACTGTTTTGAGGCTGCAAAGTTAAGTGATTTCCGCTTACCAATTGGATCTGGCATGTGCCGATGTGGACAAAGGCTCGAATGCCTGATTGATGTATTTATAATGGGCTGTAATGGCAATCATTGCAGCATTGTCTGTACAATATTGAAAAGCAGGTAGATAGGTTGTTATACCCAGCTTCTGCCCTAGCGCTTCAATACCGTTTCGAACGCCCGAATTGGCACTCACTCCACCAGCGATACACACATGCTTGATGCCTGTTTGCAGGATGGCTTTCTTTAATTTATATAAAAGGATTTCGACAATCGTGTATTGCACAGATGCGCATAAGTCATTCAAGTTTGCTTCAATAAAACCTGGCTCCTGCTTTTGTAAAAAATACAAGACACTTGTTTTTAATCCACTAAAAGAATAATTTAAATCTGGCACCATTGGCTTTGCAAATTCGAAGGCTTTTGGATTACCTAATTGCGCTAATTTATCTAATACAGGTCCGCCAGGATAAGGTAAACCTAAGAGTTTTGAAATTTTATCAAAAGCTTCTCCTGCAGCGTCATCAATGGTTTGACCAATGATGGTTAATTCAGATGGGCTATTACATTGAATAATTTGCGTGTGTCCACCACTCACTGTTAAACATAAAAAAGGAAAACTTGGTCGTGGATCATCAATTAAATTCGCCAACACATGCGCTTGCATATGGTGCACAGCGATCAAAGGTTTTTGTAAACTCAATGCCAAAGATTTAGCAAACTGCGCACCCACTAATAAACTTCCAATGAGTCCAGGTGCTTGTGTAAAAGCAATCGCATCGAGTGCTGCTAATCGATCTGGATGTGATAAATTAGGAAATGCTTTTTTCAAAGCTTCATCTACCACAGGCACGATATTTTCCATGTGCGCGCGACTCGCAAGTTCAGGCACGACGCCACCATATTTTTCATGCACCAATTGGTTGGCAATGAAATTAGAATGGATCTGACCATCAATGATGACTGACGCTGCAGTTTCATCACATGAAGACTCAATCGCTAAAATGGTAATAGATGTTGACACCCCGCAAAGGTAAAGCTTAAATGGATATGCTTACTTGGATCTTATGGCTTCTACTGGGTTCATTTTAGCTGCAATTCTTGCTGGAATGATACCAGAAATAACACCCAACACAATACACAAACTAAGTGCCATAATAATAATATTTGGAGCGATCGTAATTGGGAAAGGCAGCACGGAACTTAATCCTAATGTCAATAACCAAACCAAGAATAATCCAACCAATCCACCTATAATACATAAGAAAGCACTTTCTAAAAGGAACTCGTATAAAATGGTAGAACTTTTTGCGCCAATCGCTTTTTTCAAACCAATTTGGCTGGTTCTTTCTCTCACTGTGACAAACATAATATTGGCTACACCAAATGCGCCCACTAATAATGATAAACCCGCAATGGCCCATCCACCTTGGTTTACAGAGCCAAAGAATCCTTCCACCTGATCCTTGAATTGCGCCACATCATTACAAGTAAAATTATCTTCCTGAGTTGGACTCAATTTTCTCAATTGACGCATCACACCAGTCAATTCTTCTTGTAAAGCTTTTGAAGTGATGCCCGCTTTTGCTTGCACCATGATATATGGATTGTAATTGTCTGGATTGTACACAGAGGCAAAATGATTGTAGGTAAATAAACATGTTCTGTCATAATCAAAGCCGCCAATAATACTACTACCCTGCTTTTCTATAATACCAATGACCATTAATTTACGTCCATTAAAAGACACCACTTTACCCAAACCTTTCTCGGCCTTACCAAATAATTCCTCTGATACTTTATAACCAATGACCCCAACAGGTATCCCTCTTTGAAAATCCGACTCAGAGAAAAAACGACCATAGTTGATATTAAAAGCTTGAATGTCTTTGAACTCTTCGGTCACGCCATATATATTAATTCCTTTTAATACGTTTTCTTCATAGGTGAAAGTCGCATTGGTTGAAACAAAGAAAGCGGTATTGGCAGCCAAACTACTTTTCTTTTTGACCATCTCCATTTCATTGATCTTCATAGATGGTCTTTTCACAAACTTCCACCATGGATACTCAGGTCCACCTGCATAATCCCATTTGTCTATATAGATTGTATTGCTTCCAAAACTAGATAAGTCGCTTTTCACTTTTGATTTCAAACTATCAATCGTGGCTAAAACGCCAATGATACAGAAGATACCAATGGTAATACCAAACAAGGAAAGAAAGGTTCTTAACTTATTTACTTTTAGCTCTTGTAGAGCCATTTTAAAGCTATTCCAAAGGATACCTAAAACTTTAATCATGTCGTAAAATTAGGACATTCATTTGTATGACCCTAAATAATTGAAGGGCGGTTGATAAAAGGGCTGAAATCACCTATAGGCCGATGAACAGTTTGTAGAAGATTTTTATCTATTGTCTTAAAAATAAACAACATACAACGAATCCTATCTATTTGATTCGTATTTTTGCGGAGATTTTTAAAATCATCTACTATGACTTTCAAACAAATGTTTACCTCTTCCGT
>CAXNMZ010000140.1:0-3963 GCA_964203125.1 Chitinophagales bacterium | reverse complement strand
TATTACTTGCATGTTGCAATGGGATGTCAATGTAGTTACAAATATTAGTACGCTCACGCATGGCATCTAATATGTCTAAAGGAAACTTAGACGGATAGGCATAGTGTAAACGGATCCACTCCACGCCTTCTATATCCGCTAAGGCATGTAATAATTTTGGCAAGGCACGCTCTTTATAAATATCCAATCCATAATAAGTTAATTCCTGGGCAATCAACATCAACTCTTTCACTCCTTTCTTAACCAAGCCTTTAGCCTCGTCCACCAATTGCTCGATGGTTTTACTCACGTGCTGCCCACGCATTAAAGGAATCGCACAAAAAGAACAAGTACGATTACAACCTTCACTAATTTTTAAATAAGCGTAATGTTGCGGCGTACTTAATAAGCGCTCTCCCAAAAGTTCTGCTTTATAGTCGGCATTCAATTGATTTAAGATCAAAGGCAATTCCATGGTACCAAACCATGCATCTACTTCTGGTATTTCTGCAGCTAAGTCGCCTCTGTATCTTTCACTCAAACAACCTGTCACATATACCTTATCTAATTTGCCTTTATTTTTTAAAGCTACTTGATCTAAAATCGTGTTCACACTTTCCTCTTTTGCTTTATCAATAAATCCACAGGTATTCACCACCACAATATTATGATCTAACTTTTTATTTTCGTGCACCACGTCAATATCATTGGCCACCAATTGACCGCTTAGCATTTCACTATCCACCAAGTTTTTACTACAGCCTAGTGTGATGATATTGACCTTGTTCTGCTTTAAAGTTTTTGACTTCATATAATAGGTTTAAAGAATACGCTTCGTAATTTTTTTATTTATTGACTTCATTCGTGAAGTGAAATGTGATGTCTGGATTGTTCGTGATCTCTGTATTTAAGAACCACTCACTTTGTGCTAGATACACAGGTGAGCCATCCTTGTCTTCGGCCGCATTCTGCTGCTTATAACGCAAGAAATCGTTCAATTTATTTTTATCTGTAGAAGTTAACCAACAAGCTTTATAAAAAGGAAGTGTTCTAAATTCGCAAGCTGCCCCATACTCCTGCAATAAACGGTACTGAATCACTTCAAATTGTAAGTCACCCACACAACCAATGATTTTTTTATTGCCACCAAACTGTGTGAATAACTGTGCCACCCCTTCGTCTGTTAACTGTTGAATCCCTTTCTCCAATTGCTTGGTCTTCATAGGATCCTTGTTCACTAATTCTTTAAATATCTCTGGTGAGAATGTTGGGATACCTGTAAAGTAAAATTTTTCCCCTTCGGTTAAAGTGTCTCCAATCTTGAAATTACCCGTATCAAAAAGACCTACCACATCACCAGGATAAGCGTCTTCCACGATATCCTTACTGCGCGCTAAAAAAGTATAGGGATTGGTAAATCGAACATCCTTATCTAAACGTACATGTGTATAATATTTATTGCGCTCGAACCTGCCACTACATACACGCATAAATGCAATTCTATCTCGGTGCTTGGGATCTAGATTGGCGTGGATCTTAAAAATAAATCCGCTGAACTTATCTTCGCCTGCTTGTACTTTTCGAACACTTGTTTCTCTATCACGTGGTGTTGGCGCAATCTGAATAAAGGTGTCCAACATTTCTTGGACCCCAAAATTATTGACAGCAGAACCAAAAAATACGGGGGCAATCGCACCAGATAAATATTCTGCCGGATTCAATGCACCATATACCCCATCAATCAACTCCACATCTTCTCTTAATAAATCGGCATCACGGTCACCCACTTTTTGTTGTAAGACCGGACTGGATAAATCACCAATCGCCACAACATCTTCATCGTCTGCTTTTGTACTTGCTGTAAATAAACGTAAACTTTTATCATGCAAATTATATACCCCCTTAAATTCTTTACCGCTATTAATAGGCCAAGTCATTGGGTGTAAAGAGATTTTTAATTCTGCTTCTATCTCCTCTAATAAATCAAATCTGTTCTTACCATCACGATCCATCTTGTTAATGAATACAATCACCGGTGTGGCGCGCATACTGCACACTTCCATCAGCCTTCTTGTTTGTGGCTCCACACCATTCACAGAATCAATCACCAATATCACACTATCCACTGCAGTTAAAGTTCTGTAAGTGTCTTCGGCGAAGTCCTTGTGACCTGGGGTATCCAATAAATTAATCAAATTGCCTTTGTATTCAAAAGACATCACCGAAGTGGCGACAGAGATACCTCTTTGACGCTCAATCTCCATGAAATCCGAAGTCGCATGCTTTTTAATTTTATTACTCTTTACAGCACCTGCAGTTTGGATGGCACCTCCGAATAACAATAACTTCTCTGTCAAGGTGGTCTTACCCGCATCTGGGTGAGAGATGATCGCAAAGCTTTTTCTTCTATTAATTTCTTTTTCGTACTTCATTGTGCGTTGTTCCTTATAATCCGTTTATATATTCAACCTTATTAAAAATGGCCCGCATTCAAAATCATTTGAAGCACGAGCCATTCTGTATTTTATTCCAAGCTAGTTAGATATCAATTGCTTCGCCGTATGCTGCAGCAGTTGCTTCCTTCAAGCCTTCACTCATTGTTGGGTGTGGATGAATTGCATTTAAAATTTCATGCGCAGTAGTTTCTAATTTACGAGCCACCACAGCTTCGGCAATCATTTCGGTTACATTCATACCAATCATATGACATCCTAAGAACTCACCATATTTTGCATCAAAAATTACTTTCACAAAACCTTCTGTTGCACCCGCTGCAGAAGCTTTACCGCTCGCTACAAATGGGAACTTACCAACTTTGATTTCATATCCAGCTTCTTTCGCTGCTTTTTCTGTATAACCTACACTAGAGATTTCAGGGATACAGTAAGTACATCCTGGAACATTATTGTAGTCAATTCCTTCTGGCATATGTGCATGCTTCTTTTCCATATATGCAATATGTTCTGCAGCATTGATCCCCTCTTTTGCAGCCACATGCGCCAATGCTTGACCTGGAGAACAATCACCAATCGCATAAATACCTGGAACAGTAGTTTGTCCAAACTTATCTACCACGACTCTTCCCTTATCTACTTTAATTCCGTTTTGTTCTAACCCAATATTTTCAATATTCGCTACGACACCTGCAGCACTTAAAAGCACATCTGCTTCTAAAGTCATAGTTGTGCCATCTGATTTTTTAACCAAAGCTTTTACACCAGCGCCAGTTGTATCCACTGATTCAACCGATGCATTGGTCATAATTTCAATACCTTGCTTCTTATATTGCTTCTCTAATTCCTTAGAAATATCTTCGTCTTCTACTGGTACAATTCTTGGCGCAAACTCAACAATCGTCACTTTTGTACCCATGCTATTGTATACGTATGCAAACTCAACACCTATCGCACCACTACCCACAATGATCATGCTCTTTGGCTGTTGCTCCATCACCATCGCTTCTCTATAACCCATTACTTTTTTACCATCTTGCTTTAAGTTTGGTAATTCTCTTGAGCGACCACCTGTAGCAAGTACAATGTATTTTGTATCGATTACTTGTGTTGTACCATCCGCAGCTTTTACTTCTACTTTGCCTTTTGAATGAACTTTACCATAACCCATAATCACATCAATCTTATTCTTCTTCATCAAAAACTGAACACCTTTGCTCATCTTATCTGCCACTCCACGGCTACGCTTAATCACTGCGCCAAAATCATGATTCACACCAGTTGTTGTGATACCGTAATCTGCACTATGCTTCACATAATCATATACTTGCGCACTCTTAATTAACGCTTTGGTTGGGATACAACCCCAGTTTAAACAAACTCCACCCAAGCTTTCTTTTTCAATTACAGCCACTTTTAAGCCTAATTGAGAAGCACGAATAGCAGCAGGATATCCACCAGGGCCACTACCAATAACGATTACGTCGTATGCCATATAGTTCTAATTTAAGTGTTTATAGGGTGCAAAAAT
>CAXNMZ010000139.1:0-3970 GCA_964203125.1 Chitinophagales bacterium | reverse complement strand
ATACGATCATTGATACGGTGCTCAGGTTCTTGTTGTCTTTGAAACCTTGGGTTAAATCTTGGTCCTCTGTTCGGTAATGCCATTAATTGTTAAAACGTTGTTTAAGTTTGTAAAGATAGTCAATGTTATGCTTCAGGTGCTTTTCTTTCGGCTATTTCTTGATGGATCTGAGAAATAAAGGCGGTTTTATCCATCATCCCTAAATCTCCTTTTCCTTGTCTTCTGATAGATAATTGACCCTCAGTCATCTCTTTTTCTCCAATAACTAGCATATAAGGCACTTTCATCAATTCAGTATCTCGGATTTTTTTACCAATTTTCTCATTTCTATCATCAATCTCGGCACGAACACCTGCTTTTCGCAATTCAGCCAATACCTCTTGCGCATATGGCATGAATTTATCGCTGATTGGCAAAATCTTAGCTTGTAATGGTGCCAACCAAACTGGGAATTTACCAGCATAATGCTCTAATAAGAATCCAATAAATCGTTCATGTGTGCCTAAAGGTGCACGGTGAATAATCAATGGTGTTTCTGGTTCATTGTCTTTATTAGTGAAACTTAGTTTAAATCTTTTTCCTTGTGCAAAATCCACTTGGTTGGTTGCCAATGTAAACTCACGGCCAATGATACTCCAAATTTGTACATCAATTTTTGGTCCGTAGAAAGCACCTTCATCCTGTACTTCCACAAACGGCGTGCCTGTTTCAATCAATACTTCACGCACCATTTGTTCAGTCTCTAACCATAACTCAGGTTCGTCGATATATTTTTGTCCCAATTTAGCTGGATCATGCAAACTTAATCGCATCACATACTTATCAATACCAAAAATATTAAAGTATTTCAAGTACATGTCATTCACCGCTCTAAATTCTTGTGCGAATTGTTCTTTTGTACAATAGATATGCGCATCATTCATGTGCAAACAACGCACACGCATTAATCCAAATAATTCACCAGATTGCTCATAACGGTAACAGGTACCATACTCTGCAAGCCTTAGTGGCATGTCTTTGTAGCTCTTTGGTTCTGCATCAAAAATTTTATGGTGATGCGGACAATTCATTGCTTTCAAATAATATTTTGTACCATCCAATTCCATTGGAGGGAACATACTATCTTGGTAATAAGGTAAGTGACCACTCGTAATATACATGCTTTCTTTAGCAATATGTGGCGTCACCACGCGCTTATATCCTGCAGCTTCTTCGGTCTCTTTTGCAAGGCGTTCCAATTCTTCGATAATGATGGTGCCGTTTGGCATCCATAAAGGCAATCCTGGTCCAACATCATCATCCATGGTATAAATACCTAGTTCCTTTCCTAATTTTCGGTGATCTCTTTTCTTTGCTTCTTCTAATAATAACAAGTACTCATCCAATTCTTTTTGATTCGGAAAAGTCACACCATATACACGCGTCAACATTTTATTTTTTTCATCCCCTTTCCAAAAAGCACCAGCGATATTGGTGATTTTGATAGCCTTAATCGCACTCGTATTTGGAATATGTGGTCCACGACATAAATCTGTAAAGCCACCTTGTGTATAAAAAGTAATGGTCCCATCTTCCAAACCAGACAATAAATCTAGTTTGTATTCATCCCCCTTTTCGGTGAAATAAGCCACTGCTTCGGGCTTTGACATTTCCTTACGGATATAGGCATTAGCTTGTTTTGCCAATGCATTCATTTTTTGTTCCAATAGAACAATATCTTCTTCCCTGATTGTTTTGCCTCCTAAATCGATATCATAATAAAAACCTTTTTCTAAAGCTGGTCCTACCCAAAATTTAGCCCCTGGAAACTGCATTTCTACCGCTTCTGCAAGCAAATGGGCAGATGAATGCCAGAAGGTATTTTTGCCATCTGCATCATCCCATGTCAATAATTTTAATGCAGCATCATTGTTAATTGGACGCGTTGCATCCCATACTTCCCCATTGATAGAAGCAGCCAATACTTTTTTTGCTAAGCCTTCACTAATTGATTTAGCGATACCTAATGCAGTGATGCCTTTTTCAAAGGATCTAACTGCCCCGTCTGGAAATTGAATTTGAACCATGTTTGTACAATAAATATATAGGTACAAAGATAACAAAAAAAAGGATGCTTGTTTATACTTAGATTAATACTTAAATTTAAAGTTCTAATCATTTTATGACAAGGTCAACCCTACTCCTCTTTTCATGCATATTTTTTACCCAATTAAGTGCCCAAAACTTAACTGGCAGATGGCAAGGTAGTTTTATAGCCAATGGAGATGCGTTGATCAATAATTACACCTACGAGCTAGTAATTAAAGAAAATGCAAGTCATCAAATTACGGCACAAGCCATTACCAGAAAAGGCGATCAGTTTTATGCAAGTGCTTTTGCTAAAGGTAGCCATAGTCCTCGAACACAATTAGTACAAATTGATGAAACTAGTTTTGATCAAATTAAAATAGCCAATGAACTAAAGGCTTGCTTGATGTCCAATTTTTTAACCTATAAAAATATAGATGGTCACGAAATTTTAGAAGGCAGTTATATGTCTACTTCGGTAAATGGAGAAAAAAATTGCGGAAGTGGTAAAATTTTTTTAGAAAAAGTGCCCAGCTTGCTAGCTGTGACTAATCCTAAAGTAGAGAATAAAAATATAGATACACAAAAAAAGAAAGCAATAATTGCTCAAAAAACAATTACAAACAATAACCCAAAGCCTTCAAAAAGTTCTATCATAAATACCCCAAATACAAATACGAATGCATCTATTTCAGCAAATAAATTGACTCCTTCTGTTGATATGAAAAATACACAAGCCGCTGTAAACCCAACAACAGAAACAGATATAAATGATGTGATTGTTGAAAATGAAGCTATTTCCAAAAATATGATTGCTCAGAATACAATTCGCAATCAACCCATTAATCTGCCTTGGGTATTGGTTGGAAGAGAAAATAAATTGGTTAAAAAAATTATTACCAATAGTAAAAATATTAGCCTCGATTTATTTGATAATGGCACCATTGATAATGATACAATCATCGTTTTTGATAACAAAAAATTACTCATCAACAAGAAAAGATTAAGCTATAAAGCCATCCACCTTGAATTTGATTTTACTGAAAATTTAAGGGAGCATGAAGTCATCATTGTAGCACATAATATGGGTACTGTGCCACCCAATACGGCATTACTTTTATTTAAAGACGGTAAGGTTAGACAGGAATATTTTATTACTTCTACCAATAAAATCAATGCCAAAATATTGATCGTCTATGAGCCTCCTATTCCGGAATAGTAAACCCTAGATGATCATCCTACTTTTAACTCCTTGTGGATGACCTTAATTAAGTTCCTGTAAGATTTGTATTGGCTGGTATTGCACATTCATTTGGGTTTGATATGGATTGTTCCCTTTATTTTTCAACCCCATCCAGCAATTTTCTTCATTGTCTCTGAAAATATAGATCGTTTGCTTTTGATATCCAATAGCCGCCAAGAACTCAATCCACTGTAAGCTTAACATTTGTGCACCCATGATGCGCTCATCTGGATTGGATTCCATTAAAATTGCGGTCATTTCGTTTTGAATATTCATTAAACCTTGTATCGCTGCAAGGTTGGTTGCAGTATCAAGGGATAGGTTTAGTTGAGTCAAACTATCTGCTAATTGGATCATATTTGCTCCATATAATTCTAGATCGGCAGTATCCTGTTCTTGTAAGTGATCCATCACAGCAAAATATTGATTCAACAAAGGTTGTATTTGTTGGTCTAAACTAGGGTCATGTCTTAGACCTGCAAATTTGGTGGTTAGTTTATCGGTTGGTTCGTTTACCTTATTCCCACAAGCCATTAAGCAAGTCATTAAAAGCAGTATGAGCAATCTAGACATATACATTTTTTTCAAAAATATGCATAAATAGCCACCACAACTCTGTAACTTTGCGCACTGAATTGAAATAATATGTTAATAGGCTTA
>CAXNMZ010000138.1:0-3980 GCA_964203125.1 Chitinophagales bacterium | reverse complement strand
GTATGTTTTGGCAAGATAGTCTTGAAAATTCAAAAAGATTTAAGGGGGTATTTATAAATAAAGGAAATCAATATTTTATTCTTGATACAAATTTAGTTTACTTTTTTAAAGGAGGAGATGATGGTCAAATAGTATTAGATTTAAATGGGGATGGGTATTTGGATGTCTATCAACCTACAGATAATTGGCATGGACTAAGAAGTAAAGTGCCTATCTGGTATAAAGATTCAACAAATATGGGGGAATATATTTTTATCAATAATATAAACAAATCTTTTACAGGTACTTTTTTAAATGATACTACTTCTAAAAGTCCTTTTAATACTGGAGGTTCCACAAGACATTATCAAATACTTGATATTGATAATGATAACAATGATGAGATAGCATTCGAGGGATTATATGATGAATTACCAAAACCATATCCAACGAGATATCCAGAAGAAGATTCTATACAAATTTTTGATTATAAAAATCAGTTATATAGAAAAATGCTGCAATTAATTAGCGTTAATGAATCTGATACGCTTTTTAGAAACAGAAAATTTCAAGTTATGTTTACAAAGAAAGATACTGTTTATGGAATTTTAAAAGACCCAAGAAGTGAAACTTCGCCGTCTGAATTAGATTATTTTGGTTATTATACAGCAAATCAAAAAAAAGTTATTTCAAAAATTTCCATTCCTGCCGGATTGTCAAAAAAGCCATTCCATAATACAGGTAGGCAAGGGTTTACCCAAGATTTAGATGGGGATGGTATAAATGAATATGTATTTTCATTTTGGAGAGCTTCAGATGAAACAACTTATGCAATAATATTTAATGCAAATGGACAAGATGTAAGTAATAAATTTTTTGATGATAGTCTTAATTTAAAAATTGGCAAAATTAAGGCTGGTATATCTGATGTCTTCGATGATCTTAATAATGATGGTTTTATTGATATAATACCTAATCATGGAATTGGATTTAAATACAATAAAAAGTATTCTTATTTTCTTTTCAATTCTATAAAGAAGAAATACGAAGTAAAAACTTTGCATAATTACCAGGTCAGATTTAATGAAGAATTAACAAGTAGTGATTCACTTAGCTTTTGGCCAGATTACAATTATAAAAGCCATTCTTTTCTATTGCAATATTTCAATATGAAGAAGGATCAAGATGCCATATTTACTTCTATTAAATCATATGACATTAAAAATGCTTTTACTGGCCCAGACATTGATAATGACAGTGTCCCAGACACTTATGATAATTGTAAAAATATGTACAATCCTTTACAAGAGGATCTTGACAAGAGTGGCGTTGGAGATGCATGTGAATTTAGTCCTATCCTTTTAAGTAAAAATATATCCATTTTAGAGGATGTGGCCATTGGTTATGAAGAACTGATATCCAAATTTGTTCAAGATAGCATTCAACCCTATATCAGTTTTGGAGATGGGGTGTATAAGACATTTTTTGAAGTTACTAAAGATAAGATCAAACTCATTAAAAGTTTAAATCAAGCAACGGTTGAACTATTTAAAGTGCCGTTCAATTATAGTAAAGAAGGGACTTCTATCATTGACACACTCAATATTAGAATTATCAGGTATTTGAAATGGCCTGTAAGTAAAGGAAAGCTGCAAAATGGATATATCCCACATTACTACCAAACATTAAGCAATGGTGAAACAGGGGAAGATAATAGAACTTATGGGCCAGCGCAGTTTTTTGCACCTGGAGAACAGGGAAAATTATTTTTTCAGGATATTGATAAAAATGGAATGACTGATATGATTGGGCAAGCAAATCAACTATACTATCCACCAATTAGTGATACTAATAAAAATCAAAAGTATAATATACAAAGAATTGGAATGCCTATTTACCTTAGGCTTGACAGTGCATATAATATTACTATGCACCATGAAAATTTTAGAAAACCAGATGTGTTATGGCACAATACCGATTTTTTTGGCCAAGCAGATTTAAATAATGATGGAACACCCGAAGTCATCAATTTTGGTGAACATTATCATGCAGAGATGATCGACAATCAAATTCACGTAACAAGTAAACTTGGGCAGCAAGTTTTCAATCATTTGGGGATGTTAAAAGATAGAGATTATAATGAGTGGGGAGCAAAACTAAATAGGTATTATTCCATTGAAAATAAAAGACTTGTTGATAAGAAAGATAATTTTGACAACAAAGGTCTTTTAGAAAAAAGTAGTCACCCTTTTGTTTCGGTCTTTGGTTCTGCTTATGGAGATATTGATAATGATGGAGACATCGATATTCTAGAGTCTACTCAATCTGACATTAATGGGCTTGATGTATGGACCAATGATGGGAAAGGAAATTTTAAAGCTAAGAGATTCAATACAGGTACCTATAATTATGCTACGGGACCTGAAGGAGAAAATATGTTAGTTGATATCAATGGAGATGGGTTCCTGGATTTATTTTTTGGCGGAACTAAATGTGATAATTGTCTAGTTCGAGAGCCAGGATATCTTGGTTATGTTTTGAATGATAAAAATGGTGGGTTTAAAGTTGAATCTCCTGTTTTTTTAGGCACTTTTGGTGCGCCACATCTTGCCCCTAAATACATGATACAAACCGATCTGGACAATGACGGAAAAAAGGAAATTATTGTATACAGGTCCACAGGCCTTGGAAATTCAGGGGGTACTGCAGATAAAGAATTCTTAAATGAAATTTTAATATTTACAATTGACAATGGAACCATTACTGACAATACAAATAAGTTTATTGATAGTATGTCTAAATCAAAAATGTATGCAGGCTCTTCCTATTTATATTATGAAGATATTGATGGAGATAAAATCAAAGACTTAGCCATTAAATACAGAACAGATCCAAACTTTAAAAACGACTATGTGCCTTATTATGGATATTGGGAAAAAGATTACAATGGGTATATTTATTTTAAAGGATCTAAGTCAGGTAAATTCACTTATACAAGATTAGGAAAATTTGTATATCAAGAAGGCTTTATGTTTTACAATAAAAATGAGAGAACTGAATTTATGGGTAATGACTTTGAAGTAAAAGACTTAGACAATGATGGTACAGCTGAATTGATTCATTTGCCTTTTATTGGCGTCGGCATGGTCATTTTTAAATTATACGATTGTCCTAAGCCAACTATTGGCACTCCTAAAACTATTATTTGTGGTACTGATTCAGTAAATGTGAAGATTACAAATAGAGACCCCTCCATTAAATATGCTTGGTATCTTAATAACGATTCGGTTTCAAAATCTTCAGATTCTATTTTTATTAAAAAAGAAGGTTATATTAAATTAATGGCTACAGACAGCTTAGGTTGTTCTAAATTTTCTGATTCAGTCCTCATTAAATCATTTGCATTGCCAACACCGCCAACCATATCACGAGACACTGCAAGTTATTTAGTTTCAAATACAAACATTGGTAATACTTGGTACAAAGACGGAACATTACTAGCAGACACTACTCAAAAGATTAAACCTACAGCAGCTGGTTCATATACAGCTAAAACTACCCAAAACGGATGTGTTAGTTCTTTGAGTACCCCATACTATTATTTAGTAACTGATATTATCAACTTAAGTAAAGATGAGTTTATTAAATTAGCGCCTAATCCATTTATCAATCAACTCAACTTTGATTTCGTAGTGAAGGGTTATCAAAGATTAAATTTAGAGGTGTTTGATATAGCCAGTGGAACTAAGGTTGCAAGTCAGCCCAATTTACCTGCAGGCACTAAAATTACATTGGGTCAGTTATCAGCAGGTACTTATGTAATTAAGGTAACCTCAACTGACAATAAAATATCCTATCAATTTAAGATGGTAAAACTGTAACTACATCTAGATTTGAAACCTGATCTAAACTGATGAAAAAATAGGTTAGAAAGAATCCGTTTGCTACACTTTCAGCTACAGGCATAAAATAATCCATTGAAAATCAATGTGTTATTTGTT
>CAXNMZ010000137.1:0-3983 GCA_964203125.1 Chitinophagales bacterium | reverse complement strand
GCTGTGGCCATACCCAAATCATTATGACAATGACAAGACAAAATCGCCTTATCAATATTGTGCACATTGTTCCATAAAAATGCCATCTTCTCTTGGTACTGATGAGGCAAGCAATATCCAGTGGTGTCTGGTATATTTAAAGTGGTCGCACCTGCTTTTACAACTGCTTCTATCACTTGTGCTAAATAGACATTGTCAGTTCTTCCTGCATCTTCTGCATAAAATTCTACATCATCTGTAAAATTTCTTGCCATCTTCACTGCATGCACTGCACGCTCTATGATCGCTTCTCTTGTGCTATTGAATTTGTATTTAATGTGTAAGTCGGATGTGCCGATGCCTGTGTGGATTCTAAAACGTGCAGCTGGCTTCAATGCCTGGGCTGCCACTTCGATATCTTTTTGCACCGCCCTTGTCAATCCACAAATCACCGTATTTTTTAAGGTCTTTGCTATTTGATGCACCGAATCAAAATCACCCGGGCTTGAGACAGGGAATCCTGCTTCTAAAATATCCACTCCCAACTCCTCCAACCTTACGGCTAGGGCTAGTTTCTCCTTGGTATTCAATTTACAACCTGGTACCTGTTCCCCATCTCTTAGGGTGGTGTCGAATATGAAGACTTTTTCGCTCATCTTATTGATTTTGAATAGATTATAGATACAAAACGGGCATTTAGCCCGCTTACCAATCAAATTTATCGATTCAGGCCCGGTGTTTTTGATCATTTTTATGCCTATTTTACAGTGTGTAAAGGGTCCAATTTTTGGATAATACACTGATTTTCAATAAATTGAATCAAATTCAGTTACGATGCCCAACCTGAGTACAGATGCCCTGTTTATTTTGTTAAAATCCCTGGAAAGGGCCGAAAAACGCAACTTCAAATTGTACGTTACCCGTAATTCGGCAACTACTGACTTAAAGATCATCCAGCTTTTTGATGCCCTAGACAAAATGAAGGATTATGACGAGGAGGAGCTTTTAAGAAAAAATGAGTCCATTCAGAAGCAGCAGCTCTCCAACTTAAAAGCACATTTATACGATCAAATTTTATCCAGCCTTAGGGTATTGAAACAACACGAGAATATCGACCTACAGATTCATGAACAATTGGACCATGCTAAAATTTTATATAACAAAGGACTTTACTTACAGAGTTTACGCTTGTTGGAGAAAATAAAAATATTGACCAAACAAAACAACCAAGTCACTTATTTATTGCAAGTGTTGTTTTTAGAAAAGAAGATTGAGTCCCTACATATCACCCGCAGCATGCAAGATCGTGCTAAACAATTGAGCGAAGAAATTGATGATGTGAACTTACGTTTAGAATCGATTGCAAAAGCATCTAACCTGTCTTTACAATTATATGGTTGGTATATTCAACATGGTCATGCACGCAATGACGAGGATCGCGCAATGCTTGATCGTATGATACAAGATCCAGTATTAGAAGCCATCAAATCTTCGACAGGATTTTATGAACAGCTTTATCGTTACCAATGCATGTGCTGGCATAGCTTTATCAACCAAGATTTTTTAATGCACTATCGATATAGTCAAAAATGGGTTGACTTGTATGAGGCCAATGAGAGCATGAAAGGCATTGAGACGGCACAATACATTAAAGGATTGCATAATTTGATTAGTGCATTTTTTGATTTACGTAACCTACAAAAATTTAAAGACACGATTGCGGTACTTGAAAAATTTAGCGAAGAACCTATTGTTTTAAATAATAAAAACAACCAGATACAATGTTTTGTGTATATCTATATTGCTAAAATCAATCAACACTTTTTAGAAGGTAGTTTTAGCGAAGGCTTAAACATGATTCCTACAATGGAGGCGCAATTAAAAGAGATTGAGCCTTTCATTGATAGCCACCGCGTACTGGTGTTTTACTATAAAATTGCATGTTTGTACTTTGGTGCAGGTGAACCTGCAAAAGCCATTGATTATTTAAATAATATCATCAATTGGAAATTGAATCTCCGAGATGACTTACAATGTTACGCGCGCTTATTGCATTTGATTGCACATTTTGAATTGGGCAATATGGAAGTGGTGAATTATTTATCTAAATCGGTGTATCGCTTTATGGGTAAGATGGATAACCTTAGCACGGTGGAGGAAGTACTATTCAACTTTTTAAAGCAATCAATTCAAAAATATGGTCGTGCAGGTGTGGCCGGTATCAACAAAGAAGAATTGAAATTGGCTTTTGAAAATTTATTATCCATCTTAGGTCCATTGGAGCATAATAAATTAGAGAGCCGTGCCTTTATGTATTTAGATGTTATCTCTTGGTTACAAAGCCGTATTCAAAATAAGGATGTGCAAACTATTATTAGAGAAAAGAGTGCAGTTAAATAATGATCTACTTTTTTACTTGATGTGTATTCAAATCAAATGATTGTCCACTATACATCATTTTAAATGGCTTAAGTACTTTGCCATAGGTTGCTTTTTGATTGGCCCAATCTTTTGCGTCATAGACCATCACATAAGAATTACCCCATACTTTAAATTGATGACCCTCCACAATAATCGCAGTAGACTCATCGATCCCCACACCTAAATGCGTAGGGTAAGTTTCAATAACGGGTATTAAATCAAACTGTCTATTACGCACCAACACATGTTGATCGATATCTACATTTTGCATAAAGGAGAATGCAGGTTGAAAAGGAAAATTTTTAGTGAGGTCTTTTCTTGCATCTCCTCCAACTAGTAATGCGCCCATAATGGTGGCGCCTGCAGAAGTGCCCATAATCACACCACCTCTATCTAGTAAGGCAAGCATCTCTTTATACAATTGTGTATTGCCATAGGCTTCCGCAATTAAATCCTGGTCGCCTCCTCCAAAGAAAATGCCTTTTGCTTTTCTCATGAGTGCAATATTTTCTGGCGCATCCGCCTTGACTTTATCTCTAGTATGTATGGTTGATAAATTTGTGAATCCTCGGGAGGTGAATTTGACCAAATGCCCTCCCTCCTGAATATATTTTTCATCCGATGTTGCTGTAGGAATATACAAAACGGGTTGATCCTTGCCGCCGCAATGTGCTGCGAAAAATTCAAATAAAGAATCTGGAATGGAGCCGCCTCCAATGATAATTAATTTACCCTTGTAATTAAAATAGGGATTCGAAGTAGACTGTGCGTTTAAATGAAAGGTAGCTAAAAAAAATAGACCAGTGAGTATAATTATTTTTTTCATACAGCAAGCTTTGAATGATTTAAGTACAATATACATTTAACTATTGACTAAATAGGCATGATATAGTTGTATTGATCGCTTACTACAAATACATTTGTTCTATCTCTTTTTCAAAATTCGCAAGCACTTGCTTACGGCGTACACTTAATTTAGGCGTCATCTCTCCTTGGTCAATGGTCAACTCTCTTGGTAATAAAGTGAATTTTTTTACTTGCTCTACCTGATTGAAAAATTGATTGTATTCGGCTACAACTGTTTCAAATAGTGTCTTTACTTGTTCATGTTGAATGATGGACTCATTACTTGTATATGCTATACCGCGCTGTTTGGCCCAATCTTTTAGCTTAGCAAAACTTGGCACAATCAATGCGCTCACCATTTTTTTGTTATCTCCAATTAAAACAATCTGTTCGATGAAAGGACTTTCCTTCATCTTATTTTCGATAGGTTGTGGCGCAACATATTTTCCACCACTTGTTTTAAACAATTCTTTTTTACGATCTGTGATTTTTAAAAACTTTCCATCTATTATCTCACCTATATCTCCTGTATGCAACCAACCATTAATGATGGTTTCTGCAGTTAGTTCTGGTAGTTTATAATAACCCTTCATCACACTTGGTCCTGCTACACAAATTTCTCCGTCTGCCTCTAATTTCATTTGAACACCTTGTATTGGTAAGCCCACCGTTCCAAATTTCATATCACCAGGTGTTCTATAATTAATACTGATGATAGGACTATTTTCTGTTGGACC
>CAXNMZ010000136.1:0-3997 GCA_964203125.1 Chitinophagales bacterium | reverse complement strand
ATTGGTAGCTTAGGTAAAAACTATTATACCGATATGGGATTTGTGCAAGGCATTGATAATTATGATGCCATTAGGGATACGAGCATTCGAATTGGTTTTAAAAACTTATACAATTCACTAGGCTATAGATCATTCCCCGAAAATGGATCTATTGGTAAAATGGAATTGAAGATTGTAAATCGTGCCACCCTGCATCCCGATAATTCCATTAATCAATCTGAAACCAAATTAGAAACAGATTTTCAATTTAAAAAAACTTCTAATTTCGGTCTTGATTTTGCAAATACAATTGTCAACTTAATATATCCCATTTCATTTACAGATGGAGTGCCTTTACCAGCTGGAAATTATGTCTTTAATCAAATTCAAATCGACTACAAATCTGATTCGAGAAAAATATTTGGAATACAAAGCAAGTTGGATATTGGTCAGTTTTACAATGGGCAAGTAAAAGGAATTTCGATAGGTATCACTTACAGAAATCAGCCCCATTTTAATCTGTTATTAAGCGCACAATTTAATAATATCGTATTTCCGAACCCCTATGGTAGCACTAATTTAGTATTACTACAACCTAGGGTGGAGTGGAATTTTAGTACAAAATTATTCTGGACCACTTTTGTACAATACAATACACAGAGCAATAACTTCAATATTAATAGCCGATTACAATATAGGTTCAAACCTATGAGCGACTTTTTCTTGGTATACACCGACAACTACTTTACCGACCCTCTGTTTAAAAATAAAAACAGGGCCCTTATCTTTAAGTTCAGTTATTGGTTTAATTTGTGATAGCAAATTAAACGTATGGGCAATTCCTTTTCCATTTCAGGTCAATATGTAGATATACTTAAAAAACATATCTACCCAGCTACTATTACAGTTCAAGATGGAATTATTCAATCTATTGAATCTAGTATAGATGCCCCTTTACAGTATTTATTACCAGGTTTTATAGATAGTCATGTGCATATTGAAAGTAGTATGCTAGTGCCAAGCTCTTTTGCTAGACTAGCCGTGGTGCATGGCACCATTGGTACGATTAGTGATCCGCATGAGATTGCGAATGTATGTGGCTTAGAGGGCGTGCAATACATGATTGACAATGGAAAAAAAGTGCCATTCCATTTTTTCTTTGGTGCACCAAGCTGTGTGCCTGCAACGCAATTTGAAACGGCAGGAGCTTCTATTGATAGTGTCGCTACTGCAAAGCTCTTAGCATCTCCAGATATTTTTTATTTAAGTGAAATGATGAATTTTCCTGGTGTCTTACATCAGGATGCAGAAGTCATGCAAAAAATAAAAGCTGCACATGCCATTGGAAAGCCTGTTGACGGACATGCGCCTGGATTACTGGGTGCACTAGCAAAACAATATATAGAGGCAGGTATTAGCACCGACCACGAATGTTTCACCATCGAGGAAGCGGTGGATAAATTAAGTTTTGGAATGCATATTTTAATTCGTGAAGGAAGTGCAGCCAAAAATTTTGAAGCTTTGTATGAATTAATTGATGACCATCCTACAAAAATCATGTTATGTAGCGATGATAAACATCCTGATAGTTTATTGGAAGGTCATATCAATCAATTATGCGCAAGAGCTGTCGCAAAAGGAATCAATGTATTCAATGTATTGAGAGCCGCATGTGTTAATCCAGTTCTACATTATCAATTGCCAACTGGATTCGCAAGGGTCAATGATCCCGCAAACTTGATATTGGTAGAAGATCTTACAAATTTTAAAGTACTTGAAACTTATATCAATGGGCAATTGATTGCTAAGGATGGTCATTCATTGATCGAACCTATTCAAGCAATAAGCATCAATCAATTCAATGCACACCCTATCGCATTATCAGACCTTCAATTACCTGCTGCAGCATATCCATCCAAAGATGGCTTGGTGCCTGTGATACATGCGATAGATGGACAATTGATTACCAATTTAGTTTGGTCTAAGCCAACTATTATAGACAACCAGATTGTAGCAGATACCGAAAAAGATATTTTGAAAGTGGTGGTATACAATCGTTACCATGCAGCAACACCAAAAATTGGACTCATTCAATCATTTGGATTTAAAACGGGCGCCATCGCTTCTACTGTGGCACATGATAGTCATAATATCATTGCTGTTGGTGTAGACGACGAAAGTATTTTAAAAGCAATCAATTTAGTAGTGCACGAAAAAGGGGGGATCAGTTGCGTACAAGGAAATCAATCAAAAGTAATTGGCCTTCCAGTTGCTGGATTAATGAGTACAGCCGATCCATATCAGGTAGCAAATGACTATATCGAAATAGACAAAATGGCCAAATCATTAGGGACCCAACTTGGATCACCCTTTATGACCCTTAGTTTTATGGCTTTACTAGTCATTCCGCATATAAAAATGAGTGATCTTGGACTTTTTGATGGAGACCAATTTAAATTATATTAATTTTATAGTATTGGCATTTTAGCAATTAAGCATTAAAAAAAGTATATGGTCATTGACTTAAGCAAGAACAATAGTTTATTAAATCATTGGGTAGCAGAATTAAGAGATGTGCAGGTGCAAAATGATAGAATGCGTTTTAGAAGAAATATAGAACGTATTGGTGAAGTGGCTGCCTATGAATTAAGCAAGACCTTGCGTTTTAAAACTGTTGATGTCACGACTCCATTGGGTATCGCCTCAACTTCATTGCTAGAAGAACAACCAGTATTGGGCACTATCCTAAGAGCTGGTCTGCCACTACACCAAGGCCTGTTGAACTATTTTGATAAAGCAGATAATGCATTCATTTCGGCCTACAGAAAACATCATCCAGATGGTAGCTTTGAAATTAGTCTTGAATACTTAAGCTGCCCTGATTTAAATAATCGCATTTTAATTTTATGTGATCCCATGTTGGCTACAGGTGCATCCATAGTGGAGACCATTCAAGCGATACAAAAAACATACACCCCTGCACAAATTCATATTGTTGTCACCATTGCTAGTCAAAAGGGAATTGAGCATGTAGAAAAAGAGTTAGGTGCTGCTATTCCAATTTGGTGTGCTGCTATCGATCCTATTTTAAACGACAAAAGTTATATCGTTCCAGGTTTAGGAGATGCTGGCGATCTTGCCTTTGGCACTAAAATGCAATCATAGGTCCCGGTTCATTCGTATCTTTATCCTAAATACGAAGCATTGCTAAAAGAATTAATTTTATCCATACGCGCTTACTTTTTAGCCCACCAATTTATTATACATCATAAATTATGGAAATGGATGGTTTTGCCTGGAATCATCTACACGACTTTGCTCATCATAGGCATGAACTATTTTGGACAAACTTCAAGTTTTTTCATTGAATCGATCATCTTAAAAACTGGCCTAAAAGCATTCATTGACAGCTTGAATAGCAATTGGCTTGGATTTTTTATCACCATGGGCAGTTTCTGGCTTTGGTTTACATTGCTTCTTTTTTACTTTGCCTTATTCAAGTATCTTTTTTTAATTTTCTTTGCACCACTATTTGCTTATTTACATTTACGTATTGTTGCAATACAACAATCGATGCCATTCATATGGAACAAGGAGGACTATATTAAATTAGTCTTGAGGTCTGTTGTAGTTAATTTAAACAATATGCTTTGGCAGACAGTCTATCTTATACCCATTGTCTTAGTATGTACATTGCCTGTAGTAGGCTGGTTTACGCCATTGTTTACCATTTTAATGGAAAGCTACTTTTTAGGATTTGCCATGATGGATTTTGGATTGGCTACAGAAAAGCATAATAGAAATTTTGCCGCAACTTATGTGAGCCGTCATAAAGGACTTCCAGTAGGAAATGGTATTGTATTTTACCTTTTACATTTACTTCCAATGATTGGATGGATCACGGCACCATTTTATGCACTAGTTGCTGCGCATTTGAATACACAAGAAATTAAAGACACCGAATAATGAAGGACAGATTAGGAAAAGTATTGTTATTGCCTATGTTATTACATGAAGA
>CAXNMZ010000135.1:0-4042 GCA_964203125.1 Chitinophagales bacterium | reverse complement strand
GCATAGGAACTGATTTAAACGTTTCTATTGATACAATTTAAGTCGTCAAATGATTGCTCTAAACGTTTGATGAAAGATTCTTCGCCTTTTCTTAACCAAACTCTAGGGTCGTAATATTTTTTATTTGGCTTCTCTGCACCCTCTGGATTTCCCAATTGAGTTTGAAGATAAGCTTCGTTCTTTTTGTAATATCCTAGAACACCTTCCCAGAAAGCCCATTGTAAATCGGTGTCTAAGTTCATCTTAATGGCGCCATATCCAATGGCTTCTCTAATTTGATTTTGAGGAGAACCAGAACCACCGTGGAATACAAAATAAACTGGTTTAGGTGCTGTGCCTAATGTCTTTTCAATATGTAATTGACTATTATTCAAAATCTCAGGCTTTAATTCCACATTGCCTGGACTGTATACCCCGTGTACGTTTCCAAAAGCAGCAGCAACGGTAAATAAGTTACCTACTTTTCCTAATTCAGTATAAGCGTAAGCAACATGTTCTGGTTGCGTGTATAATTTGTCATTCTCAATGCCGCTATTGTCCACACCATCTTCCTCACCACCTGTTACACCTAATTCAATTTCAATACTCATGCCCAAAGGAGCCATACGTTTAAAGAATTCAACAGAGGTTTGTATATTCTCTTCGATAGGTTCTTCTGATAAATCCAACATATGAGAACTGAACAAAGGTTGACCATGTAATTTGTGGTATTTTTCACTCTCGTCAATTAAAGCACTAATCCATGGTAACCATTTTTTAGAAGCGTGGTCTGTATGTAAAATAACAGGCACATCATAAAACTTAGCCACTTGGTGCACATGTAAAGCACCTGCAATCGCACCTTGAATATTGGCTTGTAAATTGTCATTTGGCATACCCTTGCCTGCAATGAATTGTGCACCACCATTTGAAAACTGTATGATAATTGGAGATTTCACTTTAGCCGCTGTTTCTATTGCTGCATTGATGGTATCCGTTCCTGTGGTATTGACTGCTGGGATCGCAAAATTATTGTCTTTAGCATCGTTGTATAATGCTTCCAATTCTTTCCCGTATAAAACGCCAGATCTGTACTTGTTCATTGTTTAATGATTGAAGGACAAATATACAATTTATGAACCAAACGGATGTTAGCTAGGCCTTTAAATCCATCCTTAGTTAGTCTATAAAACCTTTTGATTTCATCCATTCGTCATTGTATACTTTCCCAACATACCTGCTTCCATGATCATGGAAAATACAGACAACCACATCGGTTGGTTTCAATTTATCTTTTAATTGTATTAGCCCTTGTAAACAGCCTCCTGCGCTATATCCACAAAATAATCCTTCTTCTTTTGCAATACGTCTAGTCATCAAAGCACCTTCTTTATCTGCCACTTGTTCAAAATGATCAATGACTGACATGTCATAATTAGCTGGTACAAAATCTTCTCCAAAACCTTCGGCAATATAGGGATGCACATAGGCCATATCCACTTCTCCTGTTTGAAAATAATGGGTTAATAAAGAACCAATTGGATCGATGGCCCAAACTTGAATATCGGGATTCTGTTCTTTTAAATAGGTAGCTGTTCCAGTGATGGTGCCACCAGTGCCAGCAGTACAAACTAAGTGGGTGATTTTACCTTCTGTCTGACGCCAAATTTCAGGGCCAGTACTTTCATAATGCGCTTGTCTGTTGGCCAGATTATCATATTGGTTAAAGAAATGCGAGTTAGGGATTTCAGTGGCCAATTTCCGAGCAACTGAATAATAACTAGCAGGGTCTTCTGGTGCGACATTGGTAGGGCAGACAATCACTTCGGCGCCCACAGCTCTCAGAATATCCATCTTCTCTTTACTTTGTTTATCAGTCGTTGTAAAGATGCATTTATAACCTTTTACAACCGCTGCTAAGGCTAAGCCCATTCCTGTATTGCCACTCGTGCATTCAATGATGGTGCCACCAGGTTTTAATTTGCCTTCTGCTTCAGCCACTTCTACCATTTTTAAAGCCATCCTATCTTTGATAGAATTACCTGGATTAAAATAGTCCACTTTAGCCAAGATGGTTCCTGGAATGCCCTCAATTACTTTATTTAATCGAATGATTGGAGTATTGCCAATGGTTTCTAGAACATTATTTAACCACATAAAATGTGTTGCTTTTATTGAAGGTGAAATTAAGTTAAAAAAACCTAATACTATTGGATGTTAGCAAAATTGCTTGTGATGATTTCACAGAATTTGGTATCGATCATTTTTTCAGCTAAAGCAATCATATTTGAAAAAGCTTTTGCATTGCTAATGCCATGACCAATGATGACTGGCTTGTTCACACCTAGGACAGGTGTGCCACCATAGTTTTCGAAATGGAAGCGTCCAAAAAAGCTGTCCTTTTCTAGACCCTGATGTGCTGCAGCATCATACATCGCCTCTGCAGTTTTTAAAATCACGTTTCCAGTAAATCCATCACAAACAATGACATCTGCTTTGTCGTTAAACACATCACGACCTTCTACATTGCCAATGAATTGAATATGGGTATTTTCTTTTAAGAGTGGGTAAGTGGCTTGTGCTAATAAATTGCCTTTACCTTCTTCGGCTCCTACATTTAATAAACCTACAGTTGGAGCGTTGATGTTGAGAATATGCTTTGCATATAAATTACCTAAAATGGCAAATTGATTTAATTGTTCAGGCTTACAATCCGCATTCAAACCCACGTCAACCAAGATGCCTGTTTTGCCATTTAATTTTGGTAAAAGTGTGGCGATAGTCGGCCTTAAAACACCTTTAATTGGTTTGATACTAAACATGGCACCCACTAACATGGCACCTGTATTTCCTGCACTTAAAAAAGCGTCTATCTTACCTTCTGCTAAAAAACGAAACCCAATTGCAATAGATGAATTAGGTTTTTCTTTCAATGCCTTGGTGGGATGCTCATGGTATCCAATCACTTCTGAGGCATCTACTAAATGCAAAAAAGGTGAAGCAATCCCATGTTGATGAAAGAGTCCTTCCAACTGGGTTGCATCACCTATGCAAAATAAATTGTGTTGATTATTGGATAGATATTGTTGAACGCCTTTGACGGCTTCAAGTGGTGCAAAATCACCACCCATCATATCGATACCAATATTCATTATTGGTAAATTATGCTTTTAAAGGTGCTTTCTCAGCTACTAATTTTCCTTTATAGAATAATTTTCCTTCTTGAACGTGCGCACGATGACGAACGTGGATTTCTCCAGTTGTACCATCTTTGCTTAAAGTTACTTCTTGAGCAACATAGTGTGTTCTTCTTTTAGCGCTACGTTGTTGGGAGTGTCTGCGTTTAGGATTAGGCATCTCTTATTTTTTAAATTTTAATCTATTTTATTTTCTATTCTACTTCTACTTTTAATCCATCTTTCCGTCCAGATCCTTGAACTGATCCAATCCTTTCCAAAGCGTTTTTGATGTCGACTCGGTAGGAGGGATTTCATTGAAGAAATTGAGCTGGTCAATTACTTTTTGATTACAAATTGATTTTCCTTTTTCATCCAATTTGCAGATATGCTGCAATGGAAGGCTAAGGATAATGAATTCGTAGATCCAATTCGCAATGGACAAGTGATTATCGTTACGATCTAAGTAAAAAATGTCAGGATCTTCCTCTTCACTATTCATCTTATCGGCGTCATCAACTAATTTTACAATTAAGTTAAATTCGTCCCAAAGTTGAACACTAAGTGGATTTCCGCATCGGTCACATAGGGTATCAATAGTCCCGTCAATATCAAAATGTAACTGCATAAAACCTGAGTGCTTTTCCAAAAGGAGCTTCACTTTGGTTTGACAATTACTGAAATCTTGTGTTCCAAAATCTAAAAAGAACTGATCCTCAATACGGTACTCGAACTCATGTTCTCCAGCTGTTAAGCCAACAAATGGAATTTCGAATGTCCTGTTATGGCCCATAACCGTACTTTAAGGGTGGCAAAGTTAGTAAAAATAGGTCAAAAGACAAAGTTTATACTAATTTTACTAGATAATTATTCTGTGCAAATGTATC
>CAXNMZ010000134.1:0-4167 GCA_964203125.1 Chitinophagales bacterium | reverse complement strand
TTAAGGGCCTTATTGATTATCTTGCAACTGTTCAAAGATATTAACTAACCGTGTAATTTGTTGTTATTTCATGAGTCAAACTTCTGCACAATATGATCAAGCAATCGCTTCTTGTAGCGATATTTTTATTAAGAAGACCAAAGATTATGGTACAGCATGGCGAGTGCTAAGAATCATATCAGTGGTAGACCAAATTTTCATCAAGGCTTTAAGAATTAGAACCATTCAAGATAAAGGCTTCCAAAAAGTAGACGACGGCATACAAGATGAATTTAAAGGCATTATCAATTACGCTGTAATAGGATTGATACAATTAAAATTAGATGACCCTAAGGTAGAAGATATGCCTGTTGAACAAGTTCAATCTTTGTATCAAGCCAATGTGGATTTTGCTAAATCCACCATGATGGACAAAAACCATGATTATGGTGAAGCTTGGCGTGATATGAGCCAAGAAAGTTATGCAGATTTAATCTTGGTAAAACTATTGCGTATTCGACAAATCTTGACCAATGATGGTAAGACACTAATCAGTGAAGGCATTGATGCCAATTTTGTAGATATCTTAAACTACGCCACTTTTGCTTTGATACAAATTTCTGAAGGAAAACATTAATTCTATGCAAGCATTTTTGAAAATTCTAAGATGGTCTGTAGGACTATTATTTATTTTCTCTGGATTGATCAAAGCAAATGATCCATTGGGCTTGAGTTACAAAATGCAAGAATTTTTTGAAGTTTGGGGGATTGCTTTTTTAGATGATTATAGCCTTGTATTTGCGTTATGCATGAATACCCTTGAAATTGTTGCCGGCGTTGCTTTGTTAATTAAATTTCCATATAAACAAACCTTGTGGTTATTATTAGGATTGATTGTATTCTTTACATTCCTTACTGGTTATGCTTTGTTTTCAGGAAAAATTAAAACATGCGGTTGTTTTGGAGATTGTATTCCATTGACACCGAAAGTTTCATTCATTAAAGATTTAGTATTAATGCTTGCCATCATCATCTTACTTATTAACCATAAGAAAGTAAAAAGCAATTTGCATAAAGCATTGGGTATTTTTTTATTAATACTATCAACAGGAGCCGTGGGCTATGGTCAATACTATGTGTTACAACATCTACCATTCGTTGATTGCTTGCCCTATAAAAGAGGCAATGATATCAGGGAACAAATGAAAGTGCCAGAAGGGGCAGTGCCAGATAGTGTGTCCATTCAAATGTCTTTTAAAAAGGAGGGCAAAACCGTTCAATTTGATATCAATCAATTTCCAGCAGATTTTGATAGTACCTATTTATACCAAGACCGAAAGGAAGTATTGATTCAAAAAGGCAATGGTCTAGTCGCTAAAATTGTTGATTTTAGTTTGTTTACTTTGAATAATGTTGATACGACAGAAACATTGTTCAACACTACTGCACCTTATGTGCTCATTTTTGCTGGCAATATAGATGCATCAGTTCCTTGGGAGACCCTTATAAAAACCATTCAAGAAAAACACCAACAGGTGTATTTAATTACTGCGGATAAAGCAAGTGCATTGCAACTTAACCTCAATATTCCTGTCTTAATAGGGGATATGACCATGATCAAGACTGCCGCCAGGGTTTGGCCAACTGTTGTGATTATGAATGGATCAAGGATCATGGAGAAGCAAAGTTATCTTGACTTCCTAAAAAAATAGGTCATTAGTGCTATTGATTTAAATCGTAACTTAGGAAAACAAGTCTACCTAAATTCAGCATTATGTCAAAAATTAAAGAAATATTAGAAAAAAAAGGGCCACATTTTAATATTGTCGCTTCAACTACACCAGTGTTGGCTGCTTTAACCATTATGCAATCCGAAAATTTAAGTTATGTAGTGGTGATGGATAACAATCAATTTCTTGGTATCATGTCGGAAAGAGACTATTCCCATAAAATAAAACTGCAAGGAAGACACTCAGATTCAACCACTGTGAAAGAAATCATGACAGCTGATTTACCTGTCATTGGATTACAAGAAGAATTAGAACGTTGTATGATTTTAATGAATGTTTATAAAACTAGGTATTTGCCTGTTTTTGATAAGATTGAATTTAAAGGCGTCATTACTATGAATGACTTGATGCGAGATGTTTTGGAAAAGAAAAAGTAGCAATACTTTACTTATTTAATGACCACATCTGTGATTACTTTTTCACCCATTTTTTCATTCACCCTTTCAATGATTTGAACTTTTTGAAAACCCAATTCATTTTTAAGTGGCCCAACATTGGTATGAATAAATAATTTTTGATCAAAAATATAAATCTTGTCCGTATACTTGGCAACAGTAATCCCCATAATTTCTTCCCAAACAGCTTCGATCTGAACTGCTCTAATACCATTTTTTAATTTGGTATTCTCTTGCACCATCTGTTTTAATGCATCTCCAATTTTGAATGTGGCCATGTTGCTAAATTACTATTTTATAATTCAATCAGTTGGAAATTTTCGACGTATCTACCTAAAAGATCCGCTACACGTTCTTTATGGGTATCCGTTATAAACACAGGGCCATCAGTAGATGTAGCAACCCAGTTTAATAAATGGGCCATTCTTTGTTCATCTAATTTCTCAAAAATATCATCCATTAATAAAATAGGAGAGAAGCCTTTCGCCTTTTTTAATAATTCCCATTCTGCCAATCGAATGGCAAATAATAAACTTTTTCTTTGCCCTTGAGAAGCTTCTTGTTTAAAAGACTGTTCTTGTATGGTGATGATTAAATCATCTTTATGGATTCCTACTGTTGTTCTTTGCATCGCTCTATCTTTTGGTAAAGCTTGATGTAATAAATCTTGAAAATGATTATTTTGAAGGCTTGATTGATATTGAATTTGAATCGCATCCGCATGACCTGCAATAGATAAATAGAGTCGATGCACAATGGGTAGCCATTCAGCTAAGCGTTTTGTTCTTAGTTCAAAAATGGGTTCACCATATTCCACCAATTGTTGATCCAAAGTATCCAATAAAGTTTCATCTATTGTGCCTTGTTCTGCTGACCATTTTAAAAGACTATTTCTTTGTTGAAGCACTTTATTGTATTGTATCAATAAACGTAAATAATTGGCATCAATTTGTGATAACAAACTATCCATCAACTTTCTTCTTTCTTCACTTGTGCCTGTGATAATTTGTACATCATCTGGGGCAATCATCACAGTTGGTATTTTTCCAATATGTTGTGACAACTTTGGATATAGCGCTTCATCAAAATAAAATTCTTTCTTGCCTGTTTCTCTTAATATACAAGTGACTAGCGTTGCATTTCCAGTAAAATCAAATTGACCATCTACCCGCATCCCTTGAAAAGCATGATGGACATTTTGCGCATCGGGTCGGTTAAAGTAACTTTTTGTGAAAGAGAGGTAATAGATTGCGTCTAAAATATTGGTTTTTCCTGTACCGTTCGCACCTACAATACCAACGATTCTAGTATCAAATTCAAACTGCTTTTGAATATAATTTCTAAATTGAGTAAGTATGAGTGTTTTTAAGGACAGCATGGCTGCAATTTACATCCAAAAAAGCTGTATTTTTAGCCAAATTTTAAGGAATGATCCTAATCAGTGAGCAACAACTTCCAAGCATTATCAAAAGGCTGTCTCATCAAATTTTAGAGACCCATCCGGGCCTGGATAATACTGTAATCATAGGGCTACAACCTAGAGGTGTTTTTTTAAGCGATCGTATTGTAGCTGCCTTACACCAAGAACTTCCTGCAGATCAGGTGGTTTATGGTAAATTAGATATTACTTTTTATAGGGATGACATTAGAAGGGAATTGCATGTTGCAACCCAGACGGATCTACCCTTTAGTATTGAAGGTAAAACCGTCATTTTGATAGACGATGTCCTATTCACTGGGCGCACCATTCGGGCTGCTTTAGATGCTTTAATGTCGTTTGGACGCCCTTCCAAAGTTAAATTATGCGTGTTGGTTGACCGTAAACCAAGTAGGGAATTGCCTATACAACCCGATTTTTCAGGTAAGGAAATGGATACTTTGACCCCTTTTAAGGTAAAAGTAAGATGGAAAGAAAATGACGGAGTGGACGATGTAATCTTGTTAGATCAATAAAATATATTAATTTTGTTTTTTAATGGCACTATCTACCAAACATCTTCTTG
>CAXNMZ010000133.1:0-4171 GCA_964203125.1 Chitinophagales bacterium | reverse complement strand
AATGATACCGCACCAATTTTAACAACCATTCAAACAGAAAAATTTCTTCCTTTTTTACCTTAGAAGATTTAGTAAAAAATAACTTAATTTTTTACTAAAGACTTAAAATTATTATCCATTAAATTAATGGCTTCATAATACCCCTGCTTATACCATTTACAACGTGCTAAATAAGCCACCAATTGTTGTTGTAAAAGAGGATTTTGCAACATCGATGCAGGCAATCCTTTTTGTTTTGTCTTTCGTAAATATTGATCCAATGATTTTGTGAGGTCTTGATTGGCATAATCCGCAACAAATGCTTGAACAGATGGATATTGATTCATTAACTTTTGTGCTGAAAGATAATATTGCAACACAAATTCATTCATCGAGCCTTGTGCATATAAATTGGCATAATTTGAATCTGCATACAATGCATTGGTCGGTAACCATTGATTGGGAATAATACCTCCACCACCATATACGGTATTGCCTTTTGGTGTTTTATAAGCTTTACCAATGGATGCCGTATCTAGATTACCTTCATTGGATTGCACCATACGTTCAATAAAATCATGTTCGTAAGCTAACTTTCCATTTTGATATGGGCGTTGGATATTGCGTCCCAATGGCGTGAAATATTTTGCAGTGGTCAATCTTAATGCACCGCCATTGGATAACCTAAATTGTTGTTGCACCAACCCTTTGCCATAAGACCTTCTTCCTACTACTTTCGCTCTGTCCCAATCTTGCAAAGCACCTGCTAACACTTCACTTGCAGATGCGGAAGTTTCATCCATTAAAATCGTTAACCCACCTGTTTCAAATAAGCCTTCTCTCTTGCTATAATAATTCACCCTTGGCGCGTGCAATCCTTCTGTGTACACAATTAATTTATTGCCTGCTAATAACTCATCCGCAATCCCTACCGCTTCTGATAATAATCCGCCTCCATTGCCTCTTAAATCAATTACTAGGGATTTCATGCCTTTTTTTAATAAAGGTTCCAATGCTTGCATGAAAGCTTCGTAAGTTCTGTCCGCGAATTTGTCAATTTTAATATATCCAATCGTATCGCTGACCATATAAGCAGCATCAATTGGAGATACCGGTACCGATGCTCTTACCAAATTAAAAGTCATTTTTTGCTGATTACGCAATACCACTAATTTTAAACTTTCTTCTGCTGGCCCTTTTATTTTTCGCTTAATTGCTTCCCCGTCTAATTTGTTGCCAGATAATTTTACAGAATCATCCACCGTCAATAAAATATCTCCGGTCTTTAATCCAACCTTTTCGGCAGGCCCCCCTGGCATGACATACGCTACAAAAACGCTGTCTCTGAATTGTTGAAATTCTATACCTATTCCTTTAAAATTGGGTTGCAATTGTTCATTGGCTTCTACTAGATCTGCTGGTGGGATATATACAGAATGGGGATCTAATTGTCCCAAATAAAAATCAGCTAAATTGGTTTGAGTGCTATCCAAGTTCACTTGATCCACATATTTTGATTTGACCAATTCAATGATCTCGTCCATTGCTGAATTTGAATCAAGTGAAGGAAAGCCAATGGAGAAACTTCCTTTTAAAAAAATCCCGATACCGATACCCAATAAAAGGACGCCTGCATAGACAATTGGGGTCACCCAACTTGTTTGGGTAGAACGAGGTTGATTTTGTTGCATGTTGTATGAATTCTTGGCAAATTTACATCAATTCAAAATGAAATGGCTAATTTCATGCCCTAGTTCCACCACCATGAAAAAGACTTATTTAATAGCCGATAGCGGTGCCACAAAATGCCAATGGACTTTAGTACAAAACGGGAAGCGTCAAACCATTAAAACAACTGGCATTAGCCCCTATTTTTTAAGTTTACAAGACATTGTGCAATTGATAGAAAAGTCATTCCAAAAAAAGGTAGATTTAAGTAAAGTCGCTGCAGTGTATTTTTATGGAACAGGCCTTAGTAATCCAGATAATGTAGTTATTTTAAAAAAGGCCTTAAAAACTGTTTTCAAAAATGCCACATTAGATATCCAAACTGATTTAATGGCCATAGCAAGAGCTGCCTGTCAGGATAAAAAAGGGGTGGTTTGTATTTTAGGCACAGGATCCAATGCAGGATTTTACAATGGCAAAAAAATAACAAAAAATAGTCCAGGTTTGGGCTATGTTTTAGGAGACGAGGGAAGCGGTGCCTATTTAGGCAAAAAGGTATTGCAATATTTTTTATACAATACATTTGACGAAGAGTTGATGAATATGTTTGAGAAGAAATACCATTTGGATAGGGCAGCTATTTTAAATAAAGTGTATAAAGAACCTACTCCAAATAGTTATATCGCAAGCTTTACCGATTTCTTGGTAGAAAATAGAGGCCATTACATGATCGAAAATATCATTGAAGATGGATTGAACGATTTCTTTTTTACCCATCTGAATAAATTAAATGAATCTTGGTTGCATCCTATTCATTTTGTAGGTAGCGTGGCTTATGGCTTTAAGGATGTCTTAAAACAATTAGCCGAAGGCTATGAAATTGAATTAGGCAAAATTGTTAAATCCCCGATGGATGGATTGATTGAATACCATAGCAAACACTAGGTAATCATGCACGATATAGAACCCTATTATCATTGGCGACATTTATATACTGCAGAAGCAGACCCAAGGTCTATCTTTTTTGGCAGGACCTATAGTGAATTTGAATTTTCTCAGACCGTTTACAATTATTATATCCATCCTCAGTGGGATGAATTTGGCAGCAAAACATTGTACTTAAAAATTTTGTACACCGACTATGATGCAAAATTTGCTATCATAGAACTCATTGGGGAATGGAATGATACGATTGAAAATGATATCATGGAATTAAAACGAGAAGTTTTAGATAAATTAATGGCCGAAGGCATCATTAAATTCATTTTGATTGCAGAAAATGTTTTCAATTTCCACAGTGGCGATAAAGATTATTACGAAGAGTTGTATGAAGAATTATCGGACGAGGACGGATGGGCCGTATTGGTCAATTTCCATCCAGCTGCCCAACATGATTTTTTATTGAGAAAATTAAACCGCTACATCGAGCTAATGGAGATCAGCGCATGGCGCACTTATAAGCCAGAACATTTTTTTCAATTCATTGACCAAAAATTAAGTCAAAGATTGAGTTTATAGATCAATATACAAGGTCTTCGTAAGCTGCTAATAATTCTCTGTAAGCATGGTCATCCTTGGCCAATTTACAAGCCGCCATCCCTTTTTCATACCATTCAATCGCTGCATCCTTTTCTAAAAGCGTTTCTAAACATTTTGCTAAATGGTAATAAGAACCCACATAATCTGGTGACTCAGTCAGGATTTCGGTAAACAAGGCTTTTGCCTTTTGCAAGTCCCCTATTTTGATATACTCCAAAGCCAAAGCATGTCTTAAAAAGTTATCCTTAGGTTGTTGATTTAAAAATTCAATAATTCTTTCAATTCGTTGCATCTTGTCTTATATTTGCATTAGTTGCATAAACAACCAAAAAGTATTAGACTATGAAGTTATTAGTTTGCATTAGCAAAACACCCGACACCACATCTAAAATTGCCTTCACCGAAGGTAATACAAAGTTCGATGAAAACGGCGTTCAATGGATCATCAATCCATACGACGAATGGTATGCTTTAGTAAGAGCGATCGAAATGAAAGAACAAGATTCTGCTGTTTCCATTCACCTTATTACGGTGGGTGAAGCGGACGCAGAACCCATCATTAGAAAAGCTTTAGCATTAGGTGGTGACGAAGCAATCCGTATCAATATACAAAGCAATGATTCATTTGTGGTGGCAAGTCAGATTGCTGCAATTGCAAAAGAAGGTGCTTATGATTTAATCCTCACTGGTAAAGAAACCATTGATTATAATAGCGCATGTATCGGTTCTATGTTAGCTGGATTATTGGATTTACCATTTGTATCACTTGCAAATCAGATGGTTTTAAACGGCAACATAGCTAGTGTGAAAAGAGAAATTGAAGGTGGCGAAGAAACTTGTGAGGTGAGCCTTCCAGCTATTGTGAGTTGTCAAAAAGGGATGGCAGAACAAAGAATCCCAAATATGCGTGGGATTATGGCTGCAAGAACAAAACCATTGAAAGTGGTTGAACCAATTGCTGTTCAAGCAACCACTTCTATTAAAA
>CAXNMZ010000132.1:0-4178 GCA_964203125.1 Chitinophagales bacterium | reverse complement strand
GTTTTTAATGAGTCCTTTGCATCATCACTATCAAAAGAAAGGTTTTCATGAAAGTAAAATTGCAGTTCGCTTTTGGATCATTACCATTTTATTAGTCATCACTTCTATCCTAACCTTAAAAACAAGATAAATTGGCTGCAAAGATTGTCATATTGGGTGCAGGAGAAAGCGGTGTAGGCGCTGCCTTGCTAGCAAAGCAAAAAGGATACAATGTATTTGTGTCTGATGCAAGTGCGATCAAGCCAATATTTCAATCAGAACTAGAAGCGAATCATATTCCGTTTGAATCAGGCACACATGATATGGAAAGAATATTAGAAGCAGATGAAGTCATGAAAAGCCCAGGCATACCAGAGAAGAATGAATTGGTAAAACAAATACGTGCAAAAGGAATCCCTGTGATTAGTGAAATTGAATTTGGCTATAGATATAAAGGAGACAGTAAAATTGTTGCCATTACAGGAAGTAATGGTAAAACCACAACGACCTCTTTATTATACCATATCTGTAAAACTGCAGATCAAGATGTAGCGATTGTGGGCAATATTGGATTCTCTTTTGCAAGACAAATTGCGGTAGATCCAAAAAAATTATACGTGATTGAAGTAAGCTCATTTCAATTAGATGACATAAAAACCTTTAGACCAGATATTGCGATTCTATTAAATATTACGGAAGATCATTTAGACAGATACAATTATCAATTTGAATATTATATCAAAAGCAAGTTTAGAATTATTGAGAACCAAACAGAAAAAGACTGCTTTATTTATTGCATAGACGACGAAGTCGTTGTAAAACATCTAGAACTACTAACTACAAATACTAACCTACTACCATTTTCTATGAAACAAGAACTAAAAAAAGGAGGCTACATCAAGAACGAACAAATGATGTTAAAAATCCAAGAAGAAAGAGTGACAATGAGTATTTATGATTTTGCTTTAAAAGGCAAGCATAATGCTTATAACACAATGGCTGCAAGCATTGCTGCATCCACTTTAGGTATCAGAAAGGAAAAAATCCGCGAAGCAGTTAGCAATTTCCACAACCTGGAACACAGAATGGAATTTGTTGCAACCGTAAAAGGCGTTGATTTTATCAATGACAGTAAAGCAACTAATGTCAACAGCACTTGGTATGCTTTAGAGAGCATGCAAAAGCCTACCATTTTAATTTTAGGAGGGGTAGACAAAGGCAATGACTATGCATTAGTGGCAGATCTTGTAAAAGATAAAGTAAAAGCCATTATTTGTATGGGAACGGACAATTCAAAATTAATTGAATTCTTTAAGGATAAAGTAGCACAAATAATTGAAGTTGATTCTGCAAAAAAAGCAGTCAATGCTTCCTTTAAGTTATCCGAGAAAGGAGATGTGGTGTTATTGAGTCCAGCTTGCGCAAGTTTTGATTTATTTAAAAACTATGAAGATAGAGGGCAACAATTCAAAGAAAGCGTAAAAGAATTATAATCATGTTCAAAGAAACCACAGATAAGTTATTTTCTCAAATGCCTTCTATTGGAGGGATGAGGGAACATCTAGACCAAAGAACTAGAGGGGATAAATATATCTGGGGTTTAGTCATCTTATTATCACTGATCTCTATATTGGTAGTATATAGTGCAACTGGTTCGTTGGCATATAAAATGTATCGTGGTAATACAAGTTTCTATTTGTTTAAGCAAATCATATTTACATTAATTGGTTTGTTAGTGGTCTTTGGTTTACATAGAGTGAATTACACTGTTTTTTCACGGGTAGCTACTATATTATTTATTTTATCTGTGCCTTTATTGATCTATACTTTATTTTTTGGAGCTAAAATTAATGAAGGTAGTAGGTGGATTAAATTACCCATTATTAATTTAACGATTCAAAGTAGTGATGTGGCTAAATTGGCTTTATTCATGTACTTATCAAGGGTGCTTAGTAAGAAGCAAGAAGTGATTAAGGATTTTAAAAAAGGGTTTTTACCAGTGATTATTCCGGTATTCATTATATGCGGTTTAATCATGCCTGCAAATTTATCAAATGCATTATTGACAGGCGCTACTTCATTACTTTTATTATTTATTGGAAGAGTGAGCTTTAAACATATTTTATTAACGATTGGAGTAGCGATGATTCCAATTGTAATTATCATTAGTGTAGCGATTGCGACACATAATGCCAATCAGGGTTCAATAGATTCAGAAAAACCAATTATTGCTGAGTCATTAAAGAATTGGGGACGTTTTGGAACTTGGGTGAATCGAGTTCAAGATTTTATGTATGCAAAAGACAATGAAGTGCCGTATCAAGTGCAACAAGCAAAAATTGCGATTGCGAATGGGGGCATATTTGTTGGACTTGGTCCAGGGAATAGTCAGCAAAGAAATTTTTTACCACAGGCTTATAATGATTTTATTTATGCAGTGATTATCGAAGAGTATGGATTATTAGGTGGGGCATTCATCATCTTTATTTACCTAGTATTTTTATTTAGGTGTATCCGAATTTTTAGAAAATGTCCCTATGCATTTGGTGCTTTTTTAGCACTAGGATTAAGCTTTACATTAATCATTCAAGCGGTCGCCAATATGGCGGTGAATGTGGCGATTGTGCCCGTGACTGGTGTGACTTTGCCACTGTTAAGTATGGGTGGAAGCTCATTTATATTTACTTGTTGTTCGATTGGTTTGATTTTAAGTGTCGCAAGAAATGTGGAGCAAATGGAGGGTAAGGCACCAGTTGAAACTGAGATTGAAATTCCTAACGAAAATATTGAGCCTGTAAATGTCTAATCCAATACATACTCCTTTGCGTATCATCATCGCTGGCGGTGGGACTGGTGGACATATCTTTCCAGCCATTGCTGTAGCGCAGGCTATACAGAAGTTACAGCCTGATGCTAGCATTTTATTTGTAGGTGCTCAAGGGAAAATGGAAATGGAGAAAGTGCCACAAGCTGGATATCAAATTGTAGGATTAACGATTGCAGGTTTTAATAGACAACATATTTTTAAAAATTTGACATTGCCATTTAAGTTGATAAAAAGTTTTATTCAAGTTAAAACCATCTTCAATCAATTTAAACCAAACGCTGTATTTGGTGTAGGGGGCTATTCAAGTTTTCCGGTTTTAAAATATGCACAAACAAAGGGGATACCAACTTTCATACATGAGGCCAATGCGTTTGCTGGGAAAGCCAATCAATGGTTAGGTGCGCGTGCAACAAAAATATTTACAGGTACAAAAGGGATGGAAGCTTTTTTTCCATTCAAAAAAATTCAAATTACAGGTAATCCTGTGCGACAAAATATTGCAGAAGGGGCAATTGATAAAGAAACTGCATTATTGCAATTTGGGTTACTTCCTAATCATACAACTATATTAATCATTGGAGGAAGCCTAGGTGCAGCATCTATCAATCAAGCCATTCAGCAAAATTTGTCCGCATTTGAAAAAATGGGATTGCAATTAATTTGGCAGACTGGTAAGCCCAATGCAGCAATGTACAAATCTGCGGCTAATGCATTTGGGAATGTATATGTGGATCATTTTATCAATGATATGAGCGCTGCTTATGCAGCAGCAGATATGGTGGTGAGTCGTTCAGGTGCGATGGCTGTTGCTGAAATAGCGATGACTGGTAAAGCATGCATTTTTGTACCCTATCCACATGCAGCAGAAGATCATCAAACATATAATGCAGAGGTATTGGTAAAAGAACAAGCCGCTCTAATGATTGCCGACAAAAAGGTAGTCACTGAATTGCTCCCAATGATTGAAAAAATAATGGCTAACAAAAACAGGTTGATCGAGATGCAAGAAAAAATAAAATCATTTGCATGGAAAAATGCAGATCAGGTCATAGCAGCAGAAATTATAAATGAAATTGACTCTAAATAGCGAACAAGATATGAATCCTCTAACGAACTTGAAACGTATTTATTTTATTGGCATTGGCGGTATCGGCATGAGCGCTTTGGCAAGGTATTTTAATACACAAGGCGTCATTGTTACTGGATATGATAAAACACCAACAGCATTGACAGATAGTTTAATTGCAGAGGGTATCTCAATTCACTTTGAAGATGATTTAGATCAAATAGATAAAGCGGCTACCGTCATTGTCTACACACCGGCTATTCCTGCAGAACATAAAGAGTTAAATTTTTTTAGAGACAACGCTTA
>CAXNMZ010000131.1:0-4250 GCA_964203125.1 Chitinophagales bacterium | reverse complement strand
CCACAATCTGTAATGGTGGTTAATCCTGTTGCAAAACAATTTTTTTGTGCCGATGTCAACCAGTTTTTATAATCCTCCTTGGTTGGTGCTGGTACATTTCTTTCTACCACGCCTACTGCATTGTCTATTAATAAACCAGTCAGCTTTCCACCTGCTACTACAAAGTCTCCGCCTTCCATTTTTTGACCTGCTTTCACCCCAGCAATCGCTAATGCTTTGTCATTGGCAATACTTGCATGCCCATCCACACGTTCTAATAATACTGGGCGGTCTGGGAATAGTGCATTTAATTCAGCATTGGTAGGAAATGCTTTACCAGGAAATCTATTTTGATCCCATCCTCTTCCACGAATCCATCCATTACCCGGGTGGGTTGCTACAAAGTCTTGCACACGTTGCAACACTTCTTCCCATGAATTTGCAAACATTAAATCGACTGCATATAAAGATTGACCGTATCCTAGAAAATGCGCGTGCGCATCTACGAATCCTGGATACACTGCAGCACCCTTTGCATCCACCACGCTATCGGCTTGATATGTTTTTAGAATTTCATCATTGGTACCCACGGCTACAATTTTACCATCCTGAATAGCCATGGCTTCTGCGACTGCAAAATTTTCGTTGACTGTATAAATTTGTGCATGGTGCACCACTAAGTCTACTCTTTGATTGATACATGAACTGAATAACACAATAATGGCAATTGCAACTAATTGACGCATGGGATTTAATTTAGATACTAAAAATAAGGAAATAAAATAGAAATTGAACTAGGTTGAATAAAGTATTCAAGCAATCATTAGAATGCCTTAATTAGTTCAACAATTCGCAAGGCTTAAGACCTGTATGTTTTTTGAAGGCTGCAGAAAAATGGGAGATGGATGAATAGCCTAATAAAGCAGACACATCGGTCACACTTAAAGATTTCTCATACAATAAATATTTAGCATGTTCCATTCTTTGCTGTTGGTAGAAATCAAAAATAGTGGTGCCAAACACCTCTTTAAAGCCTTTCTTTAAATAGCATTCGTTCATAGCCACTTTTCGGCTCAATTCCTTGATGGTAATAGGATCCCCAATATGTTGCAATAAAATTTCTCTTGCTAAATAGATACTTTCTTTACCACGATCGTCTGATAAGAATTTACATGCAAAGCCTTCTTCTTTTTCATCTACGATGCATTCTAAACTGAATAAAAGTAGTTCGTGAATTTTTGCATTGATATAGATATTCTCTAAAGACCCTGTATAACTATAGTTTAATAAAGAATCTAATGTGCCGCGCTTGCGCATACACAATGGAAATGTTTTCACAAAAGCATTTGGATGTTTGAAAGCTAGTACTTCATCCTTGCGATTATTCAATTTTACATTGTGTACAAATTGATTTAAAAATGTAGAAGTAAAATGAAATGAGAAAACGTCTAATGTTCTAAGTGGACCCGCACAATCTTCTGTTGGCAATTGACTGCAATTACCACATAATTTATTTTCACAATAACGATTCCCTGAAATACAAAACCTTAACTCTAAAAAATTATCAGCTGGACGTTTTGCATTGTAGTGATAAATGAACATACCAGTATCCTCTAGTTCTGCAGGTGCCTGGGAATAATAACGATGGATGGTATACTGTGTAGAGCCAGGAATTAACTGTTCTTTTTGGTACAACAAAGCCATGCCAGCAAAGCCATTGGGCTGTTTCACTTGTTTTAATATGTCGTTGGCTACCATCATTGAACTGCAAATTTAAACTATAAACAACAAATGGAATAAAAAGGTTCATAATATGACCTTAAAATGACGCAAAATAAGCCCCAAAATTAAGTCCTTATTTAAAAATTATATTGCCTTAACCATTCCTATTTTGAAATCGATTTAAAGGCCATTTTTAGCCTCATTTTTGGACGCTGCGTTATGAACTTCATTCATTTTATGGGGATAACTATAGCGGCTTAAATCCGTCTTAAAAGAAGATAAATTTCTTAAATTTGTATGCGTTCAAAACGCCCTATAAAATAAAAAATTCGCAAGCTTTATGTCAGAAGATTTACAACACCCCGATTCGGCCGAAAACAAGAACTATGGTGCCGATAGTATCCAAGTATTAGAAGGATTAGAAGCCGTAAGAAAACGCCCTGCCATGTATATTGGTGATGTGGGCATGAAAGGTTTACACCACTTAGTATATGAAGTCGTAGATAACTCTATTGATGAAGCATTAGCTGGTTATTGTTCTCATATCGAAGTTGCTATTCATACAGATAATTCAATCAGTGTTCAAGACAATGGTCGTGGTATCCCAACTGCAATGCATACCAAAGAAAAAAGGTCTGCATTAGAAGTGGTCATGACGGTATTACACGCGGGTGGTAAATTTGATAAAAATACCTACAAGGTTTCTGGTGGATTACATGGTGTGGGTGTAAGTTGCGTGAATGCATTGAGTACAAAATTATTAGTGACTGTTGAACGTGAAGGCAAAATATTTGAGCAAGAATACTGTATTGGAGCACCACAATATGCAGTAAGAGAAGTAGGTACAAGCGATAAAACTGGTACTAGAGTTCACTTTTGGCCTGATCATACAATCTTCCAAGAAACAGTTTACCGTAGAGAGATTTTAGAAGGTCGTTTACGTGAATTGTCTTATTTGAATAAGCGCATTAGCATCACATTAACCGATTTAAGAGAATTAGATGAAGCAGGCGCACCTTATGTGAGCCATTTTTATAGCGAAGGAGGTATCATTGAATTTGTACAAATGTTGGATAAGAACGGAAATAGAAATCCAATTATCTCTCAACCCTTGTATGTAGAAGGTTTAGACGAAGCGTCCAATGTCATGGTGGAAGTGGCATTGACTTACAATGATGATTTTAAAGAAAACATTTTCTCTTACGTTAATAATATCAATACCATTGAAGGTGGTACACACGTAACTGGTTTTAGAACTGCTTTAACTCGTGTGTTCAAAAGCTATGGTGATAAAGAAGGCTTATTTGAAAGAGCTAAAGTAACAGTGGAAGGGGATGACTTTAGAGAAGGCTTAAGTGCGATCATTTCTGTGAAAGTACCTGAGCCACAATTTGAAGGTCAAACAAAAACTAAATTAGGCAATAGCGAAGTAAGTGGTGTGGTTCAAACAACAGTTGCCCGTGCATTGGAAGCTTATTTAGAAGAAAACCCAAAAGAAGCAAAATATGTAATTTCTAAAATTGTACTTGCTGCACAAGCCCGCGTTGCTGCTAAGAAAGCACGTGATATGGTTCAAAGAAAGACGGTACTTTCTGGTGGTGGTTTGCCTGGAAAATTAGCAGATTGTTCTGAGCGTGATCCTGAAAGATGTGAGTTATACCTTGTCGAGGGAGACTCTGCAGGTGGAACAGCGAAGCAAGGTCGCGAAAGGTCTTATCAAGCAATTCTTCCTTTGCGTGGTAAAATCTTGAACGTAGAAAAAGCAATGGAACATAAGATTTACGAAAATGAGGAGATCAGAAATATGTATACTGCCTTGGGTGTAACAGTGGGAACACCTGAAGATCCAAAAGCATTGAACATTACTAAATTACGTTATCATAAATTAATCATTATGACCGATGCCGATGTGGATGGATCGCATATCGCCACATTGATTCTGACATTCATCTTTAGATATATGAAGGAGTTGGTTCAGAATGGTTATGTCTATATTGCCCAGCCTCCATTGTATTTAGTGAAGAAAGGTAAGGATCAAGAATATGCTTATAGCGAAGAGCAAAGAAAAGGCTTGGTCACCAAACTAGGAGGTGGCAATGATAGTTCTGTAACGATCCAAAGATATAAGGGTCTGGGTGAGATGAACGCGGACCAATTATGGGAAACGACCATGGATCCAACTAGGAGAACATTGAAACAAGTGACCATTGATAGTGCTGCCGAGGCGGATAGAATCTTTAGCATGTTGATGGGTGATGAAGTGGCTCCTAGAAGGGAATTCATTGAATCTCACGCGAAATATGCCAAAATTGACGTTTAAGCGCCTCATTTGAGGGGAATTTATAAACATTTAACAAAAAATCGACTAATTCAAACCTTGGATATCAATAAATAAACTACTTTCAATTAGCATTTTAAAAATTAAAATATATACAAAATGGACACTTCAAAAATGATCAAAGCATACTGCTTGAAAACAAAAGAAAAAAATGTACCAATGATGGACGCTGTTGTCACTAAAACTGCAAAAGGCGGTTACATGGCTGGCG
>CAXNMZ010000130.1:0-4434 GCA_964203125.1 Chitinophagales bacterium | reverse complement strand
CCACAAGTAATCCAAAATCCAATGCACCTAGACTCATTAAATTTCCACTTACGCCAAAAAGATACATCAATATAAAAGCAAATAACATAGATAATGGAATCACAGATGCCACCACTAAACCGGCTCTTAGATTTCCTAAGAATAAAATTAAAATGAAAATAACAATCAATGCCCCTTCCAATAAATTTTTAGAGACAGTGCCAATGGCATTGTCTACCATTTTTGTTCGGTCTAAAAAAGGCTCAATGACCACTCCTTCTGGCATGGTCTGCTGAATGGTGGCAATCTTAGTTTTAATTTCCTGAATTACTTGATTACTATTTTCTCCTTTCAGCATCATCACCACTGCACCTGCAACTTCACCATCAGCATTGAAGGCTGTTGCACCAAATCTAGTCGCTTCACCTAACTTAACTTCTGCCACATCCCTAATTAACAAAGGCATTCCATTTGATAAAGTCTTGACAGGGATACTTGAAATCTGATCCATGCTATCCACCATCCCTTCTGTTCTAATAAATAATACATTTGGTCCATGTTCAATATAAGCACCACCTGTATTTTCATTGTTGTCATTTAACGCAGTATAAATATCATTTACTGATAAATCATATTGCTTTAATAACTCAGGATTCACACTCACTTCAAATTGTTTCACTGCTCCTCCAAAACTACTCACATCCGCCACACCAGGTGTCCCCAATAATTGCTTACGAACAATCCAATCCTGCATTGTTCTTAATTCCGTTAAACTATACTTTCCTTCATACCCTTTTTTAGGTCTAACCACATATTGGTAAATTTCACCCAAGCCCGTAGTTAATGGACCAAGTTCTGGAATGCCCATGCCCTCGGGCATTTGAGACTTGACAGTAATCAAACGTTCAGAAACCTGCTGTCTGGCCCAGTAAATATCAATTTCATCATTGAATACTAGGGTCACTAAACTCAATCCAAATCGAGAAAAACTCCTTTGCTCAATCATTCCAGGAATATTTCTTGTAGCCTGTTCAATGGGCACTGTAATTAATTGTTCTACATCGGGCGCACCTGCACTTGGAACAGATGTAATAATCAGTACTTGATTGTTGGTGATATCCGGAACCGCATCAATGGGTAATTTTGAAATAGAATAAGCACCTCCTATGATCAAGGCAAAAAGCCCTAAAAGAATCACAAGTTTATTCTTAATCGAAAACTGAATAATTTTTGATAGCATAATAAAAGTTCTTACTCAACAAAATGAATGGTTATGAATCTTCCGAAGTTAATCATTAAAGGTTAGTCTTTTCATATGTATTCTATTCGTATACTAGGCTTTGAACACTAAATCCAGCGTCAGCCACTGCAGATTTAATTTGATCAATCACCACGGTCTTGCCAGATTTAAAAGTAAGCACAAATTTAGACTGCTCAATATCTACCTTCACTTCCTCCACAAAATCTAATTTAGTCAATGCTTTAAAAATGGCTTTAGAACACATAGAACAGGTTAAGCCCGAAGCCACAAGAGACACTTTCTTGATCACTGTATCTTGTTTAACCTCACGCTCATATTTACAACATTCATGCAAAGCATCGTAAGTTGCTTTTGTAGCTGTTTTATGTTCGGTATCATACCCAACAGCAGCAATCGCTGTTTCAATTTTGTCTAAATTAGTTTTACCATCAAATATCAATGTCAATAACTTGGCATCCATATCCCAATCGGCAGTGGTTGCGCCTGCTGTTTTAGCAGCTTTTTCGATACTTGATTTGCACATACCACAATTACCAGACACTTTTAATTTAGTAGCTGTTTGTGCGTTTGCAGAGAAAAGTGTGGCCATCATAAAGCCACTTAAAAGGATCAATTTTTTCATAAAATATTTTTAAAATGTTTAATTACAGAATATACAAATAGCATGGATGTAGCAATATATAACTTGCATGCTCCATCAAAGTCGATTACATTAAAATCAAATTAAAAAAAGACAATCTAAGGCATAGATTGGCGGCCCTGTAAAAAGCAATCCCTTTTTGGAATGTACTTTTGCTTTTGCTTTTAGTTCAAAAACGGGAGCAGTAGCTATAAGCGTGTAAAATTCGGATGGATAAGTCGCAAGTATTAAAGGTTGTTTTGCAGTTGCAAGTTCATTGAACTGATGCAAGTCTTGCTTTTTAACGAAGGTTATTTTTTCTGCACAACAAGTATCTTTTGTAGTAGCCTTATTTTTAGTCGCCTTACCACAAATACATTTTTGAACTTTGCCTGCACATAGATGTGCTTTTACAGTTGCTCCAATGCTGGAAAAACTATACACAAATAAAAGTAGGATGGTCAAAATTTGCTTCACGATACAAAGGTAATACTAATTGATAAAATTCCACCAAATCCCAAGTCTTAACCAAGTGCCTGTGCCTAGATAATTTGGCGCAGTAACTTGATACCTTGTACCTAATTGATTACTAGTGGCTAATAAGGTATTCAGCTGTTCCATACGCACAAATCCTTTAAACCTTTTGATCCTGAAATTCAAAAAGGCATTGGCTATGGGTCTATTATTGGCTGTAAACTGATCTTGGAGGTAGAACTGACCACTCAAAGGCATATAGCCATCTGGCTTAAAAGAAGAATGATAAATGAGTTCTAAGCCCGTTGAAAGAAATAAATTTTTAAAGAAATTACCCTCATAAGCAAGGCGCTGTCTAGTAAAAAGGAATGGTAGATGCAAGGGCGCATTGGGATCTACTAACTGTAAGTTTAGTTCATTGTACCAATTCCAATGACGACTTAGCTTTACTTGATTTGACACAGTACCCTTCACATAACTTAAAACATTGTCGTAGACCATTGGCTTAAATCCTGAACCAAAGTATTGAAAATTTTGAATGAGTTTGTACTGAAACGAGGCAGTTAAACCACGACTTGTTTGATCCCACAAAGCGCCTAATTCAATAATATTTTCTTTATCAATAGTACTTAATTTGGAAATAGGGAATGCCGTAATACCAAGACGATTAAAGGAAGGCGTACGATTAGAATTTTGTACCCATAATGCGAGCTTATCTCCTTTTTTATTCAATATGCTACTCAAAGAAAACTGTGCTTCATAATCCCCAGCGTGATAGCCACTTAAAAATAATCTTCCAGATGCTTGAATATCCCAACGAAGATTCTTGGTTTTATTTTTATAGACACCAAGTCCATATATATCATTATTTGACCATTTTAGCGAACTATCTTTAAAATTCAATTGCTGGTAACCAACACCAATTTGAAGGAATTGATTGGGATTGGTTTTTTCAGGAAAAGAAACTAAGCTAAATTCATTGGTGAATCTTTTCCATTGATCTTGAAACAACATAACATCTCCCACTGGCAATTTGTAATTGAAATACTGCTCATAATTTAGTTTGGAGGGATTGGCGTCTGCAAAAACAAATTGATTGGTTTGGTATCTTATTTCATTTTGGAATCTGAGTCTTGGAAAAAATAAATAAGTGGTCACTGAGTCTTTAACAAGGGAATCTTTTTGTCCTATATCATAGGTCTGCTTCCACACAAAACTTTGTTCTTTATAGGTTGAGCCAGTTGCAATATTGGTATTAAACGGATTCCTAAAAGAAGCACCGCTAATGCCCAATCTTGTTTCTAGCTCATAGGGGTTATTCAAGGAAAGACTATCAATTAAAGCACTGTTGACTAATCCGCCATTTTCCGACGAAGCAGATTTATTGGATAACATCACCCAATAAGATGCATAACGCTTTCGCTTTGATTGATAATTGGCAGTCATGCGCATATTGTTCAAATTCGCATGTTGATTTTTTAAATTTCCTGGGGCATTGCTAAATCGATAAGCAAAAGAATAATTAAATTGCTTTGTTTTATTTTGGGTATGTAATATTTCAATTAACTGCTCCCCTTTCCCTCCCAACAAATAACCCAATTCGGTATAAGGTTTAGTGGTTTGATAAAACGGAGTTTGCTCCAATGTATAATTGTAGACTTCATAGGCCCTAAAGCCTGCATCCCATCCCCCTCTCTGCAATGGATTGAATAAATAGGATTTACTGGCATTGCCTAAATTTCCTAAATGATAATTGCTATAGGGCAGGATAAATTTTGAATAGAAATCAGCAATAGCCGTATCCATATTCTGAATGGTCAAGCTATTGTACAAACGATAATAAATAGCGATTGAATCCTCTGACTTATCTCTTTTTTGTAAGGAGTCTGTTGCTCCACCACCACTTCTTCCAAATGAATTAAAGCGCATATTTTGTGCATTCAATTGTCCAATTGATAGACAAATTGCAATACAACAAAATAAAAAAATATGCTTAGTCCTCATATTTGATAGTAGGATAATGCTATTGAAAAAACGAGGCGCATTAAGCGGCTATTTCTTTTACCAATGCACTAAATATTAAAGTTAATAAAGGTTCAGC
>CAXNMZ010000129.1:0-4463 GCA_964203125.1 Chitinophagales bacterium | reverse complement strand
GCTTCAAAATCATCTAAATAAATCAACCCATCAGCCCCTTTACCAATTTGTTGCGCATGACCTGGTTTTAAAATCGCAGCTTCTCCATATGCTATAATAGATGATTTTGTTTTAGTGCTATAAAACGGAAGCTTATCCAAGAGTCTTGTTAAACCAGGTAGGTCTTTTTTATAATTGAAATCAAAACCATACATGGTATTTTTAATAGGGTCAGAACCAAAATTGGTCTTCGTAAAAAATGGTCGCTCATTTAAACGAGAAGTGGATAATCCAAAATTGAAATTCTTACTTGCCAAGTAATCAATCCTCAATGCCCTAAATCCACGTTCCTGAAATCCAAAACCTAAATTGTTTTCAAAAGAGACATTCACTGGAATATTAGAACTTAAAATACCAGGGTTGATAATTCTTACTGTACCAGATCCATAATCAACCAGATAATCAATCCCTTCCCTTAAAATTTGTCCCCCAGCACGCACGCTCACAGAACCAGGAGGCACATTGAAGGCATTTAAGCTAATTTCAGATCCACCTGCACTGCCTTTTACTTGCCCTTCCATCACAAAGCGATTCAAGTTGGCATAGGTTTGTGCTTCCGCTTTGATATTGCGGTACAATTGATTGAAAATGTATTTTTTTGAAATTGAAGAATCAATTCCCTTAAATGCAATGTCTTGCAAGTCTTTACCAAAGGGTTCTAACAAAGGAAAAACAATCCTACCCATATTGGATAAGACCGTATAGCCCTCTACATAATCGAATAATCCATCTGGTTGTGGGTCATTGCGATTATTCAATCTGTCTAATTGTAAAATTTTAATCAATGAAAGTCCTTCATTGGCTTTATTGGTAACTGGTAGGTATCTTTTTAGTCCAGCACTTGGTTCTTCATACAATACATTCAACTGAAAATCTTGTTGTTGAATAGCGCCAAATAAATCCAATGAGTAAACGTTTTTCATCATCAAATCCCAGATAGGTAAATCTGTTCTTTGCGTAGTTGCTTTTAATAATTTTAAATATAATATTTGTTGTACACCTTTATTTGGATCCAATGCAACGCCTTCTGAGAATTCACCCACTTGATAAATTTTACCATTGTAGGCGTATTGAAAAGCAACAGCCAATACTTCATCTGCTTGAAGTGGAATATTTAAAGACAAGAAACCAACTTGTCCATTAAAAAAATATTCATTCTCAGTTAATTTTCTAGCAAAAGTTCTTTCATAATCTTCTGCAGACCTCAATCCTTCTTGCGCTAATACAGCAGACACACTAGCTGGATTTCTTGAATTAGGGTTATTAATGATTTTTGTATATAATTTGTTGGCACTATTGTCTGGGAATTTATTATTAGGATTGCTTTCAAAAGTTTTTCTTTCAGTTCTTAACACTGGCTCACCAATATCAGTTAAACCAACCACATCTCTTGCATTGGTTGTTTGACCATTGCGATTGGTCACCCAAACTTCGATACGCTTAATTTGAATTTGAGAATTAATCACCGGCAAGGCACTCATGGCCTTATTATAATTATCTCTAAAATACTGTGCTAATAAAAAGTGTCTATTTTCTTCATAGTCGTCTAATCTTTTTTGGAATTTTTGCGTAGACGAACCGCCCTGCAAGGCCAAAGACTGACGTTGAGATTTTTGATTGGCAATCGCACCTGTTACAAATAATTTACCAAATTGTATTTGAGCCTTCACACCAAATAAATTTTGCGTACTTGGTATCAAGGTGCTTCTAGAAATATAATTGATATTTCCTGCTTCGATATACTTAATCACCTCGTCCTTCTTGCCGGTATAATTTAATTTAATCTGATTATCGAATCCGAGATTAGACAATGAATTTAAATTGATGGGGAACTTTATCTTATCTCCAATACTTGCATTTAAACTAAAATTGGTATTGACATCAAAATCAAATCCACCGTTTCTTCTTGCGCGTTCAGGCAAGGTTGGATTCCTTACATTTTGTCCTTGATACCCTGCCCTAATATTAATTTCTCCAACAGGTTTAATATCAATTCTTAAATTCGTTCCTGTCTTTCCAAATAAACGATCAAAATAACTATCAAATACTTTTGTTTTAGGTCTTGTGATTTTTCGGTTTAACACACCTAGTGAATTAGCACGCTGCATAAAATAGGACTGCTCATCCTTACGTGTTTTTAATTTCCAGAATTCGTCAAAACTTAATGTCGAAGGAAAACGATTATAACCAGCGCCCAATTTCTCTGTAATATAATATTGCTTAGTTGCAGGATCATAATCTACTTTTCGTTTAAGTACACTTGAATCTCTTATATCAAAAGGATTATTACTTGGCTGTGATAAAAAATCAGACCTTCTATCTGCAATTGGATACCTTAGTTTACCCACCAAAGTATCAGCAGTTTTTTTTATAATGGTATCTTTAAATGGCGCAATTGATTTGCTTGTATCTTGTGCATGACTCGTCTGCTTCATTAGAAGTAAGGCAAACAAGAACATGAAAGAGTAAAAAAATCTCAAGAATAAAGCATTAAAGATGAGTGATTAACAATTTTTAAGGGCTTGTTTGATCAAAATTTCTAGAGAAATATCTGCCCCATCTGATTGTATCACCTTATCAATCGCTTTTTCTGCAACAGCTTTTTGAATCCCTAATGAAACCAATGCTTGAACAGCGTCTTGATGCGGTGTGGACTTACTAAATGTGGAACCCCCTGATAGCTGCATTGGCAATTTTGCCAATTTATCTTTTAATTCTAAGACCAAGCGCTCTGCTGATTTTTTGCCGATCCCTTTTATTTGTTCTAATTGACGTGCATCGCCTTGTACAATGGCACGAATAATTTCGTCTGGTCGCATCCCTGATAACATCATCCTAGCAGTACTTGCGCCAACACCTGATACACTAATGAGCTGCATAAAAAGTTCTTTTTCATCCTGCCCAAAAAATCCAAAAAGTACCTGGGAGTTTTCAGTTAAATGTAAATAGGTGTGGAGTAACCCCTTCTCTTTACCAGAGATGGATTCATAAGTGTTCAAACTGATGTTGACTTCATAGCCTACGCCGCCAACATCCACAATCAGTTTTGCTGGGGTCAACTGGACAAAATTTCCTTGTAAAAATGCAATCATAATGGTTTCAAAAATAACACTTAAGCAATGAAAAATGGGCATTTTACGTGATTCTTAAGCATTTTTTAAGATATTTGTGACCAAACAAAGCAACGAACTATGGCCCAAAAGCTGAAAGCAGCAATCACCTCGGTTGGAGGATATGTTCCAGAGACCAAATTGACCAATTTTGACTTGGAAAAGTTAGTAGACACCAACGATGAGTGGATTAGAACTAGAACAGGTATTTCTGAGCGAAGAATCTTAAGAGAACCAGGTAAAGCAAGTTCCGACATGGCTGCAAAAGCCATCGAAGAAATTCTAAGAAAAAAGCAGTTAGACCCATTAGAAATAGATTGTATTATTTGTGCTACGGTGACTCCAGACATGGTCTTCCCCGCAACTGCAAATATTATTGGCGATAAAATTGGTGCTAAAAATGCATTTGGGTTTGACCTTGGTGCAGCATGTAGTGGTTTCTTATTTGCTTTAACAACTGGTGCAAGTTTTGTAGAAGCAGGAAGGTATAAAAAAGTGATTGTGGTGGGCGTGGATAAAATGAGTTCAATTATTGATTACTCAGATAGAGCAACTTGTATCATTTTTGGAGATGGCGCTGGCGCAGTTTTATTAGAGCCAAGTGCAGACGAGGATGGATTTCAGGATGCGATTCTAAAAAGCGATGGCGTTGGTAGAGAATACTTACATATCAAAGCTGGAGGAAGTTTAAAGCCAGCCTCTGTAGAGACTGTAATGGCTAAAGAACATTATGCTTTCCAAGACGGACAGCCAGTTTTTAAATTCGCAGTAAAAGGCATGGCAGATGTGAGTGCCGAACTAATGGAAAAACATAATTTAACAGGAGAAGATATTGCATGGTTAGTGCCACACCAAGCAAACTTAAGAATCATTGATGCCACTGCAGACCGTGTTGGCTTGCCTAAGGAAAAAGTAATGATCAATATTCAAAAATATGGCAATACTACAGCCGCCACCATTCCATTATGTTTATGGGAATGGGAGTCACAATTGAATAAAGGAGATAATTTAATATTGGCTGCTTTTGGTGGAGGATTTACCTGGGGTGCAGCTTGGGTTAAATGGGCTTATTAATTGTATCTTTAGAAAGTAGCAAAAGAATCATTTAAAAAAACGCATTATGAGTCAAAAGAAATTTAAAGGAATTAGTACAGTCACACTGCATACTGCGGGACATGACAATGATAATTTTTCGCACACCACACCGATCTATGCCACTTCTACATTTACATTTGATTCTGCAGAGCAAGGCATGGAACGTTTTAAAGGAGATGATAAAACTAGATTGTATACAAGATGGGGCAATCCCACTTT
>CAXNMZ010000128.1:0-4470 GCA_964203125.1 Chitinophagales bacterium | reverse complement strand
CCAATCCAATAGATACTCCATGTGGCAAAGTTAAAGGGTAAATATTTGGTAGAATCCTTAAAATCGTTGTACTTTTATAATAGTTGCATAACTAACTATATGTCAAACAACCAATTTAAACGAGGGGAATTATACAGCGTCATCAATGGCGTTGCCTCTACCGCTGTTGCAAGAAGATTGCAAAAGAATTTCCGAAATGCAGGATTAGAAATTACCATTGAACAATGGTCCATCTTATACCATTTATGGAAGGAAGATGGTTTGAGTCAACAAGAATTATGCACGCGCACATTTAGAGATAAAGCAAGTATCACTAGACTGATTGACAATATTGAAAGATTAGGATTGGTAGAAAGAATTGCATCTAAGGATGACAGAAGAGTCAACTTAGTGTATTTAACAGATGCCGCGAAACCCTTACAGGAAGCGACTTACAACATAGCCAATCAAACAATGAATGAGGCGTTACAAGGTATTAGTAAAGAAGAAATTGAAATAGTGAAAAGTGTTTTTCAACGTGTATACGAGAATAGTAAATAATTAAATTATATTTTATGGCAGCAACAATCCAAGGCGGAGAGTGGATCATTAAAGAAGTGAAATCCGAAGACGTTTTCATTCCAGAAGAATTCAACGAAGAGCAGTTGATGGTGCGTGACATGTGTAGCCAATTTTTGGATACAGAAGTGTTACCAGTAGTAGAAAGAATGGACAAATTAGAGCCAGGTTTGATGCCAGGTTTATTAGAAAAAGCAGGCGAGCAGGGCTTATTAGGGGTTTCTGTACCAGAACAATATGGCGGGATGGGTAAGGATTTCATCACTTCTACCATTGTAGCAGAATACCTTGGAGGAGGCTATTCATTCTCTGTTGCCAACGCTGCACATACAGGTATTGGTACCCTGCCAATTTTATATTTTGGTACCGAAGCACAAAGAGCAAAATATGTACCAAAATTAGCAAACGGTGAATATAAAGGTTCTTATGGATTAACCGAACCAAATAGCGGATCAGATGCATTGAGTGCAAAGACCACTGCAAAGTTGTCTGCAGATGGCAAACATTATTTATTGAATGGGCAAAAGTGTTGGATTACGAATGGTGGATTCGCAGATATCTATACTGTGTTTGCAAAAATAGATGGCGAGCAATTTACAGCATTCATTGTAGAGCGTGGCACTGAAGGTTTTACACAAGGACCAGAAGAACATAAAATGGGCATCAAAGGATCTTCAACAGTACAACTATATTTCCAGGATTGTAAAGTACCAGTAGAAAATGTCTTAGGAGAAATTGGAAGAGGACATATCATTGCCTTTAATATTTTAAATATTGGAAGATTAAAATTAGGCGCGGCTACCATTGGTGGTGCAAGAAGAGCATTGAGCACCACAGTTAAATATGCAAAAGCAAGGGAGCAGTTTAAATTGCCAATTGTAAAATTTGGTGCCATCAGACATAAGTTAGCCGAAATGGCCCTTCGTTTATGGGTTGGTGAAGCGGCATTGTATAGAGTGGCAAAGAATATTGACGAAAAAGAGCACGAACTATTAGCAGCAGGCAAGGATTTATCTGCAGCCTTATTAGGCGGTGCCGAAGAATACGCCATTGAGTGTGCGATCTTAAAAGTATATGGGTCAGAGGTATTGGATTTTGTAGTAGACGAAGGTGTTCAAATACACGGAGGTAATGGTTACAGTGATGAGTATGAAATTTCAAAAGCATATCGTGATAGCAGAATCAACCGAATCTACGAAGGTACCAATGAAATCAACCGTTTGCTAACAGTGGATATGGTTTTGAAAAGAGCCATGAAGGGACAATTAGATTTAATGGGGCCAGCTATGAGTGTTCAAAAAGAATTAATGAGTATCCCAGATTTTGGCGACCAAGACGATGCGCCATTTGCAAAAGAGCATCAAGCAATTGATAATTTTAAGAAATGTATTTTGATGGTAGCGGGTGCAGCAGTCCAAAAATTAATGATGACTTTAAGCAAGGAGCAAGAAATTTTAATGAATATTGCGGACATGTCTATTGTGACTTACCATGCTGAATCTGCATTATTAAGATTAGAAAAATTAAGTAAAACAAAGTCAGAAGCAGAACTAGCTGTACAAACTGCCATTGTAAAAACATATATCTACGATGCTGCCGATGCCATTAACAAAGCAGGAAAAGATGCATTGAATAGTTTTGCAGATGGAGATGAATTACGCATGATGCATATTGGCTTAAAGCGATTTACAAAAGTAGATCCATTCAATAGTAAGGAAGCAAGAAGAACCATCTGTGCGCAGTTGGTGGCAGACGATGGATATAAGTTATAAGTAAGTAATGGGTTTTGAATTGAAAGAAAGACCGCTCAAATGATCCTTCTTAATAATGTGGGGTGATGAAATCTTGGCAAACATGCCTCCTCGTCTCGGAGCTGAGGATAACGGGATAAACGTAACCTAGAGCCGTCTAGTAATAGGCGACCAAGGTAGACCACTCAACTTTATGTTATAGCTAACTGCCTCATGGAGGTTCGATCCCTCCCCCTTCAGCAATAAAAAGCCTTCTTGAATTTTCAGGGAGGCTTTTTTATGACCATTAGAGGTAACGCTGATGATGAATAGTCCAATGTACAATTAATTCTAAAAAACATTAACTGCTATTTAAAGAAAATGGAATAAATTTAAACATGAAAAGAAAAACCTTTATAAAAAATTCAGTAATAACAGCATTTGGTATTTCAGCTTTTGGAATAAAAAATTCATTTAGTAATAATATGGCAACTACCAATACTTTTAAAGTGAATTCAAATCGTATATCAAATCGCATATTTGAATTAGCGAAATTTGGTTTGGACGATAAGGGACGCGGCTATAGGGTTGCCTATACAAAAGCAGATATTGAAGGAAGGGCATGGTTCATGGACTTGATGAAAAAAGCAGGGTTGAATCCAATAATTGATGCTGCAGGAAATATTATTGGTAAACGTAAGGGGAAGAATACTTCATTAAAACCAATTGCTTTTGGCTCGCACATTGATATGGTACCAGACGGAGGTAACTATGATGGCACAGTAGGTTCAATAGGCGCATTGGAAATAATAGAGACATTAAATGAAAATAATATAATTACAGATCATCCGCTTGAACTGATCATTTTTGCAAATGAGGAAGGTGGCACTATTGGAAGTATTGCAATGGTTGGAAATTTAACTCCAGAAGGGCTTCTCCAAAAAAGTCAAAGTGGAGTCACTATGGCGGAAGGAATAAAAGCTATTGGCGGGAATCCTGATAATATTAAATCATGCATTCGAAACAAAGGAGCGCTTTATGCTTGGTTAGAATTGCATATTGAGCAAGGAGGGATTTTAGAAAGCGAAAACTTAAAGATAGGGGTGGTAGAAGGTATTGTGGGTCTTAGACATTGGATAGTGACATTGGAAGGTTTCGCAAATCACGCGGGTACTACTCCAATGAATAGCAGGCAGGATGCGTTATTGGCAGCATCTAAATTTGTCATCGCAGTAAATGAAGTGGTGAATAGTGTGAAAGGAAATCATGTGGGGACAGTAGGGAAAATGACGTTACAACCTGGTGCGTACAATGTAATCCCAGGCAAAGTAGTGCTGGGTTTAGAGATTCGTGATTTGTCAGATGATAAGATAGATATGCTCTTTGCACAAATTGAAAAACGTGCAGCAACAATTGCTAATGAATCTAAGGTAAAAATCATCTTCGAATTAGAGGCCAATGCTTCTAAGCCAGCATTAACAAATAAAGTTTTACAGCAAGCCATCTTTAATGCTTCAAATGAACTGGGATTAACAACCAAGCTTATGCAGAGTGGTGCAGGACATGATTCGCAGGAAGTAGCTTCGATAGCGCCATCAGCTATGATTTTCATACCTAGTGTTGGCGGTATTAGTCATTCACCTAAAGAGTTTTCAACAATATTGGATATTGCTAATGGAACTAATGTACTTTTAAAAACAATATTAGCAATTGATAAGGGTATAGCAGGATTAGAAATTAATAATTAATGCACACAGCTTATAGGATTGCTCATTCCTATAGTAAGCCACTTTACTTTGGTGATACAGCAATTCTTGTGAGGATAGTTTCAAAATCTTATTAATTTAAATTAAACACCTACTACTTTCTTAAATGTATCCATATCTATCGCCTTTTCATGTTTTGAAATAACCACCGTAGCCACTGCGTTCCCAATAAAATTGGTGACCGATCTTGCTTCACTCATAAAACGGTCAACTCCAATAAGTAGGGCAAGTCCTTCCAGAGGGATCACTTTAATTGCTGTTAAAGTGGAAGCTAAAACGATAAAGCCACTTCCCGTGACACCAGCAGCGCCTTTACTTGTGATTAGTAAAATTCCAAAAATGGTTAATTGTTGTGAAATAGAAAATTCAACATCAAATACTTGTGCTAAAAAAATAATGGCCATACTTAAATAAAT
>CAXNMZ010000127.1:0-4534 GCA_964203125.1 Chitinophagales bacterium | reverse complement strand
ACGGGATTTTGAGCGAAAGACCAGGCTCGAACTGGCCACCCCGACCTTGGCAAGGTCGTGCTCTACCAAATGAGCTACTTTCGCTTGAATAAGAACTAATTTTTGGACTGCGAAAATAAGGAATCAACGCACACCAACAAAATTTTTTTTACTTATATTCCGGTTTGTACTGTGAACTTGGATTCACTTCTACCGTCGCTTTCTTGTATCTAGAATTGAAAAGTTGAGCACAATTCCCTAGACCTAGTGCTAATAATGCGAAAACAGTTACGTAAAAGATGAATTTTGAAGAACTTACCCAGTTCCTAGCAATATCTTTATTGGTAGATGTTTCTTGTATTTCTTGTGACATAGTGTTTAATTACGGATGCAAAAATAACAACAAGTTCTTAATAATGAACCTGTTTGGTGACAATTTTATCAAATTTTTGCTTGTTTTTCAAAAAGTAAAGAAAAACAACAGATCCATTGTAAACACCCCCCATTTCAGCCATTGGTTTACACGCCTTGCTCCTGTTGACTTTACCTGTTAACCAATACCCCATTACTGCTAAATGTGCCTTAAAAATGGCTGTAAAAAAGTACCCATCCCCAGTCAATAAGCCTTTCCAAGCAGATATCCCATCTAATGCAAAACGCAATGGCATTTTCCATACTAATTCTTGGATAGCTAGATGCTTACTTAGCATGATCAAATTATTCCTAAAATTTAAAAACACTTTTCTACCACCTCTAGGTAAAGTACCCGCACCCACATGGTACACCACTGCACTAGGACAAGCATACAATGCATGGCCTTCTAATTGCATCCTCCAACAAAGATCAATTTCCTCTTGATGCGCAAAAAAACTGGCATCAAATCCGCCCAATGCATGAAACAACTTTGATCGAATCATCATGGCTGCTCCAGATGCCCAAAAAATAGGCTCAGCGCTATCATACTGCCCTTTATCCTGCTCACATACATCAAATACCCTACCTCTTGAGAAAGGGTAACCAAGGGCATCTATCCATCCACCACTTGCGCCAGCATATTCAAAACTAGTTGGTTCTTTTTGTGCCAATATTTTTGGTTGACATGCTCCGATGGTAGGATTTGATTCCATTAATTGCACCATTGGGTCTACCCAATTTGGATCCACCTGCACATCTGAATTCAATAAAATAAAATAATCGGCTTGCACTTGTTTAAGTGCCCAATTGTATCCTCCAGCAAAACCTTCGTTGGTTGGATTTAGAATGACTTTAACAGTGGGAAAATATTTTGCAAGTATTTCTAAAGAATTATCTTTTGAGCCATTGTCTGCCACCACAATTTCTTTATTTTGGTAGGACGTCGCCAATACCGAAGGCAAAAAAGTCTTCAGGTAATTAGCCCCATTAAAATTTAAAATAACGATTGATACGAGCGGTTCCAAAACAGATGTATTTATGCGAATGTAAGGCCAAATATGGAAAAATTAGCCAAAAACCCTATCTTAGCTGCATGATAAAGGCAAAATTCTTATATTCTAATTTAGATTTTCTAAATCATCCCATAGGGTAATATTAAGCCCCTAGATTTTATTTTATTTCAAGTTTACCTGAACTTGACGCCTCCTGTTTTTATCATTTTTATTTAAAGAAATAGTACATGTCTACTCCCATACAAACGAGTGCAAATACTGCAAAGTATATTGCCCTTGAAGATCAATTCGGTGCCCATAATTATCATCCCGTTCCTGTCGTGCTTGAAAAAGGCGAAGGTATTTTTTTATACGATGTAGATGGTAAAAGATACTTTGATTTCTTAAGCGGCTACTCTGCTGTCAATCAAGGTCACTGCCATCCAGCGATCATTAAAGCCTTGACAGATCAAGCTCAAAAATTAACACTCACATCGAGAGCTTTTTACAATAACCTTCTTGGGGAGTATGAAAAATACATCACTGCCTATTTTGGCTACGATAAAGTATTGCCTATGAATACAGGTGTTGAAGGTGGTGAGACGGCAATTAAATTAGCAAGAAGATGGGGCTATGCTGTAAAAGGGATTCCAGAAAATCAAGCAAAAGTAATTTTTGCGCAAGGTAATTTTTGGGGCAGAACACTTGCTGCTATTTCCTCTTCTACCGACCCAAGTAGTTATAAAGGTTTTGGTCCATTTATGCCAGGCTTTGGTTTAGTGCCTTATAATGATTTAGCTGCTTTAGAAATTGTTTTACAAGATCCAAATGTGGCAGCGTTCATGGTAGAACCAATACAGGGTGAAGCTGGTGTGGTGATTCCAACAGATGGCTATTTAAAAGGCGTTAGAGATTTATGTACTCAATACAATGTGTTATTTATTGCGGATGAAATACAAACGGGACTAGCAAGAACAGGAACCTTACTAGCTTGTGATCATGAAAATGTGCGTCCTGATATTTTAGTTTTAGGAAAAGCATTGAGTGGCGGAACCATTCCTGTTGCTGCTGTGCTTGCAGATGATTTTATCATGTTGCAAATTAAGCCAGGCGAACATGGATCCACTTATGGAGGAAATCCGCTTGCTTGTGCAGTCGCTATGAAAGCGTTGGAAGTAATCAAGTCAGAGAAGATGGTAGAAAACTCCTATAAAATGGGGGAAATTTTAAGAGCTGAATTAGCCAACTTAAATTCTCCATTTATCGCATCTATTAGAGGACGTGGCTTGTTAAATGCCATTGTGATCAAACATGAAAATCCTGATGCATCTTGGGACTTATGTTTACACCTTAAAGCATTAGGGATACTTGCAAAGCCAACCCATGGTGATAAGATTAGATTCGCACCTCCATTGATTATTACTGAAGCACAAATTAAAGAAGCCGTTCAATTAATTGGGAAAGGCCTTGAGCAATTAGCGAAATAACTTTCTTTGAATTAAGAAATTAAATAGCCCTCCAAAAGAGGGTTATTTTGTTTTAAGCTTAGGCAAGAAAGTCATGATTAAAATTCCGAAACTTAAAATAATACAAGCGTATAGTGCCCATTGTTTTTGAGGACATTCCCCCATCGCGCAAGTAGATAGTACTAAATAATTTCTGAAACTCCATGCTACTAGCAATGCTGCCCATGCCATGTTGAATCGCTTTACATTGATGGATGGTATTGCAAAAAATACAATGGCTAGGATACCTATATAAAATAAGAATTTGCCTGATTGTCCAAAATTAGTCGCACCTGCATCCCATCCTGTCACCACCCAGTTTCTGCTTTCAATAATTACTAGCGGTTGTGTGGTACAAAAGAATAACAATAAAGTTAGAAGGATGCCAATAGTTTGGGAATGTTTCATGAGTGTAAAAATACTCAAAAATTATTTAAAGCGTATTAATACTCGAAAATGGCTTTTTGGAATGAGGTAGTATTGTTTAAACAAATCAAAAAACATGAAAATCAAGAAATTTATTGAAAATGGATGCTTCCTCTTGATTGCGCTCATTGTATTGACAATTGGTTGCAAAAAGGAAACAGATGTAATAAAACAATCTCAGGTTGATAAAGATCCTGTAGCTGCAATTCGTTCCATTGTTGGGAATAAAGGAACAATTAGTATTTTAAAAAACCAACTAAATTTTAATTTAAGTTCTTCAAAAAAAGGAGAAGAACTTAAAGATTCTAGTTTAAGGATTTTGTCTATTCAGGAATTTAAGAAATTATATCAAGAATTAAATACAATTGAGTATGTACAAATTGGCTTAGACTCTAATCTAAATAAAAAGAAATCATTAAGCGAATATTCAGATGATAATTATGATGATGATCCTGGTAAGCCAGGATTGCATAAGGTGCAGTTTTATGCTTTCCCAAAAAGTATTTTTGATGGTACATTTGGAATAAATAATTCGCCCCTTTCTTTTAGTATATTGAATTTATGGTATGAAACGGATATACATGGTCAAGTAATTGGGAATCCGCAAATTTTCTATACCGGTATTACATTTTTGCAAATATGGACTCAATTAACAACAACTAGTATAAAATTTGACAAAAATAATTTAATTTCATCATTTACAATTGGAGGATCAAATTTTTATGGTATTAATGTTCTAGGTCAAAATATAGGTTGGACTACATCTAGTAAATTTATCATAACAATTAATATGGATTCTGACCTAGGACCAGATGGGAAAGTTAATATTAAGCCTGAGCAAAACTAGTATAGAAAAAAATAAGTAAAAATAAAGTATGCTTTCAATATACAGATACATCATTCTAGCAATCCCTTTTGTTATAATTTTCCTCTTTGTAAAAAATAAAAAGAAGTTCACAATCATCTACTTTTCATTTTATGCATTATTAGTTTTTGCTGAATTAGCCTTTTTATTTTATGTATATTTAACTGAAATAAAAAAATAAACGGTTTTGCTACTCAAAGCCTTTCAAAAGAATGCTACGCATCCTTTTGGCTTTTTTGGTTCTCGTCATCTTACACAAGCGAGCTTGTGACGCTGCCTTAAACCAAAAAAGCCTCTCACTTTCGTGAGAGGCTTTGTATCGAGGTCCCGAGCGGGTTCGAACCGCTGTAGAA
>CAXNMZ010000126.1:0-4594 GCA_964203125.1 Chitinophagales bacterium | reverse complement strand
CTGCATTGGTAGTGGGTGATTTAAATAAAGACGGGCTAGAAGATATCTTTATTGGAGGTGCAAGAGGCTTCAGTGCTGCCTTATACTATCAACCAGCCAATGGTAAATTCTTGTTATCTAAACAAGAAGCTTTCCGTTTAGATAGTAATTATGAAGATGTTTGTGCTGTAATGGCGGATGTCAATAAGGACGGATTTCAAGATATCATTGTTGGTTCTGGAGGCAATGAATACTATGGAGAGGATAAGCACATGATGCCAAGGGTGTATTTAAATAGTACAAAAGGACAGTTTACGATCTTGAATGATGCAATACCTGTGTATAATCAAAGCTCCGATATCGTTGCTAGAGATTTTAATCAAGATGGTGCCATTGACTTATTAATTACAAGTAGAGTCAAGGCCATGGATTATGGCGCACCTATCGATTCTTATCTTTTGTATAATTTGGGTGATGGGCATTTTAAAAATGTCACTGCTTCAGTTGCGCCAGATTTAATTGGCCTTGGATTTATTACTAGTGCAACAGAAATGGATGTAAACAAGGATGGCAAAATGGAAATTTTATTGACGCATCAATGGGGTGGTATTGATGTCTTGTATCCTTCTGTAAAAAAATGGACAAAAGCAACTGCAACCAATTTACCTGGTTGGTGGAATTTCACTTTACCGATAGACATTGATTTAGATGGAGACATGGACTTTATTGCTGGTAACTTAGGCTTGAATACAAGATTAAAGGCATCTGAAAAAGAGCCAATCAGCATGTATTATAATGATTTTGATGACAATGGTAAATTTGAGCAAATTATCACTTTCTATTTACAAGGAAAAGAAATTCCATTTGCCAATAAAGATGAAATTCAAAGACAGATTCCAAAAATAAAAAAATCCTTCTTATATGCAGAAGATTTCGCTAAAGCTAATTTGTATGATATTTTCACAAAGGAAAAATTAAAATCATCTAAACTTGTGAAGGCCTATCATTTTGCGAATACTTTATTCATCAATGATGGTAAAGGAAATTTTACTGCTAAAGTATTACCATGGGAAGCGCAAATCACTGCCTATAAAGCAGCAGTGGTGACAGATGCCAATGGGGACAAATGGCCGGATATTTTAATGATGGGTAATTTTTACGATAACAATGTGCAAATGGGCAGGTATGATGCAGATTATGGCACACTCTTGATCAATACTGGGAAGCAAGACTTTAATGCTGCACCATTGAATGGATTAAGTGTTAAAGGCCAAGTGAGGCGTATTGCACCAATCAAATGGAAGGATCAAGCAGCTTATGTATTGGGTATGAATTCCGATAGCTTAAGACTGATTGGTTTTAAAAAATAGCCTCTACTAAAATACTGGATAATTGATGGTGGATTTCCACTTTTGTGCATCTGGTTCCTTTAGTCTATTGGTAATGTAAATGACATATGGAATTGCGGGACTCGTTTTTTGTTTATCTCCTAAGTATTGCTTAGCTGCTATAAGTGCGCTATTCACAGTTGCCGCATCACCCATCACAGAGACAGAAAGTAATTTACCCAATACCATTTTCTTGAGTGAGAAGGGGGGCTTTACCTGAATATCCTTTTCAATTGGAATCGCAACTTGGGTAAAAACTTCATCTTCGTTGATCCTTGTAATATTAACCATTGGAGCATTTTTTGCTTTCCCATTTTGAGAAGCAATATGCTGTTCTAATTGAGCTATCATATCATAAACTTGAACCAAGGTAGGTGAATCTGTCAGCACTTGATCTAAAGCAATCAAGCTTGAATCTTGAACACTTATTTCTTGAATGTCAAATCCATAAACGCCTTTGACACTATTGTAATAATTTCCAGCAGCAGAAAGTATCAGATCAAGTTGCCCTTTTATTTTTTTTGCAAATAAATAGTTTTGAACTCTAGCAATAGGAGATAAATTGGTATTCTCCATTGAAGTTTCAAATCCAATGATTGTATTTGTGCTTGTATCATCAATGATTGAAAATTCTACTGGTATTTTTATTGCATCAAGGTTTAGTTCTGTTTGAATCGTTGCTACCATGGTACCAGTTATGCTTAATGTAGTTTCCTTTGGCATCCATTCAGACCATTTAGCAGTCTGCATCATACCTCTAATCACACTTGGTGGGGATTGATTGACTACTTGGCTTCCCTTAATAACGAGCAACTTTGGCACTAGTAGATAAACGGCCATTAAACCCAAGAGGAGGATCGTTGATAAGAGGACTACAATTTTACGCATAAAAAAATGAGATTGAGAGGGCTAAATTACACAAAAATCCTCCTTTATTAGGGCCCAATTTTGACTAAAATCGCTAAATTAGCGTATTGAAAAAACTAGGCGCCATATTATTCTTGGGCATTTTGCTTTTTAATGGATTTGGATACCGATTGGTATCGAATTATTTTGACCAAAAAGCAGCCAGTCAATTAGTGTATCTAATTGAAGAAAATAATTATGATGAAGCTTACTTAGTCACTATTAAGACGCCAATCAATCTACCTTATTACGCGAACAATCCTCAATTTGAAAGAGTGGATGGAGAGATTGTGATTAAAGGCATCGTCTATCAGTATGTTCAAAGAAGAATCTACAATGACAGCCTTGAGCTAAAAGTATTACCCAACCAAGATCGTTTGCATATCAAAAATGCAAGAGAAGATTTTTATAAATTAGCACAAGACCTTTCTAACTCGAATCCAGATAAAAAGTCTGTTCCATTGGGAAAGTCTACTGCAAAATTTATCAGTTTTGATTATATCCAACAAAATAGTAGCTGGCATTTAGCGCCAGCAAATTTGGCGAATGTAACGACTGGTTATCGTTACGCTACGCGTTTAATAAGCAATTATTTAACGGTACAAGGTCCGCCTCCAAAAATGATTGCTTAATTTTTCTTTTTTACAATAGTGCCATGCTTTGCATCGCATTATCATCATGCATATGCAACTATAGCTATGCGCTTTTCGATTTTACCTTTAATGATTTCAAATGAATAAATTATTTGCAGTATTGCTTTTTGCAATATCAATGGCAGCTTGTAACCAGTCGAATGACTATAAAAAAATTACCAATAATCCTGACTTATATGCCTATACGGTGCATGAATTAAATCAGGTGGTGATGGGTAATAATTTTAGTCCAATTGTGGCTTCTAGAAACTATGCTTATGCAGCAATTGCTGGATATGAAGTGGTCGCAGCGGGCAATCCCTCTGCATACCAAAGTTTAGCTGGGCAATTAAAGGGGCTTGCACAAATGCCAAAGCCAAAAGACACTGCGAATATCGATTTTCCTTATGCAGCATTGGTTGCCTATACTACAGTAGGACAAGCAGTGACTTTCCCAGAAGGAAGCATGCAAGACTACACAGATAGTTTAAGAAAATTAGTCAAATCAAATGGGATGTCGAGTAAAATGGTTGAAGTATCTGAAGCATTCGCAAAAGAAATTAGTGCAACCATTATTGCATGGAGTAAAAAAGACAATTATGCGCAGACAAGAAGCGCTGAAAGATACACCGTAAAAGATTCTCCAGGACGATGGGTGCCCACACCACCTATGTATGCCTCTGCAGCAGAACCACATTGGGCGGAGATTAGAACAATGGCCATTGATAGTGCCAATCAGTTTAGACCCTTGCCACCACCTGCTTTTAATGTAACAGATAAAAACAGCGAGTATTATATAAATCTCATGATGGTAAAAAATGCAGGAGATAGTTTAACGGAGGAGCAAAAGCACATTGCTAATTTCTGGGATGACAATCCATTTAAAGTGAATGTGACTGGCCATGCCATGTTTAGCACCAAAAAATTCTCTCCTCCGGGTCATTGGATGAGTATTGTAGGAATTGCGAATAAAACAGCTAAGTCGGATTTTAATACTGCTGTATATGCCTATGCTAAAACAGCGATTACTTTATTTGATGCCTTCATCCACACATGGGATGCAAAGTATACTTATAAAACAGTTCGTCCAGAAACAGTGATCAATAAATACATCGATCCAAATTGGAGACCGCTTTTACAAACCCCTGCCTTCCCTGAATACACTTGCGGACACTCTACTATTTCAGCTTCAGCAGCTGAAGCTTTAACAAGTGTCTATGGCGATAATTTTGCTTATACTGACTCTACCGAACTAGAATTTGGTATTGAAAACAGAAGCTTCAAATCGTTTAGACATGCCGCAGAAGAAAACAACTTGGGACGTTTTTACGGGGGTATCCATTTTCACAATTCTTGTATTACAAGCACTGAGAAAGGGCAGGCTCTAGGAAACTATATTGTTTCCAAATTAAAAATGAAAAATTAAGTTCAAGTAAACTTATTTGTTTAAAAAATTAACTAACGCATGAGAAAATCAATCCCATTATTAGCATTACTATGCCTTGGCTTTATACAACAATCCAATGCACAAGGTTGCGTTGCCATTAGAACAGTAGGTGGCTTATGTACTATGGAACATGCAGGTATGCACCAAGAAGACAGTTCAAAATGGACTTTAAATATCAATTATAGGTACTTTACTTCTTACAAACATTTTAATGGTAGAGACGAGCAAAAGCAAAGAGTAGA
>CAXNMZ010000125.1:0-4622 GCA_964203125.1 Chitinophagales bacterium | reverse complement strand
GTAATATTAATGCCCCGTTTAAGTGATACCATGACCGAAGGTGTTGTTGCGGCTTGGCACAAGAATGTGGGGGATACCGTAAAAAAAGGCGATTTGTTAGCCGAAATAGAAACGGATAAAGCAACCATGGAATTGGAGAGCTATCAAGATGGTGTTTTATTACATATAGGTACGCCACGTGGCGGCAAATTACAAGTCAACGATTTATTAGCCATTTTTGGAAAAGCAGGTGAAGATGTGTCTGCTTTGATTGCTCAAAATACTGGCGGAGCAAATGCACCAGCTCCGGTTGAAACAGCAACTACACCCGCACCAGTTCCTGCAACTTCAACACCTAGTGCATCTGCTGTAGATTTTTCAGCAATGGAAGAAGTAGTATTGATGCCTCGATTGAGTGATACCATGACAGAAGGGGTAATTGCAGGATGGCATAAGCAAATAGGAGATACAGTTAAAAAAGGAGAAGTATTGGCAGACATCGAAACCGATAAGGCAACGATGGAATTAGAATCTTATAAAGATGGTATTTTATTGTACCAAGGTGCTCAAGCAGGAGAGAAAATTTTAGTGAACGATTTACTTTGTATCATTGGACAACAAGGTTTGGAGATTGCACCAATTGTTGCAGCATTAAAAGGTGGGGCTGCACCAACAGCATCTACTCCTCAAGCTGCACCTATGCCTACACCGACTGCTGTACAACCTACTTCAGCGCAAGTAGTGAATGAGGGAAGAATTTTTGCATCGCCTTTAGCTAAAAAAATTGCTAAGGAAAAAGGAATAGATTTAAAATATGTACAAGGTACAGGTGAGCATGGAAGAATAACAAGAACAGATTTAGATAATTATACGCCAGGTAATACTTCAAGTACTGCAAAAGCAGCTGCTCCAAGAAATACGAATTTTGTAGGTCAAGTAAGTTTTGTGGATACGCCGGTTTCGCAAATGCGTAAAACAATTGCAAGACGTTTAAGCGAGAGTTTATTTACGGCCCCACATTTTTACTTAACCATGAAAATTAACATGGATGCGACCATTGCTGCAAGAACTGTAGTGAATGAAACAGCGCCTGTTAAAATTAGCTTCAACGATTTTATTGTAAAAGCGGTAGCGCTTGCTTTAAAACAACATCCAAAAGTAAATAGCAGTTGGTTAGGCGATATCATTCGTGAAAACCACCATGTGAATATTGGTATTGCAGTTGCGGTAGACGAAGGATTATTGGTTCCCGTACTTCGTTTTGCAGACGGACTTTCTTTGGATGAAATAAGTGTATCTGTAAAAGAGTTTGCTAAAAAAGCAAAAGATAAAAAATTACAACCTTCAGATTGGGAAGGAAGCACTTTTACCATTTCTAATTTAGGTATGTTTGGTATAGATTCATTTACTGCGATTATTAACCCGCCAGATGCTTGTATACTAGCAGTAGGGGGTATTGCACAAGAGCCGGTGGTTAAAAATGGTCAAATAGTACCAGGTAATGTGATGAATGTAACTTTAAGTTGCGACCATAGAGTAGTAGATGGAGCAACAGGATCGGCTTTCTTACAAACTTTAAAAAGCTATTTAGAAGAACCTATAAGAATGTTTGTGTGATGATTTTTCGAGAGACCCCATGAACGGGCCCCTCGATCTTTTTACACTCTTATTATTTTCACTCCAATGATATTAAAAAAAGCCCCACGAATTTCGCGGGGCTTTTTAATTTATACGATAATGATTTTTCTTTTATAAATCACATCCAATCGGCGCACCTGGAGGAATCACGACAGGTTTAGGAAGCGTGATTTTCTCAGGATCATTGATTCTGCTAATCGCATACTGATAATGTGCTGTAAGCTTAGGATTGCTGATGGATAAACTAGTTAATTTTGATTTCAACTTATTCAATCTATTTGCACAAATACTTTTTACTTCAAAATTAGCATCACTACTTTGGCTCATGCCAATCAGCCAGCTTAAAGTTTGTTGTTGTGTTTGTAGTTGAACAGCACCTGCTAAGCCAGACACTGATGTTGCATACCAAGTTTTATCTAAAATGGCATCCAGTACATTGTCCCATCCCATACTACCAGCTCTAGCTTTATTTTGCACTAAACGATTGGCTCTTTCTGCATTGAATAAAAAAGACAATTCAAAATCGACCAAGGCTTCGGCTGGAGATAAAGCATCGAAACTTAATCCAGTTCTTTTTGTAAATAATTCACCCACGCCATAATACATTGGTGGTCTTGGAGGAATGAGTTGTAAAACATTTTCAGGAATGGTTAAGAAGCTAGATCCTAAACATGCCAAGGCGGCATCTAAAGCTCTTTGCTGTATTGCATTCGGTAAAATAGTGGGTTGAATTTGATTTTGGTCACCTTTAACGCTGTATTGATAATTGACGCCTCCAATTAATTTTGTAACTGCTTCGTATTGATATCGATGGTAATTATAGACCGGCACAAGCATGTCTTCTAGTTGAGCCAAAGGCGTCCCCACTTTCACCGCATCTTCGCTAAATTGTTGCATCGCTTTATTGCGTACAGCAAAAGTTTGCATTAAGCCATCCACTGCATCAGGTAGGTTGTCCCATAGATGCGCATTAGGATGCATGCCGCCTGCTGCTCTTGCGTCTGCGTCTGCAATAAATTGTAATCCATTTTTTGAATTTTCTTCTAATAAATTAGTTAAGGAGCTTGCTTCATCTGTGCCTTTTGGAAAATCTTGATAACCATAAGTGATGGCGCGTTTATCCCAAAGACCAATTTCGTCTGTGTAAATGGTAGAAAAATCTAAAGCGCCTTTTGCGTTTACAAAAATATTTGGATGTGGGTAGTCCATTACCGAAGATCGATCGTTGAAACTAGATGCATAATTGTGTTGTAAGCCTAAGGTATGTCCAATTTCATGTGCAGAAAGTTGTCTTAATCTATGGATAGCCGCTTTACGCATCTCCTCTGAAACCGGCTTGCCTGTTGTATAAGGGGATAACAATGCAGCAAAAATTAAATAATCCTGTCTCACTCTCAAAGAGCCTAATGAAACTTGACCTTTGATAATTTCTCCAGTTCTTGGGTCCACTACAGATGCGCCATAACTCCAACCTCTAGTAGAACGGTGCACCCAATTGATCATATTGTAACGAATATCCATCGGGTCTGCAGAGTCAGGAAGAATGTACAATTGAAATGCATTTTTATAACCAGCAGCTTCAAATGCTTGGTTCCACCATTTTCCGCCTTCTAATAATGCAGAGCGAATTGGTTCAGGAGTGCCATTGTCTAAATAATAAATGATGGGTTTAACAGCTTCACTCACAGCGGCAGTAGGATCTTTTTTCTGTAAACGATGTCTATTGATCACCATTTGTTGAATTGGTTCGCTTATGTCAGAACTGTAATCAAAATAACTAGTACCTCCATAGCCACTTCGAATATCATATTTTCTTGGACTGTAATTATTGTCTGGTAATTCTACAAAGCTATGATGCATTCTAACAGTGATTGCTTCTGGAGAAGGTGTTACGGATTGCACCAATCTTCCTGCATCGGATCCGCCAACAAATGTCACTGTTGCTTCGAACTCTGCATTTTTTGGAAAGTTCTTCGTGTTTTGAATATAAATGGCAGATCTATTTTCATTGATTGCATAAGTGCCTTGTCTTGCGCGCTTTATTCTATCAACAACTCCGTGTGCATCTCTTAAAAAAAAGCTAGTTGCATCAACTAATAGTTTATTCATTGAACGATCAGCCATATTTTCTTCCTCGGCTTCGATCGTAAAATTAAAAAGGATAGACTGAGCAAAAGATTGCTCCACCGCTTTTTGCTCTCTTTTATCTTTTGTGACTGCTCTGTAATCAAGATTAGGCTGTGTTAAGAACAATTTTTTGCCAACTCGATTAAAGTAGACAATTCTTGAATCGCCTAGTTGTCCTCTATCAAGTCCAATATCATTGGATCCTAGCCCAGCTGGTAAAGAGTTAACATACAGAAAAGGCATATTCAATTTGTCTACAACTAGGTATATTTTTCCATTGGTATTGTCCCAATAAAAATCATAAAATCCTTTTCTCAATTCCATATTTTTTGTTTTCTCTGCAATTGTGCCATTTTGAGAAAATCCGAAAAAAGGGATTGCTAATAATACAAGAATCTTGCGCATGTGTATTTATTTTGATTTGACATAAAAAATCCCGCATAAAGCGGGATTTATATTAAGCTGTTTTCATTAAGCTGTTGGATTGTTATCCGTACCTGGAGCTTCAAAAAGTGTAGGTGTAACAACTGGAGCTACCACAGGGGCTGCAACAGGAGCGACTACTTTCTTAGGAGCTGTCTTCTTTTTAGCAGGTGCTTTTTTAGCAGGTGCCTTCTTCGCAACTACTTTCTTAGCTACTGCTTTTTTAGGAGCTGCTTTCTTTTTAGCTGGTGCTTTCTTCGCTACTGCTTTCTTAGGAGCGGTCTTCTTTTTAGGAGCTGCTTTCTTTTTAGCTGGTGCCTTCTTCGCCACCGACTTTTTAGCTACTGCTTTCTTAGGAGCGGTCTTCTTTTTAGGAGCTACTTTCTTTTTAGCTGGTGCCTTCTTCGCCACCGACTTCTTCGCTACTGCTTTCTTAGGAGCGGTCTTCTTTTTAG
>CAXNMZ010000124.1:0-4721 GCA_964203125.1 Chitinophagales bacterium | reverse complement strand
TATAATAGTATTCGTAATGCAGATTTAGAAGATGCAAAAGAAAATTGGGCTTTACAACAGACGCAAAATAAAAAAAGAAATTTAAACGATACCATTGGTAATTATGATATTACGCAGCGATTACAATATTTAAAAAAGAAAAATCAGGCGATGCGTATTCAATTTTTGAATGACAATCCTGCAACTTTTACTAGTTTGTTAGTCTTACAATCTTTATTCCTGATTTTGCCAATCAGTGAATCTGAAACAAAATTTTATGCATTAACTGAAGAACAAAAAAATTCGAATACTGGTAAAGCTTTAATCTTAAAAATTGAAAGCAATAAAAGTACCGCAACTGGTAAGCCTGTTATTCCTTTTGCTCAAATTGGGATGGATGGAACGATGGTGGATGTAAATGCATACAAAGGGAAAGTTGTATTAATTGATTTCTGGGGTAGCTGGTGTGTACCATGCAGAATTAGTCATCCAGCATTAAAAGAATTGTATAATCAATATAAATCAAAAGGTTTTGAAATTATTGGCATTTCTAATGAGATTGCCAATAGCAATAGAGACAAAAAAAAGCAAGACATCGCTTGGCGTAAAGCGGTCAAGGAAGATGGGCTTAGTTGGCCACAGATCCTATACGATCCAGCAATAAAGGACATTGTAAAGGAGTATGATATCAATGGGTACCCTACTAAGTTTTTAGTAGATCAAAATGGTAAGTTTGTAATGCGTATTCTAGGTAATAGTGAAAAATTACACGCAGAGCTTGCTGCAAAATTAGCCGTATTGATGCCTGATTAAAGTGGATTATTTCCCATAAATTGATTTTGAGTTCATTGTCTTTTTAGTTAAATTACATCAAATCGATGTATATGAATCCTTGTCAATTTGATAGTGCAAGAAGGGGCTTTTTTAAAAAATCAGCCGCTGTTGCTGCACTATATTTAACCCCATCTATTTTAGTAAAGACTTTTGCTGCAGACAGCCTAGTGCCGATGCCCATTGCAAAAGAAAAATTAAAGTTTATCCTAAACGGCAAACCAGTCGCAGTTGAGATTGATGCAAGAACAACTATGCTCAATTTATTAAGGGAAGAAATTGGGTATACGGGTACTAAAAAGGGTTGCGAGATGGGGCAATGTGGCGCTTGTACGATTCATGTAAATGGGAAGCGTTTAAAATCATGTACTCAATTGGCACTGAATCATCAGAACAACCAAATCACCACAATAGAAGGACTCGCGAAAGGAGATCAGTTACATCCAATGCAGGCTGCATTTTTAAAGAATGATGCTTTTCAATGTGGCTATTGCACATCGGGACAAATCATGTCAGCCGTGGCTTGCGTGAGAGAAGGCAAGGCGACAAGTAGATCAAGTATTCAGGCATATATGGACACGAATATTTGCAGATGCGGGGCCTATCAAAATATTGTGGACGCAATTGTGGAAGTGGCAAAATCTGGCGCTAAAATTTAATCCTTTTAATTTTCTTTTATGAACAATACGCATTTATCCAAGAACAATCTTTCTCAACTTAATTTCGAAGACGAAAGAGTAGACGGCGCTGATAAAGTAACAGGCAAAGCAAAATACACTGCAGAATATAATTTGCCAAATATGGCTTACGGCGTATTTGTAACAAGTAGTATTGCAAAAGGCACTATCAAAAATATGGATACTGCAAAAGCATTGGCATCCCCTGGTGTCTTAGATGTGATTTATTATGCGAACTGTCCAATAGTGCCTGGGTATTTAACGAATGTTTCAGAACGTCCTAAAAATGTGTTTGAATGGCGTGGCCACAAAGTATTATACGATAATCAAGTTAAATTTTTTGGTCAACCCATTGCATTGATTGTAGCGGATAGTTTAGAGAATGCAAACGCTGCCATTCGATTAGTGCGTGCAGAATATGAGTCACAAGCTTTTGAAACAAATTTTGATGTGGTAAGAAAAGATCCTTCAAAACTAAAAGGTACTGTTGCGTATAAAAGAGGCACAGAAAATGCATTTAAAACAGCTTCTGCTTTTATTGAAGCAGAATATGCCATTCCAGCAGAAGTACATCTACCAATGGAAATGCATGCTACCATTGCATTTTGGGAAGGAGAGGACAAAGTTACATTATACGATAAAACACAAGGACCTAAAAGCACACAAACCACGGTGGCGCGTACTTTTGGTTTATTAGATAAAAATGTGCGAGTGATTGCAGAAAATGTAGGTGGTGGTTTTGGTAGTGGTTTAAGAAGTTGGGCCAATGTGCCTGCTGCTTTGATTGCTGCTAAAAAATTAAACCGTCCTGTGAAAATTGTACTTACCCGTCCACAAATGTTTTCATTGGTGGGTTATCGTCCACAATCTTGGCAAAAAATTGGCATTGGCGCAGATGCTGCTGGTCGTTTTATTGGTATCACACACGAAGCTATTAGTGGCACCTCTCGTTACGAAGATTTTAGAGAAGGGATTGTGAACGTCTCTAAATTTTTATATGCTTGTGAAAACGTAGATACAAAATACAGCATGCTGCCACTTGATGTGAGCACGCCAGTATGGATGCGCGGTCCTGGCGAAGCCACTGGTTCTTATGGTTTAGAGTCTGCTATTGATGAGTTATCATATCAATTAAAAATGGATCCAATAGACTTAAGGTTAAAAAACTTTACCACTATCAATTCAGAAAATAAATTGCCTTTCTCTGATAACAACCTCAAAGATTGTTATGCATACGGCAAAGAAAAAATTGGTTGGAAAAATCGTCCTACAACGCCTGGTACCTTAAAAGAAAATGGTTGGTTGATTGGCTATGGTATGGCGAATGGGGTTTTTGGTGCAGGTAAAGGAAGTGCATCTGTGCGCGCTTTATTAAATAAGGAAGGAAAATTAACTTTAGAGTGTGCAGTGAGTGATATGGGTCCAGGCACCACCACTTCCATGACAATCATAGCTGCTGCTGCAATGCAGATGCCTATTGAAAAAATTAAATTTAAATTAGGTGATTCTGATTTACCTCCAGGCCCTTCACAAGGCGGATCAGGCACAACCTCTACCGTAGGATCTGCAGTGGACTTAGCTTGCACGACTTTAAAACAAAATTTAAAAGATCTAGCGATTAAACTAGCTCCTGCTTTTGCTAATTTAAAATCAGAAGTCCTAGAAGTCAAAAATGAAATGGTGCTTGCCATTGCTGATCCAAGTATCAAAATCACTATTGTAGATTTATTACAACTAAGTCCTGATAAACAAATTGATTTAATGATTGCATCTACAGGTAAAACTGCGGAGCAATTAAAGTTTACAAGTAATTCTTTCTCCTCGCATTATGTGAAATTGGCTGTGAACCCTAAAGATGGCACTATTAAAATTTTACAAGTCGTGACTACGGGAGATGCTGGGAAAATTATTAGTCCTAAAACTGCAAGAAGCCAAATGATTGGTGGTGTGGTAGGAGGTATTGGGATGGCTTTGACAGAGCAATTGGAAATGGATCATGTTTCAGGACAAATTATCAATGCAAGTTTTGGCGCCTATCATGTGCCATTGCATTCTCAAATTCCGCCAACCGATGTTTGGTTTGTGAACAAGCCAGATGTCAATATGAATTCAATTGGTGCAAAAGGCATTGGAGAAATTGCTTTGATTGGTTTTGCAGCCGCTGTCACCAATGCGGTGTACAATGCCACTGGAAAAAGAGTGAGGGATTTGCCTATTACGCCTGCCAAACTAGGATTTAAGGCAAAAGCATAGTGTCTATTTTTTTGCCGTGAACTAGATGATCCTTTTTTATGCACTTTCTATAAAGAAGTCATCCCCCCAGATGATTATTTATCACTTTTAATTCTTTTTTTGAGCATTTTACTTGTAAGTTTAATGCATGAAATATTTCAAGATATTATATGTACAGGTTTTAATTGGTATCATTCTAGGTATCATTGTAGGCTTATTATTTCCTAGCTTTTTTCAAACAGGGAAAATAATTAGTGACGTTTTTATTAGCCTAATCAAAATGGTGATTGCGCCCATTATATTTTTCACAGTGGTATTAGGCATTACTGGAGCTGGTAATATGAAGAAAGTAGGTAGGGTTGGAGGAAAAGGAATCCTTTACTTTGAGATTGTTTCTACGATTGCTTTATTGATTGGCTTAGTGGTGGGGACATTTATTAAGCCAGGCAAGGGGGTTGTTTTAGCAGCTACAAATAAAGACAAAGTGGCTGCCTATGTAGACCAAGGAAAAGAAATGAATTGGGTAGATTTTTTTACCCATATTGTTCCTGATAATATCATTGGTGCTTTTGCAAAAGGAGATATCATTCAAATTTTATTTTTCAGTATTTTTTTCGCAGTTGGATTAATGATGATTAAAAAAGGCAACGAGGGGATCATCAACACCTTTGGTGTCATCAATAAAGCCTTGTTTAATATTTTACATATAGTCATGAAACTCAGTCCTATTGGTGCTTTTGGCGGTATGGCTTACACCATGGGAAAATTTGGAATTGGCAGTTTATTGATTTTAGGGAAGTTCATGCTCACTTTTTATATCACGGTTTTAATTTTTATATTTTTGATTCTAAATGGTATCATGCGCTACTATGGTTTTAGTTTAATTAAATTATTGAAGTATCTAAAAGAAGAAATTTTTATTGTCATTGGCGCAAGTAGTAGTGAAGCTGTTTTGCCTTCTGTGATGGAAAAATTAGAACAGGCTGGTTGTGAAAAATCTGT
>CAXNMZ010000123.1:0-4750 GCA_964203125.1 Chitinophagales bacterium | reverse complement strand
AATAACTAATTAAAAGCGCATACAATGGCAGAATTAGATACCTCGGGTGGTGGCCATAAGAAAGGACCAGGGGTCAAAAAAGGAAAAAAGTTATCAACTCGCGTTGATTTAACACCAATGGTGGACTTAGGTTTCTTATTGATTACCTTCTTCATCTTCACCACAACCATGAGCCAACCAACTGCGTTAAAGTTGTTTTTGCCTGATGATAAGATCACAGATGAGCCTAATAAAGCAAAAGAATCTGGTGTACTTACCATCTTAATGGGGGCGGATAATCATATCTATTATTATGAAGGACAATTAAAACCAGATGGTTCTAATTTTCTTTCAGCCTCTTATAACGGCGAGAACTCCATCCGTGATGTGATCTTGAAAAAGAAAGCAGACGTTAGAAGTAGATCAAGAGATACCGAAAATCCATACAAGGATTTCGTAGTTGTGATCAAACCTGGCGCTGAGTGCAATTACAAAAATGTAATTGACATCTTGGATGAAATGGCGATTAACGTTGTAAAAAAATATGCATTAGTAGATATTTCTGACGGGGAAGCTCAGTTGGTAAAAATCTCTGATGCAAGTTCACAAACTTCGGCAAGTAATTAAAAGCATTAAACATGGACATAAATAAAATATTAACCGCCGACTTTCTTGATATCCTTTTCGAAGGCAGGAATAAAGCTTACGGCGCTTATGAGTTACGTAAAACGTATGATAAGCGTTTGAGAAACGGTCTTATTGGGATGATCCTTGTGACAGTGACGTTGTCTGTTGGTGCAATTTTATCAAATTCTATCAAGAGTGATAAAGTAGAAGTGATTGCGGTAGATTTATCTTTAGAGAATGTAAATCAAGATGAAAAAAAGCCTGAACCACCACCACCACCGCCACCAAAACAAGAACCTCCTAAGGTTGAAGTGACCAAATTCACCCCTCCGAAAATTGTAAAAGACGAGGAAGTGAAAGAAGAAGACGAAATCAAGGAAGTGGAGAAATTGGAAGAAACTAAGATCAGTACATTTAACCAAGAAGGTACCAAAGATGATGGATTGGTAGCTCCTGTAGAGCAAAGTACTGGTGCTGTTGAAGCTCCAAAAGACGAAGACTATGACAAGCTATTCACTTCGGTTCAAATCCAAGCTGAGTTCCCTGGTGGACAAGGTGGATGGGCAAGATACTTAGAGCGTACCTTGAATAGAGACGAACCAGTTGAAAATGGGGCACCTACTGGAAAATACTCTGTAGTGGTTTCTTTCATCGTATCTAAAGATGGTTCAATCTCTGAAGTAAAAGCAGAGAACGATCCTGGTTATGGTACCAAAGAAGAAGCAGTACGTGTAATTCAAAGAGGACCAAAATGGAAACCAGCTGTTCAAAATGGACGTAATGTAATTTACAGACAAAGACAGACTATTGTTTTCATGGTTTCTGAAGACTAAGATTCAATCTGATTCAATATAAAAAGGCTCCCAATTGGGAGCCTTTTTTGTGTAATTTTGCATTCATGCAAAGCACACTTAGTAACTGGAACGACACCATAGTAGCACTCGCTACAGCACCTGGACTAGGCGCCATAGCGGTGATAAGACTAAGCGGATCAGAAGCGATCAATATTGTCAATGCGGTGTTTGAAAAAAAAGATTTAACCAAGCAAGCATCTCATACGGTTCATTTTGGAAAACTGATGGACAAGGGAATGGTATTAGATGAAGTGGTAGCAAGTATTTACAGAGCCCCTAGATCCTACACAGGCGAAGAAGTAGTAGAAATTTCATGTCATGGTTCTCCTTTCATACAGGATTCAATTTTACAATTGATGATTGAAAAAGGTGCGAGAATGGCAAAGCCCGGTGAGTTCACACAACGTGCTTTCTTAAATGCAAAATTAGATTTAACGCAAGCCGAAGCGGTGGCAGATTTAATTGCTAGTAATACAGAGGCAGCAAGAAAAACTGCATTGCATAATTTAAAAGGTGGCTTCTCCAACGACTTAAAGTTAATGCGTGAAAAATTCATTAAGTTTTCGGCATTGATTGAATTAGAATTAGATTTTTCACAAGAAGATGTGGCTTTTGCCAATAAAAAAGAACTCGAAATTTTAGTCCAACAATTGCAATTCAAAACCCAAGCATTGTATGACTCCTTTAAATTAGGCAATGTGATTAAAAATGGCGTGCAAGTGGCCATTGTTGGGAAACCCAATGCAGGAAAATCCACACTTTTAAATACGATGTTAAATGAAAGTAGAGCATTGGTCAGTGCTATTCCTGGGACCACTAGAGATACGGTCGAAGAATATTTAAATATACAAGGTGTATTATATAAATTAATTGATACAGCAGGTATTAGAATGCAAACGGATGACTCCATTGAACAGATGGGTATCGAAAAAAGTAGGGAAAAAATTCAAGAAGCAGATATTATCATTGCTTTATTTGATGCAAGTTCACATACCTTATCAGACATTCAAGCATGGCAATCCGAGATTGGTGTTGCAAAGGATAAATTAATTTTAGTGGGCAATAAAATTGACCTTGCACTCAATCAAGCCATTCAAGCCGATCCTGCATTCAAAGAAGTACTTTTTATCTCTGCTAAAAACAAACAAAATATTATTGCATTGGAAAATGCCTTGAATCAAAAAGTGGTCGGTGATGCATTGAATAAAGAAGGCACCATTGTAACCAATGCAAGGCATGTGGCATCTTTAAAAAAATTAATGCTTGCCTTGAATGATATTGAAACAGGATTAATACAAAATGTAACTGGCGATTTATTGGCTTTGGATATACGTCAAGCACTGCATTACCTAGGTACCATTACGGGGGAGATTACCAACGAAGATCAATTGGATTTTATTTTTTCTAAATTTTGTATTGGTAAATAAAGACCAGTTACAAGTAACCAATGGTTTACATAGAACCACCTTCAATAAATCTTGCATCCACTGTTAATTCAGATAATGTTTTTCCACCTTTTAAATTTGCTAGCATTTGTACGAATGCTAATTTACCCAATTCGTAACCACTAGTTTCTACATAACTAATATTAGGATGGTATAAACTTGGAATAAAGCCATTACTAATGCTAATGACACCCATCTCTTTTGGGACCTTAATGTTGAGCGCCTGAATCGCTTTCATCACACCAATTAATATCTCGTCAGTCATAGCAAATACGGTATCAAATTTTTGTATTTTGCTTAGATGTTTTTTAAATGCAGTTTCTGCTTCTAAAGAGCTGTTGGTATTTTCATAAGTGCAATGCGTTTTAGGCGCATATTTTTCCATGAATTGTTGAAAGGCTTGCCTTCGTTTTTGACTGATAGACAAGGCAGGGTCACCAAATAATGCTAATACACGTTTGGCACCTCTTTGAATAATATTTTCTGCTGCTATGACGGCACATCTTTCGTCCGCCATTCTTACTTTAGTATATTTATTGTCTTTTGGAACGATATCAAAAAAGACAACCGGAATCTCCCTGTCACTCATTTTCTCATACACTTCTAAATTATGTGTATGTGCAGATAAACATGCAAAAACCCCCGAAACACGGTTCTGTCTAAAAATCTTTAAATTATTTAATTCATTTTCAGGGTTGTTACTCGATTGTAAGATCATCAACGCATAACCATTTTTTCTACTTTCTTCTTCGATGGCAGCGATAAAACTATCATAAAACAAATTGGCAATTGCGGGAACAATCACGCCAAATATTCTGCTACTCTGTGTTCTTAATTGAATCGCATACGCATTCGGCTCATAGTCTAGGCTATTTGCTAGTGCATGGACTTTCTCTTTTGTGGCTGTTGAAATGTCTGGGTGGTCTTTCAATGCCCTTGATACCGTGGAAATACTGAGCTGCAATTGTTGCGCCAATAATTTGAGGGTAGTATTTGTCATAGCAAGTAATCTTTACAAAGTTCAATTTAAGGAAAATTAACACAAAATTTACCGCAATCGTTTGCGTAAATCAACTATTTTTTTAATATAGAACCATTTCTAGGAATTAGGATTTGAATGTGCTATTGCCAATAAATCAAGCTATTATTGAGTTGTAGAGGATATTTAAACCGGGGAAAAGGTCTAAAAACTAACAGTTGTAATTCGATATGCTCAAAAGTTAAAAATTATTTAACAAAAGATTTGTTTCACATCAAAATTGTGTATTTTGTAGTTGCTTATTAAACCAATAAACCGCCAATTATGAATTTTTCAAAAATTGTTAAGTCCTCTTTTGTAGGACTGTTCCTTGGCTTGCTTGCATTAAATGCACAAGCACAGAACAAAACAGTTACAGGTAAGGTATTAGATGCAAAAGATGGTTCTCCAATCGCAGCAGCTTCTGTTGTTGCTAAAGGAACTAGCACAGGTGCTAAAACAGCAGCTGATGGAACTTTTGCGATCACCGTACCTTCTTCTGTAACAAAATTAGTTGTTTCAACTGTAGGTTATTCTTCTAGAGAAGTAGCTGCAGAAGGAAACGTAACAGTATCATTAAATCAAACAAGCGAGCAATTGAATGAAGTTGTTGTTGTTGGTTATGGTACTCGTAAAGTAAAAGATGCGACTGGTTCAGTTGTTTCTTTGGGTGAAAAATCCTTTAACAAAGGGATTATTTCTTCTCCAGAGCAATTGTTACAAGGTCGTGTTGCTGGTGTGAATGTTACAACAAATTCTGGTGAGCCAGGAGGTGCTGTAAACGTGACTATCAGAGGTACTTCTTCTGTAAGAAGTAACAACAACCC
>CAXNMZ010000122.1:0-4890 GCA_964203125.1 Chitinophagales bacterium | reverse complement strand
AAGTCAATGGCGTTTTAGCCGACTTAGGCGTAAGTAGCCATCAATTTGATGAAGGTTCAAGAGGTTTCTCTATTCGTTTTGACGGTCCCTTTGATATGAGAATGGATCAACGTCAAACAAGAACAGCAGCGCAAATTATAGAAAGCTATACAGAAGCAGCACTACATAAAATGTTTGAGCAATATGGTGAAGTCACCAACGCTAAGACCCTAGCGAAACATATTGTCACACAAAGACGTCTAATGAAGTTATCTACCGTACAAAATTTTAAAACTTTAATAGCGCCTGTAGTAAAAGGAAATCCAAATAAATATTGGGCACAAGTTTTCCAGGCTATCCGAATGGAAGTGAATGAGGAGATGATTGTGTTGAATGAATTTTTAACACAATTACCAGAGGTCATCAGAGCAGGGGGAAGAGCAGTGATTATTACATTCCACTCTATCGAGGATCGCATGGTGAAAAACGCATTCAAAGTAGGACCTGATGAAGACGATGTGACCAACCCGTTTCTTTCCATTAAGAAAGAAGTGCTTTGGAAGATCATAACAAAAAAACCTGTTGTGGCTTCTGAAAAAGAGATGAAAGAAAACAATCGAAGCAGAAGCGCAAAATTGCGCACTGCCGAAAGAGTATAAACCGTATGTCCGTACCCGTAAAAAACAACTCTAAGTCTGCTATCATCAGCATGCTTAACTACGAATGGGTTGTCATGAACATTAGTTACTTTTTGTTCTTGGCAATACTAGCGATACTTTATATCGCTAATGGACACTTGACGGATAAGTCGATCCGTAAAATCAACACTACTAAGAAGGAAATCAAGCAACTGCAATTTGAGTATAAAACGCTTAAAGCAGATTTAATGCTTAAGAGCGAATCTATCAATATTGAAAAAGCGATGGCGCCCTATGGCTTACAAGTTTCTAAAGACATGTCTATACGCATGCCCTTGGAAAAACGTTTTGATCTTAATAACGAAAAAAATAAAGCCAACTAATGGATGTAAAACGCGACATACTTTGGAGGGTTTACTTAAGCTATATTTTAGTCGTAATAGTTTGTCTTTGTATTTTAGGTAAGGCATTTTATATTCAACAAGTTCAAGGTGCTTATTGGAGGGGATTGAGTGATAGCTTACACCAACGTATTATTGAAATTCCTGCAGATAGAGGTACAATTTATAGTGAAGACGGGCAGATGTTAAGTACCAATGTACCCCAATTTGATATTTATATAGATTTTAGAGTGGAGCCATTGCATGAAAAAAAAGGTATATCATTTAGAGAAAATATTGATTCACTAAGCATTGCTTTGGCTGATTTATTTAAGGATCAATCTGCTAGTGCCTATAAAGATGGTCTTACTAAAGCTTTTGAGGCTAGAGAGGCCAATTATGAATTAAGAAAAAAAGTGGGCTATAAGCAGTATTTGCAAATGGCTAAGTTTCCATTATTCCGTTTAGGAAGATACAAGAGTGGATTTATTGCACAAGAAAGAAATATTCGTTTGAATCCTTATCAAAATATGGGATATAGAACCATAGGATTAGCGAGAGATCAAAATAAAGTTGGTTTAGAATTGTCTTATGATACGGTATTAAATGGACGTAATGGAAAGCAGTTGGTTCGAGCTATTGCAGGCGGCGTAACAGTTCCAGTACAAGAGGGCGATTTTGAAATTGAACCTGAAACAGGAAAAGATATTGTGAGTACACTAGATGTGTATATTCAAGAAGTAACCACCAATGCCTTGATGAAAATGATGATTGGCAATGAAGCGCAACATGGCGTAGCGATGGTGATGGAAGTAAAAACGGGTAAGATTAAAGCGATTGCAAATTTAGGAAAGATAAGAGATGGTTATTATGCAGAGGATTTAAATTATGCGATCACACCTTCAGAGCCAGGATCCACTTTCAAGTTGGTGACTTTAATGCAAGCCTTAGAAGATGGGAAAGTGACTTTAAATACTTCTATCAATTTAGAAGGTGGTGTTTGGCAGGTAGCAGGCCGAACAGTATATGATTCAGAAAAGCATGGCAAATTTCAAGCGACAGTACTAGAAGCATTTGAAGAAAGTTCAAATGTAGGGATGGCTAAAATTGCAGTCAATAGTTATACCAATAATCCAACAGCTTATTTTAAGCACCTTACAAGATTAAGATTGGATTCATTGTCAGGTATTGATTTGGTGGGAGAACGTCGTCCTCAAATTACCCGACCTGGCGATCAATTATGGGGGCCTACCACTTTACCTTGGATGGCATTTGGATATAATATTGCCATTGCGCCAATTCAAACTTTGAATTTGTACAATATGGTGGCGAACAATGGGGTGATGATGCGTCCTTATTTAGTTAACAGCATTCAAGAGGAAGGCAGGATCATCAAAACCATTTCACCTCAAGTGTATAATGCACAAGTGTATAGTCCATCAACCATTAAAGCAGCACAAATTGCTTTAGAAGGGGTTTGCATCAATGGAACAGGTAAAAATTTGTTTAAAAATAGTCCTTATAAAGTAGCAGGTAAGACTGGTACCGCTTTAGTTGCAAATGGGAACAAGGGTTATGCAGATAAGATTTATCAATCTTCCTTTGCAGGCTATTTTCCTGCAGATAATCCTCAATATACGATTGTGGTGATTATAAAAAATAAGCCACATGCCTATCCATTTTATGGTGCCTCTGTGGCAGGGCCTGTATTTAAAGAGATTGCGGACAGGTTGTATGTTACCTATATCCAAAATAAAATGGACAAAGCACCAAGTTTCAATTTAAAAGATTCTCAATTATTCAATTACACAATTGCAAAAACATCCTTACAAGCAATCGCTAAGCAATTGTCAATGCCTTATCAGGATTCAACTCCGAAGAATGCAGACTGGGCAAAAGTACAAGGTGCTGGAAGAGCATTAACAGCAGGGCAACAGTTACAAATGGCTTCTGATAGTACGATGCCAGATATCAGTGGCATGAAACTAAAAGATGCTTTATGGTTATGTGAGAAAAAAGGATTGATTGTGAAATGCAGTGGAAAGGGAAAAGTGGTTCGTCAAAGTATTTTACAAGGACAATATATTCAAAGAGGTCAACAAATAATGATAGAACTGAATTAATCATATGACAACATCTTTACAACATATTTTATTTGGCGTTGCTTTGAGAGAAGTCATAGGCGCAACCAATCAAGAGATTGTTGACTTGCAAATTGATTCTAGATTGGTTCAAGCTGGAACTGCTTTTATTGCAATTAAAGGGGTGCAAGTTGATGGTCATCAATTTATCACAACTGCAATAGAGAAAGGTGCAACAGTGATTGTATGTGAGACATTGCCAGTAACAACAAAAGAGGGCATAACTTATATCGTTGTAGCCAATACACAGGAGGCTGTTGCCTTGATGGCACATCAATTTTATGGACAGGCATCTACTAAAATTAAATTAGTGGGTGTGACAGGTACCAATGGTAAAACGACCGTGGCCACTTTATTATTCAAGTTGTTTACAGAGATGGGATATACTTGCGGATTGGTAAGTACGGTTCAAAACCAAATTGGGGAGCGCATTATTCCAGCAACCCATACTACACCCGATGCCATTCGCTTAAATGCTTTGTTGGCAGAAATGGTTACTGCAGGTTGTTCTCATGTATTTATGGAGTCTAGCTCCCATGCAATTCATCAGCATCGTATTACTGGTTTGCAATTTACAGGTGCTGCATTCACCAATATTACACATGACCATTTGGATTACCACGAAACATTCGAAGAGTATGTACGTGTTAAAAAAGCATTTTTTGATCACTTAGGTCCAACCGCTTTTGCAATTACCAATTTAGACGATCCAAATGGCGCAGTGATGTTGGCCAATACAAAAGCAAAGCAGTATAGTTATGCATTACACGCACCTGCTACTTATAAAGGCAAGATTTTAGAAAATCAATTGACTGGATTGGTATTGAATGTAAATGAAATGGAAGTGCATTGCAGATTGATAGGCACATTTAATGCCTATAATTTTTTAGCGGTCTATGGGGTTGCTATTCAATTAGGAGAACAGTCAGAAAAAGTATTGACTGTTTTAAGTGCATTAACTGGTGCAGAAGGTAGGTTTGATTATATCATTAGTAATGAAAATACGATAGGCATTGTGGATTATGCACATACGCCAGATGCCCTACAAAATGTATTGGAAACAATTGTGAAATTAAAAAAAGGTGGAGAAACAGTGATTACTGTAGTGGGTTGTGGAGGAGACAGAGATAAAACTAAAAGACCTATCATGGCCCAGGTAGCTTGTGACTTAAGTGATAAAGTCATTTTCACAAGTGACAATCCTCGTTCCGAAGATCCAAATCAGATCATCAAGGATATGGAGACGGGATTAAGTAGTGCAGCAAAAAGAAAATATGTCAATATCGTAGATCGATATGAAGCGATTAAGACAGCTGTTAATTTTTCTAAACCAGGCGATATTATTTTGATTGCAGGAAAGGGGCATGAAAAATACCAAGATATTAAAGGGGTTAAATCAGATTTTGACGATAAACAAATTTTACAAAACATTTTCAACTCATTTGCTAAATAATTTGCTATGCTGTACCAATTATTTTCATGGTTAGACAAGTCTTTTGATATACCTGGCATTGGTATTTTTCAGTTTTTGACTTTTAGAATTGCCATGGCTATTTTATTGTCTTTATTCCTAGCGACTGTTTATGGTAAAAAAATGATTTTGTTTTTACAGAGAAAGCAAATTGGCGAAAGTGTGAGAGAGTTAGGATTAGCAGGGGAGCAAGAAAAAAAAGGAACGCCTACAATGGGTGGCATCATCATTTTAATGAGTGTGTTGATACCAACACTATTATTTGCCAACTTAGATAAGGT
>CAXNMZ010000121.1:0-4931 GCA_964203125.1 Chitinophagales bacterium | reverse complement strand
TGGTATGAATCCGTGAATAAAATATATACCGCACGTCGCGAAAAAGTATTCGAATTATTAGATGTTTTAAAATGTGCTTATTCAAAACAACAAGTTGGAATGTTTGTTTGGGCAAAAATTCCAGCCACATTCAAAGACGGTTATGCGTTGAGTGATAAAGTGCTTTACGAAGCCAATGTATTTATCACCCCAGGAGGCATTTTTGGTTCTGCTGGTAACGATTATATCCGTGTGAGTTTGTGTGGGTCATTAGAAAAATTTAGTGAAGCAATTAAAAGAATTGAAGCATGCGTTTAACTGTAATTGGTATTGGATTGATTGGTGGCTCTATTGCCATGACCTTAAAGCAAAAAGGCTTTGTGGATCATGTTATTGGAGTAGACAATAATCCTTTGCACCAAGACCAAGCATTGCAATTGGGTATTGTAGATGAGATGATGTCTTTAGAAGACGCCATTGCATCCTCTGATCTAATTGTGATTGCAACGCCAGTGAATATTGCAGAAAAATTACTTTCAACTATTTTAGATTTAATTGACAAGCAGGTTGTATTTGATGTAGGGTCTACTAAGGAAAGTATTGTACAAATCGCGAACGGGCATTCCAAGAGAGGAAGATTCGTTCCGACCCACCCCATGTGGGGAACTGAATTTAGTGGTCCAGAAGCGGCTCAACAAGATGCATTTAAAGAAAAAGCAACTGTGATTTGTAATAAAGAACAAATTGACGAAGATGCTTTGACATTAGTAGAGCAAGTGTATGAGCAATTAGGGATGCATATATTATACATGGATGCAATAAAGCACGACATCCATGTGGCTTATGTTAGCCATATATCGCATATTACTTCTTTCGCATTGGCGAATACCGTGTTAGAGAAGGAAAGAGAGTCTGATGCTATTTTTGAATTAGCGAGTGGTGGTTTTGAAAGCACAGTGCGTTTGGCAAAGTCCAATGCGGCAATGTGGGTTCCCATCTTTATGCAGAATAAGGAAAATGTGTTGGATGTGCTAAATGAGCATATCAGTCAATTGAAAAAGTTCAAGTCATGTCTTGAGAAAGAAAATGTTGACTACTTATCTGATTTGATTGAAAATGCAAATGGTATTAAAAGAATTTTAAAATAAAATTCAAATTAAAAGAAATTTAAAAAATAAAAATGAAGAAGACAGAAGAGATGAATACAACGAATGAATTAATTGAAGCAGTAAAGACAAAAAAAACCTTTGCTGAATTAGGTGTAAACGAGCAATTGGTAAAATCAGTGACTGAATTAGGCTATACCCATGCCACAGAAATTCAAGAGCGTTCAATTCCGGTATTAATTAGCGGAACAAAAGATTTTATTGGATTGGCACAAACAGGTACTGGTAAAACAGCCGCATTTGGTTTGCCTTTGATCCAATTAATTAAAACAGCCGACAAGCATCCACAAGCTTTGGTGGTTTGTCCTACACGTGAATTGTGTATGCAAATAGTGAATGAAATCAATTTATTTAAAAAGCACGTTAATGGTGTTCAAGTCTTGGCAGTATACGGTGGTACATCCATTGGTATGCAAATTAGAGATTTGAAAAGAGGGGTACAAATTATTGTAGCTACACCAGGACGTTTGATTGACTTGATCGAAAGAAAAGCAATCAACTTAGAGCAAATCGAATATGTTGTTTTAGATGAGGCAGATGAAATGTTGAATATGGGATTCCAAGAAGACATTGAGTTTATCTTAAAGAACACACCTAATCGTGAAAGTATCTGGTTATTTAGTGCAACGATGCCAACTGAAATAAAAAAAGTAAGTAAGCGCTATATGAAAGAGCCTGTGGAAGTAACCATTGGTAAAGTGAATGCAACGAATAAAAGTATCGATCACCAATATTATGTGACCTCTGCGCAGTATCGTTATGAGACTTTAAAAAGAATCATCGATTTTAACCCAGGTATTTATGGTATCATCTTTACAAGAACGAAGGCAGATGCACAAGATGTTTCAGCGCGTTTAACAAGAGAAGGGTATGATATAGATGCCATCCATGGTGATTTAACACAACAACAACGTGATAGAGTGATGGGTCAGTTCAGAGATAAAACATTACAATTATTAATTGCTACCGATGTGGCTGCTCGTGGTATTGATGTAAAAGGCATCACGCACGTTATCAACTATGAATTGCCAGATGATGTAGAAGTATATACACACCGAAGTGGTCGTACAGGTCGTGCCGGTAGTCAAGGTATTTGTATCTCGATTGTGCATGCAAGAGAGTCTTACAGATTACGTCAAATTGAGAATATCAATAAAAGCACTTTTCATAAATTAGATATCCCTAGTGGTAAAGATGTTTGTAGAAAACAATTCTTCCATGTAATGGATAAATTAATGTCTACCGACGTGAGCCATGGTGATTATGAAACTTATGTACCTATGTTAGCAGAGAAATTTGCAGACATGTCTAAAGAAGAAATTTTGAAGCGCGTAGCTGCTTTGGAGTTCAATCGTTTCTTAGCGTATTATGAAAATGCGGCAGATTTAAATATTCGTGCAGCTGAAAAAGGCCGTCGTGATGTTGGTGGCATGCAGGATCGTAATAGAGAAAGAGGACGTAACGAATTCTCGGATCGAAGAAGTGGTGGAGATAGAATGAATAATGACAGCAGAAGTGGTGGAGATCGCGGTGCTGATCGCGGAGATAGAGGCGGTCGTAGCCAATCAAGAGGTACTGCAGGTGCAACTCGTTTATTCGTTAATTTAGGAACGAAGGATGGTTTTTACAAAGCAAGTTTTTTACAATTCATTTTAGACATGAGTGATTTGAAGAAAGATGTTTTAGGAAGAATTGATATGAGAGACATGAACAGCTGGATCGAAATTGAAGCAAGTTCTGCCAAGAAAATGATCAGTGCTTTAGATGGTAAAAACTATAAGGGTCGTCGTATTCGTATGAATGATGCAGATAGCGGTGGTCAAAGAGGCAGTAACGAAGGATAAAGTATAACAACATTTCAAATATTAAAATTGGTTCACATGGGAATTTTATTACAAAAAGCACCATTGATTATTTCAGGTCCTTGCAGTGCAGAAACAGAAGAACAAGTCATGCAAACAGCTATTCGATTAGCTGCTACAGGCAGAGTCGACATTATGCGCGCAGGTATCTGGAAACCAAGGACAAGACCTGGTAGTTTTGAAGGGATTGGTACGAAAGGTTTGCCTTGGTTGCAACAAGCAAAAAAGGAAACAGGATTACCAGTTGCAGTAGAAGTAGCTACTGGTAAACAAGTCGAAGATGCCTTGCATTTTGGAGTGGATGTACTTTGGATTGGTGCAAGAACGACTGTGAATCCTTTTAGTGTGCAAGAAATAGCAGATGCTTTAAGAGGGGTGAAAGTGCCTGTCTTAATTAAAAATCCATTGAATCCAGATTTAGAATTATGGGTGGGTGGTATGGAACGTATTGCCAAAGCAGGTATCGAAGAACTAGGACTGATTCACAGAGGTTTTAGTTCTTACGGTAATACCGAATATCGCAACGCACCTATGTGGCATCTAGCTATTGAGATGAAGCGCCGTTATCCAGGTATACCAATGATTAATGACCCGTCTCATATTTGTGGTCGTCGTGATATTTTACAAGAAGTAGCACAACAAGCAATTGACTTAGATTTTGATGGTTTGATCATTGAATCACATATTGATCCAGACAATGCTTGGAGTGATGCGAAACAACAAATTACGCCAGAAGTATTGAAGGAAATGCTGGAAGCCATTCGTTGGAGAAAAGAAAATATTGCCTCCGAAGAATTTCATATGGCATTAGAAAAACTGCGTCAACAAATCAATCAATTAGATGATGAATTGTTACAAGTCTTATCTACACGTATGAAAGTGGCTCAAAAAATTGGTGAATATAAAAAGAACAACGACATCACCATCCTTCAGACCAACCGTTGGAACGAAATTTTAGAAAGAGCAGTTGCTAAAGGGAATGTTTTGGGATTGAGTGATGACTTTATCACTAAATACATGGATGCGGTGCATATGGAAAGTATACAACAACAAAATAAAATTATGAATAGCTAAAATTGCCTGGTCCTTCCAGCAATTTTGGTTGTTATAAATGGATTTGAATGAAAAATTGGAAAGTAAAATTCTCAAACAGCACAGTTGAATTTGTGTTAGATGGCAAATTTGCAACGATTGGTAAAATGGTTGACAAATTAAAAGCGATTTATATTACAGACGAGAATGTGTATGCCTTGCATCAACAAATTTTTAAAGGGAAACCAACTATTGTAATTCCTGCAGGAGAAGCACATAAACAACAATCAACAGTCGATTTTATCATAGAAGCCTTATTGAATTTTGGCGCGAATAGACAATCTGTATTGATTGGTGTGGGCGGAGGTGTTGTCACGGATATGGTCGGCTATGTGGCTGGTGTGTATATGCGCGGCGTCCAATTTGGGTTTGCGCCAACAACTTTACTAGCGATGGTAGATGCTGCTATTGGTGGAAAAAATGGCATCGACGTGGGGGTGTATAAAAATATGGTAGGCTTGATTCGTCAACCTGCTTTTATTGTATACGACCACAGCTTCTTAACCACTTTGCCTAGCTATCAATGGGAAAATGGGTTTGCAGAAATCATCAAACATGCTGCGATCAAAGATGTAAAAATGATGCAGGAATTAAATGACAAGGATCTTGCCTTCTATCAAAAGAATAAAAAAGCGTTGGCTGAATTGATTCAAAAAAATGTGGAAATCAAAGTTAAAGTGGTACAGAAAGATGAGTTTGAACAAGGAGACCGTAAGTTGTTAAATTTTGGACATACTTTAGGACACGCGATTGAAAATGAACATGCTTTATTACATGGCCATGCAATTAGTGTTGGGATGGTCTATGCTGCTAAAATTTCACAAGTGTTATT
>CAXNMZ010000120.1:0-4944 GCA_964203125.1 Chitinophagales bacterium | reverse complement strand
CACAGTGGCACAAACACGTGAGGAAGCCATCAATACCATGTATCGTGCATTGAGTGAATATGTGATTGAGGGTGTGAAAACAACCATTCCATTCCACTTGCAATTAATGCAGAACGAAGATTTTAGAAAAGGAAACTTTACTACTAAGTTTTTGGAAACGTTTACTATGAAGTAATCTTATTTTTTTTGATATTAAAAAGGCTCCAATTTCTTGGAGCCTTTTTGTTTGGGGGTTCACCTTTGGGGATCATCCTTGATATTTACTTTCTCAATTATCTCAAGAACAACAATTCTCTATATTTAGGTAAGGTCCATAATTCATCGTCTACCAATTCTTCTAACTTATCTACATGGTAACGAATTTTATCAAAGTATTTAGCTTTTACATTGGCTTCATAAGCAATTGCTTTTGCTCTTGTGTCATCAATATTATTCGCTACTTTTCTTGCTTCTACCATTTCATGCACATTATCATATACTTCTTGAATATGCGTACTTACTTCTTTTAACAATGTCATTTGACCTTTGTATAAGTTTTCAGGTAAAGCAGCTTCACGTAGTAAGCTTACATTTTGTAACAATACATTTTGGTATTTAATAGATGCAGGAATGATATGGTTGGTTGCTAAATCTCCCATCAAACGTGCTTCAATCTGTACTTTCTTAATGTACTTCTCTAATTCAATCTCATGTCTTGCTTCTAATTCACCATGTGTATAGATGCCATTGTCTTTGAATAATTGTTTAGTCTTATCCGTCACCATCGCGTCTAATGCTACAGGCGTTGTTTTTAAATTAGGTAAGCCTCTTTTTTCTGCTTCTTTATGCCATGCTTCGCTATAACCATCGCCTTCAAATAAAATTTTCTTACTTGATACAATGTATTTTTGAATCACTTGCATGATTGCAATTTCTTTCTTCTCACCTTTTGCAATTAAAGCATCTACTTCTGCAGCAAATTTATTTAAGGTATCAGCAACAATGGTATTTAACACCGTCATTGGATGTCCACAGTTCGCTGTAGATCCCACCGCACGGAATTCAAACTTATTACCAGTAAAAGCAAAAGGAGAAGTTCTGTTTCTGTCGGTGTTGTCGATCATCAATTCAGGGATGCTTCTGTGTAAATCTAATTTTAAGATGGCTTCGTCTTGCTCGTCAAACTTATTTCCAACACGTGTTTCCACATCGTTCAATACTTTGGTTAAATATTCACCAATGAATACAGAAATAATTGCTGGAGGTGCTTCGTTTGCGCCCAAACGGAAATCGTTGGATGCAGAAGCGATAGATGCTCTTAAAATATCTGCATAATCATGCACTGCTTTGATTGTATTCACAAAGAAAGTCAAGAACATTAAATTGGTCTTAGGTGTTTTACCTGGAGCCAATAAATTAATGCCTGTGTCTGTTGCTAAACTCCAGTTATTGTGCTTACCACTACCATTGATGCCTGCAAATGGTTTCTCGTGTAATAAAACCACTAAACGATGTCTTTTTGCAATACGTGTCATTACATCCATCAATAGAATGTTATGATCTACTGCAATATTCACTTCTTCAAAAATAGGCGCACACTCAAACTGAGCGGGTGCTACTTCATTATGTCTTGTTCTTAAAGGAATACCCAATTTGTAAGATTCATTTTCAAAATCACGCATGAACGCGTACACTCTTTCTGGAATCGATCCAAAATAATGGTCTTCTAATTGTTGTCCTTTTGCAGGTGTGAAACCAAAAACGGTTCTTCCGCATTGTAATAAATCTGGTCTTGCATTCACCAAGGCTTCGTCAATCACAAAATATTCTTGCTCCCATCCTAATGTAGGGATGACTTTATTGATGTTCTTGTCAAAATAATTACAAACAGTCACAGAAGCTTTGTTGACTGCATCCACTGCTTTCATCAATGGTGCTTTGTAGTCTAATGATTCTCCCGTGTATGCAATGAAGATGGTAGGAATACATAATGTTTTTCCGTTACCAATTTCAATGATGAATGGGGGAGAAGATGGATCCCATGCTGTATAACCTCTTGCTTCAAATGTCGCTCTCAGTCCACCATTTGGGAATGAAGAGGCATCTGGTTCTTGTTGTATTAAAGTAGCGCCATCAAATTCTTCGATTGCTGTACCATCTCCTTTTAAAGTAAAGAAAGAGTCATGCTTTTCGGCAGTCGCACCTGTTAAAGGTTGGAACCAGTGTGTAAAGTGTGTTACACCTCTGCTCTCGGCCCATGCGCGCATACCAGAAGCAATTTGACCTGCTACAGTGCGATCAATTTTTTTACCACCCTTGATACTTGTGATCAAGCTCTTGTAAGCTTCGTCACTTAAGTATTCTCTTGCTGTTTTAGTGGTGAATACACTTTCTCCAAATACGCCAGTGATTTTTGCACTCTTGATATCTGGTGATGTAGGTTTAAAATGACTAACATGGTTGACTGCGTCGGTTCTTAATGACATATATTATTAATTTAAAATATAAATAATTAGACCAAAGATATCCCCTTATTTTAAATATTTTGGTCAATAACCTATAAAAAATAGTAAAATGTGCATAAAATATAAATATTAATAATATTATTTATATGATAAAATAATACAAACTATTGATAATCATATGGATTTGTTTTTCAACTACTAACAACAAAGTGTTTGAATGTTGGTAAATCCATGGTGGGTTAAGTCTGTCGTTTTGTACCTTCGCCAAATCAATTCAAGCATAAGCCACTATCATGGAAATTACTGTCAAAACAGCCCAACAATTAAGACTTACAGAACAAGAGTTTGAACTCATAAAAGAAAAACTAGGACGTACCCCCAATTTCACAGAATTATGTGCTTTTAGTGGAATGTGGTCTGAGCATTGTAGTTATAAAAATTCTATTAAGTGGTTAAAAACTTTACCGCGTGATGGTGGAAGAATGTTGGTGGCTGCTGGTGAAGAAAATGCGGGCTTAATGGATATTGGAAATGATTACGGAGTGGTATTTAAAATAGAATCACATAATCACCCAAGTGCATTGGAACCTTTTCAAGGTGCTGCCACAGGAGTAGGTGGAATTCAAAGAGATATTTTTACGATGGGCGCTCGACCTATTGCTTCTTTAAATAGTTTACGTTTTGGAAAATTAGAAGATAAAAAAACACAGCGTTTATTAGCAGGTGTGGTACATGGTATTGGGCATTATGGAAACTGTTTTGGTGTGCCTACAGTGGGTGGTGAAATCTATTTTGAAGAGTGTTATCATACTAATCCTTTAGTGAATGCGATGAGTGTGGGTATTGTAAAAGCAGGAAAAACAGTGAGTGCGATTGCATTAGGAAAAGGGAATCCTGTATTTTTTGTAGGAAGTGCCACAGGTAAAGATGGTATTGGTGGTGCAAGTTTTGCATCCGCAGAAATTACTGCAGATAGTGTTGAAGAATTACCAGCAGTTCAAGTGGGTGATCCTTTCCAAGAGAAAAAATTATTAGAAGCTTGTTTAGAAGTGATAGAAACGGGTGGTGTAGTGGGTATGCAAGACATGGGTGCCGCAGGTATTATTTGTTCTACTGCAGAGATGAGTGCGAAAGGACAAGTAGGTATGCGCATTGATTTAGATAAAGTACCTACCCGTCAACAAAATATGAAGGCTTGGGAATTATTATTAAGTGAGAGCCAAGAAAGAATGTTGATGGTGGTGGAGAAAGGGAAAGAAGCTCAAGTATTAGCGGTGTTTGAAAAATGGGATTTGTCTTGTTCTAATATTGGTGAAGTTACCGATGATGGCTTATTAGATTTTTATATGAACGGCGTTTTAGAAGCGTCATTACCTGCCTATGAATTAGTATTAGGTGGCGGCGCTCCTCAATATACTAGAGAGTATAAAGCACCTGCTTATTTAGCAAAAGTGAATGCATTTGATATGAGTTCTGTTGCAGACACGACTAACTTACAAGATTCGGTGAAGCAATTAGTGCAAATTCCAAATATTGCATCTAAGCGTTGGATATACACTCAATACGATAGCATGGTAGGTGCTGCGAATACTTCTACCAATGCACCAAGTGATGCATCTGTGGTGATTGCAAAAGGAACAGGCAAGGCACTAGCCATGACAGTAGATTGTAATAGTAAATATGTTTATGCAAATCCTGAAGTAGGCGCCATGATTGCTGTGGCTGAAGCTGCAAGAAATATTGTTTGTTCTGGTGGCGAGCCTATTGGCGTAACCAACTGTTTAAATTTTGGTAATCCTTATGATCCTGAAGTATATTATCAGTTTGTAAAATCGGTAGAAGGGATGGGTGCTGCTTGTAGAAAATTCAATACGCCGGTAACAGGGGGTAATGTAAGTTTCTATAATCAAAACCCGGATGGTCCTGTTTTCCCAACTCCAACAATTGGTATGGTGGGTATTATTGAGGATATGAAAAATAGAATGACTTTAGATTTTAAAAATAACGGAGATACCATTGTTTTATTAGGTACACAAAGAAATGATATTGGATCCTCTGAATATTTAAATAAATTAAAAGGTGTTGCTTTTTCTCAGGCACCACATTTTGATTTAGAAGAAGAATTTACTTTACAACAATTAGTGGCTTCACTCATTAAAGACCATGCAATTTTAAGTGCACACGATATTAGCGAAGGTGGATTGATTATTACTTTACTAGAGTCTGCATTTTATAATAACAAAGGTTTTGAAGTCAATTCAAATGCAAGTAGTTTAAGAAAAGATGCCTATTGGATGGGAGAGGCGCAGTCTAGAGTAGTAGTTTCTTGCACAAGTACTCAGTTGGCAAGCATTGAAGCTGCTGCAAAGAAGTTTAATATTGAGTTTGCAGTGATGGGTAAAGTAACAGAAGGAACTATAAATGTGGATGGTGAAAGTTGGGGAACCATTGATAGCTGGAAAAATAGTTACGATACTGCCATTGAAAATAAATTAGCTTC
>CAXNMZ010000119.1:0-5041 GCA_964203125.1 Chitinophagales bacterium | reverse complement strand
GGTGTATTTAACCATATGTGGAAGCAGATTGGAGAAAACATTCCAAATTATAAATCTTATCCAAGAATTGTAGGAGAAACAGGTGGTAAGGATTTTGTGATGGTGCATCCTAGTGCGGATGTAGATACTGTGGTGACAGCACTTGCAAGAGGTGCATTTGAATACCAAGGGCAAAAATGTTCTGCAGCTTCAAGAGCTTATCTACCTAGTAATATTGCAGCCGCTGTCAAAGCGAAGTTGGTTAAAACAGTTCAAACCATGAAAATGGGTACGGTAGAAGATTTTAGCAATTTTGTGAATGCTGTCATTGATGAAAAGTCATTTAACAATATCTCAAAATACATTGCTGCAGTAAAGAAAGACAAGCAAGCAAAGATTTTAGTTGGGGGTAATTTAAATAAATCAAATGGTTGGTTTGTGGAGCCTACTGTGATTGACACAAAAAATCCAAAATCACTTACCATGTGTGAAGAGATATTTGGGCCAGTTTTAACCATTTACACTTATCCAGCTGGTCAGTTCGAGAAAACCCTAAAGGTATTGGATAGTACCTCTAAATATGCTTTAACAGGTTCAATTATTTCTCAAGATAGAGCTTCTATAGAATTGGCAACCAATGTGTTACGTCATGCTGCTGGTAATTTTTATATCAATGACAAGCCTACTGGTGCTGTGGTTGGACAACAACCATTTGGTGGAGCAAGAGGTTCTGGTACAAATGATAAAGCAGGAAGTGCATTGAATTTATACCGATGGTTAAGTGCAAGAACAATCAAAGAAACTTTTAACCCTCCTACCGATTACAAGTATCCATTTTTAAACGAAGCATAAGGCCAAATTATAGTCTTTAAATACTATATTTGCTACTCAAAAAACAAGGACTGTGGCGCAAAAATTTTCTAAAGAAACTTATCTATATTGGTACGAATTGATGCAATTAATACGTCAATTTGAATCCAAATCAGAGGAAATGTATAAAATGGCGGGGAAAATCCGCGGATTCTTCCACGTTTACAATGGCCAAGAAGCAATTGCTGCAGGTTGTATGACAGCTACCAATCATGAAGACCCATTTATCACCGGTTACCGTGACCACGGATTAGCGCTTGCGAAAGGCATGAGTCCCAATGCTGCGATGGCCGAATTATATGGTAAAGCTACAGGATGCTCAAAAGGAAAAGGTGGAAGTATGCACCTATTTGACAAAGCCAACTACTTTTTTGGTGGGCATGGGATTGTTGGCGCTCAAATTGGTACAGGTGCCGGATTAGCATTTGCAGAACAATATCGTGGATCCAAAAATGTGGTATTGTGTTTCTTTGGAGATGGTGCTGCAAGACAAGGGATGTTGCATGAAGTTTTTAACCTTGCTATGTTATGGAAATTGCCTGTTGTATTTATCTGTGAAAACAATAACTACGCCATGGGTACTTCTATCGAAAGAACAAGTAATGTGATTGATATCTATAAATTAGCCGACGCATATGAAATGCCTTCTGATAAATTAGATGGCATGACGCCAGAAATCGTACACGAAGGAGTGGCTAGAGCAGTTAAGCGTGCAAGAGATGGAGAAGGCCCTACCTTATTAGAAATGAAGACCTATCGTTATAGAGGACACTCTGTTTCTGATCCACAAAAATACAGATCCAAGGACGAGGTAGAAGAATACAAAGACCAAGATCCCCTTATTAAAGTCAGAAAGACCATTTTATACAATAATTTTGCAACAGAAGCAACCTTACAAGAGATTGATGAAAAAATCAATGGTATTGTGGAAGCATCAGTAAAATTTGCCGAGGAAAGTCCTTGGCCAGATGATAGCGAAGTATTGAAGGATGTATATATTGATCAGAATTATCCATTTATTGTAGACTAATTATTTTAACAAACCTATATGAGCGAAGTACAACAAGAACAAGCACCAGTTGCTTTAAAGAACAAACAACTAATCATTTATTTATTTGCTGGAGCAATTATTGCTGTTGCAGGTTTTTTTGGCTATACTGAATTATACCAAAAACCTTTAGAAGCAAAAGCAGCTGATGCAATGTATGTTGCTGAAAAATATTTTGCCAATGATTCTTCTGAGTTGGTATTAAAGGGTGATGGCACAAGCAAGGGTGTTTTATACATCATCAAAGAATTTGGTGGTACCAAAGCAGCGAATCTTGCAAATTATTATGCAGGTATGAGCTACTACAGATTGAAGGATTACAATAAGGCAATTGAGTACTTAAAAGATTTTTCTTCGAATGCAAAACAAGTTCAAGCTGTTGCCTATGGTTCTATTGGGGATGCTTATTCTGAATTAAAGAAAAATGATGAAGCTATAGAATACTATAAAAAAGCTGGAACACATTTTCCAGAAGATGAAGCCATTTCATCTGAATATTTATTCCGTGCTGCTTCCTTCTTAGAGTTAAATGGTAAAAATGATGCTGCTTTAGAAATCTATAAGCAAATCAAGAAAGATTATCCAAAATCAGAGAAAGGATTTAGTATTGATAAATATATCTCAAGACTTCAAGTTCAACCTTAATCTGGTTGATACCATATTAAAAAGGCATTCTTTCTTAAAAGGATGCCTTTTTAATTTTTTGGAAAGAAATGCTTAATTTAGAGGATGCAAGTTCAACTCTTTATACCCTGTTTTATAGATCAATTGTACCCTCAGGTTGCATTTAATACTGTAAAAATATTAGAGAAAGCTGGATGTACTGTAAAGTATAATACACAACAAACTTGTTGTGGTCAGCCGGCTTTCAATGCTGGATTTTGGGGAGAATCAAAAGATGTTTGTACAAAATTTGTACAAGATTTTGATGGTGCAGATTATATTGTAAGTCCGAGTGCGAGTTGTGCTGGATTTATTAGAAATAATTATGGTAAACTTTTTGAAAACAATGCTTTTCAAAGTCCAGCTAAAAAAGTGTCCTCGCAAATTTTTGAACTATCTGAATTTTTAGTGAAAATTTTAAATGTCACCGATCTAGGTGCTAGCTTTAATGGCAAAGCCACCTTCCATGATAGTTGCGCTGGATTAAGAGAATGCAATATAAAAGCAGAGCCTAGAGCATTACTTAATCATGTAGATGGACTTGAATTGGTCGAAATGAATGACAACGAAACTTGCTGTGGGTTTGGAGGAAGCTTTGCTGTAAAATATGATACCATTAGTGTTGCCATGGCGGATCAAAAAATTGATAACGCCATTGCCACCGAAGCAGAATATGTTATTAGTACTGATATGAGCTGCCTAATGCATTTAGATGGGCGTATCAACCACAATGGACAACAAATTAAGGTCATTCATTTAGCGGATATACTTGCAAGTGGATATTAATTAATAAAACATTTTTTTATGGCTTATTGGCTTATCAAATCTGAACCTTTTAAATATTCTTGGGATCAATTCAACAAAGACAAACGCACTTTTTGGGATGGTGTAAGAAATTATAGTGCTAGAAACAATTTAAGATCCATGAAAAAAGGAGATCTAGCATTTTGGTACCATAGCAACGAAGGCATGGAAATTGTGGGTATTGCCAAAGTAGTGAAGGAATCTTATCAAGATCCTACTACCGAAGAAACAGCATGGTTGGCAGTTGATTTTGCACCACATAAAAAATTAAAACATCCAGTGAAATTAGCAGATGTAAAAGCCAATACTAATTTAAAAGATATGGCTTTAGTAAGATTAGGAAGACTATCCGTTCAGCCCGTTACGGATGCTGAATGGGAAGAAGTGATGAAGATGAGTTTAGGAAAATAACACTTCTTAGTGAAAGAAGGAATAACCAATAAATATGGCAATGACCACGCCTATTAAATCTGCAAATAAGCCTGCCCAAACTGCATACCGCACTTTCTTAATGCCTACACTCCCAAAATACAAGGCAATGATATAAAAAGTAGTATCAGCAGAGCCTTGAAAGATGGATGCTAATTTACCAACAAATGAATCTGGCCCCTGTGTTTGAAATATATCAAGCATCATACCCCTAGCGCCACTCCCACTCAATGGTTTCATGATGGCAACAGGTAATGCACCAACAAAATCTGTATTCATTCCTGTAAGCTGAATTAAAAAACTGATTCCATTTAATACATACACCATCGCACCACTATCTCTAAATACACGAATGGCAACTAACATAGCTACCAAATAAGGAATGATCTTCACGATCACATCAAATCCGTTTTTAGCCCCTTCTATAAATGCGTCAAATACAGAAACTTTTTTATAGGCTCCACCTAAAATAATAGCAACTACAATACCAATTAAAATACTTGACCCTGCAATTTTAGAAAACAACTCTTTTTGAATTGGTGAAAGACTATTCACTGCAAATAAGACAGTGCCCATAAAAAGCACTAGTCCCAGTAACCAACTAATCAATACCCTATCCCATTTTAATTTTTGGTAGGTTCCAACCACAATGATGGATGCTAAAGTGGTGCCGATTGTGGCTAAAACACAGGGGATAAAAATGCTTGCTGCATCTTGAGAACCTGCCGCTAAACGATAGGATATAATTGTTAGAGGAATAATAGTCAACCCACTCGTGTGCAAAACCAAAAACATGATCTGTGCATTGGTGGCTCTTTCCTTCTCTGGGTTTAAACTTTGTAGGCTTTCCATGGCTTTTAAACCAAATGGCGTGGCGGCATTGTCTAAACCTAACATGTTGGCACTAAAATTCATCACCATTTGCCCCATGGCAGGATGGTTCTGTGGCACTTCTGGGAATAATCGACTTAAGAATGGGTTCATCCATTTAGCCAGTTTTTGAATAGCCCCCGCTTTTTCAGCAATATTCATCAATCCTAAAAAGAAGACCATGGTACCTGCTAATGGGAAAGCCACATCAATGACTGAGGATTTAGCTGAATCAAATAAACCATCTGCTAATAGCTTAAAAATCTCTGTATCTCCTAAAAAGATCAATTTAAAGAGTGCCACAACAAAAGCAATTACAAAAAATGCTATCCAGATGATATTCAATGCCATATCTAATTGTTTATGGTACTAATATAG
>CAXNMZ010000118.1:0-5053 GCA_964203125.1 Chitinophagales bacterium | reverse complement strand
GCACCTAAAATAGTTAAATCAATTTTTTGCGCATGAATCATACCAAAGCTCATAGCGGAATCAAAAAGAGCTGCTCCTGGCAACATAGTGATGGTTTGTTTACCTGCATTAATTAAATCTGCATCCACCTCTGCTTCTGTTGGAAAGGGGCCCATGCCTAGAAGCCCATTTTCTGATTGAAAGCACACAGCAATATTTTTTGGAATATAATTGGCTACAAGCGTTGGGATACCAATGCCTAAATTAACGTAAGAATTATGTTGTATCTCTTTTGCAATTCTTTTTGCAATCGCTTCTTTATCTAACATGGTATAAAATTTGAGTCATCCATTATTTAGAAATAGTTTTCTTTTCAATGCGTTTTTCATAATGACTACCTTGAAAAATTCTGTGTATATACACTCCAGGCACATGTATTTGGTTAGGATCTAGTTGGCCTGGTGCTACTAGCTCCTCTACTTCGGCAATGGTTATTTTACCAGCCATCGCCATCACTGTATTAAAATTACGCGAAGTTGCCTTAAATATTAAATTACCCGATGTATCTCCCTTCCATGCTTTTACAATTGCAAAATCCGCTTCAAAGGCTTTTTCTAATAAATAATCTTTCCCATTAAAATTTCTTACTTCTTTCCCAATCGCCACTTCTGTTCCAATACCAGCAGGTGTGAATATGGCTGGCATGCCATATCCAGCAGCCATGCACCTAAATGCCAATGTGCCTTGAGGAATTAGTTCCACATCCAATTCACCTGATAGTAATTGTCTTTCGAATTCTGCATTCTCTCCCACATAGGAAGCAATCATTTTTTTAACTTGTTTTTGTTGCAGCATTAATCCAATTCCAAAATCATCTACCCCTGCATTATTAGAAATACAAGTCAGGTTTTTGATCCCTTTTTTAACCAATGCAGCAATACAATTTTCCGGAATACCACATAAGCCAAATCCACCCAACATGAGTGTGTCTCCGTCTTTGATATCCGAAATGGCTTCTTCTGCATTAGCCACTTTTTTATTGATCATACGACTCTGCTTTAATTGAAATTTTTAATTTTAAAGATTGCTCGATTAAAAATAATCTATTGAACTGATAAATCAAATGATATACCAGTTTTGTTAAATTTTATCATGAATGGCGTCTTGACAACCCCATGAGGCCAATATTTTACTAAAATTTGGCTTTTTTGAAAAAAACAGCAATATATAGGTAATTGGAATTAATTCTAGTTGCAAAATATACACGAAAAAACCGTAAATTGAATAGTACTTAAACCATCCTTTATGAAAAAATTTATACTCGCCATTGCCTTATTTGCATGCACTGCAATTACAGAAACCGTTATTGCCCAAGACACTGCCTCGATTTATCGAAAACTTGATTCTATTGCAGTGATCGATCAAAAAGTGATGATGCCAATGCGTGATGGCATTCGCCTAGCCACAGATATCTATCGCCCAAAGGGTGAAGGCAAATACCCTATTGTGTTTTCTCGTACGCCCTACAATTTCAATACTTGGGTAGATGGTAAAATGACCACCCGCGCTTTAGAAGAAGCATACCAGGCAGTGAGTCGCGGTTATGCTTATGTAATTCAAAATGAGCGTGGACGATTTTTCTCTGAAGGTGAGTGGGATATATTAGGTACGCCTATCACTGACGGATATGACGCCCTGGAGTGGATGAGTCAACAAAAATGGAGTAATGGTAAAGTTGGTTTGATAGGTTGTTCTTCTACTGCTGAATGGCAGATGGCTGTCGCTTCTCAAAACCATCCTGCATTGGCCGGTATGGTTGCTCAAGGTTTTGGAGCAGGAGTCGGTAGAGTTGGTAAATTTATGGAGCAAGGTAACTGGTACAGAGGTGGTGCGCAACAGATGTTATTCACCTCTTGGTTATACGGTACACAACATGATAAAATGGCCCCTCGTCTACCTATAGGCATTGAACAAAAAGACTTACAACGTATTCAAAAATTCTATGACATGGGACCTGAAATGCCAAGAGTTGATTGGGCCCAAGGTTTAAGACACTTACCAGTGCAAGACATCATCAAAAATGCACAAGGAGCAGATGGTGTTTACGAAAAAATGGCAATCAGAAAACCAAACGATCCGGCTTGGTTCCAAGGTGGATTGTACCACGATAATATGCCAATGGAGGTTCCTGCATATTGGTTCGTAAGTTGGTACGATGTGTCTTCTGCACCAAATATTGCTTTATTCAATCATGTTAGAAACGCAGCTAGATCAAAAGAGATAGCAGATAACCAATACTTAGTGATTGCGCCAGTTTTACATTGCTCTTACAAGCGCGCTACTGAAAATACAATCGTAGGTGAACGCAGTGTAGGCGATGCACGATTAAACTATGATGATTTAACATGGGGTTGGTTTGATATGTTATTGAAGGGTGAGCAAAATGATTTCAAGTCAACACAGCCAAGAGTTCGTTATTATACAATGGGGTCTAATAAATGGCAACAAGCCACTTCGTTCCCTTTACCTAATACAGAAATAAAAAATTATTATTTAGCTAGTGCAGGCAAAGCCAATACAAGAAATGGTGATGGTGCTTTATCTTTAGTTGTGCCTTCAAAAGATGCTCCTGATGCATTCACCTATGATCCAATGAATCCAGTAAATTCATATGGAGGTAATGTTTGCTGTACAGGTAATGCTGTGCAAGGCGGCAGTTTTGATCAATCACAAATGGAATTAAGAAATGATATTTTAGTGTACACATCTGAGCAATTAAAAGAAGGCGTTGAAATCAGTGGCTTTATAGAGTCTACCCTATTTGTTTCTTCAACTGGACTAGATACAGATGTGACGATTAAATTAATTGACGTTTATCCTGATGGAAAGGCTTATAATTTAGACGAAACAATTCAACGTCTTCGTTACAGAGAGGGCTACGATAAAGAAGTGTTCATGGAAAAGGGCAAAGTGTATAAAGTGGATTTAACACCAATGGTTACAAGTAATTATTTTGCAGCAGGTCACAAAATACGCATCGAAGTATCTAGTAGTAATTTCCCTAGATTCGATCGCAACCTAAACACTGGTGGCAATAACTACGATGAGCCTAAAGGTGTTGTGGTGGAGAATAAAATTCACCATTCTAAGCAATATCCTTCTGTTATAAAACTACCTTTTATAAAGCAATAAATTATTCACTGTTACATTTGATATCACTTCTTCTGTTGAGAAGCCCTTGCATTCATGAGGCTGGGAAAATTTTATGAATTAAGTTTTCTAAAAAGTACTTTATCTGCGTAAAAAGTTCCAAATGGAATAAGTGAAGCTAGAAAAGCCATCAACATTTTGAATATGTTCCAGCGATGTATAATTGAAACTTGAAGCAGTAAAACAATATAAAGCACAAAAAGAATTCCATGAGCCAGACCAACAACATAATTGGGCTCTGGCATCGAAAATTTGTATTTTAAAATCATCGTAAAACCTAAAAGTAAATAAGAGCAACCTTCAATAAATGCTATAATTCTTAGTCTCCCCAACGCTGTTTTCAATAATTGATTTACCATTTCATTATATATAAAGTGCCATTTGAATATACTAAATTAAAAATCTAGTAAAATCCCGTTACACAAAAGTACGAATAACCATGGAGATGAAAACTCCACTTTTTAGTCTACTTTAGACTGACAATTTACAGCATCATAATTAGTAAACCTATGAGGGACCTAAAAGCAGGGATTTCTATCAAAAGCACTGCCTCATTGATTGATAGTTTCTTTGAGGATACTATCATTCTGATCGTTGAACACAATGAAGCAGGAAGTACAGGGTTTGTATCCAATAAATCCTTTGACAAGTCCTTGCATGATCTAATTGAATTCAGCCACAGTAAACCATTTCCACTGATGGATGGCGGCCCCGTTGACAGAGCTCATCTCTTTGTATTACACAAGCGACCCGATCTCATAGATGGGGGCAAACAGTTACCTAATAGTCTTTATTTAGGTGGTAATATGGATCAAGTGATCGAAGCCATCAACGCCGGGGCTATCAACCAACAAGAGATTCAATTATTTATCGGCTATTGCGGATGGGATAAAGGAGAATTGGAAGCGGAGGTGGAAGAAGGAAGCTGGAGCTTCTAGTAGGATTAAAATCTTTCGGCAACAAATAAACCACCGAAAGTTGCAGTCATACAAACTACAACACTCAATAAAATATACAAAAGCATGGTGCTGTTTTGACCTTGTTGAAAGAGTGCAACTGTTTCGCTGCTGAAGGCCGAGAAGGTGCTGAAGCCACCACAGAAGCCCACCGCCCAAAATAAACGTGTAGCTGGCGAAAGCAAATGTTTTTGGTCTGCCAAACCAATAACAAAACCTAATACAAAACAAGCAATCACATTGATTGTAAATGTGCCAAAAGGGAAATTAGAATGATGGAATGCGTTGACCCACTTGCCAAGTATAAACCTAACTAAACTGCCTAAGCCACCGCCAATAAAAACATAGATTAGTTCCTTCATGGCAACAAAGTTAAGCTAATTAATTTGTGATATACAATGCTACCTATATGCTGGTAAATCAACCGATTTTAGTCGATTTAAGGGATGTTTTTGGCACACAGCGTTATAATAAAAATCAAGTCATTGCCGGTTTCAACTTGGCTAGTTAAAAGTTCTAATAAAAGAGCACTTAAAAATGCATTGGCATAAATTTGGAATCCTTACTAAACCTAATAGATGGAGTTGGGAACTTTATATAGTTTAACGCATGACCAAGGTTTTTCCAAAATAGTCTTTTAGGCAACAATCCTTCAAAATCTTGGGCTAATGTCATGCTTTCAGTTTTCTTCTTACTACATGTGACTTATCCATCCTAGTAGTTTTTTAAATCTACCGTTTGGGAGATTAAAAATGTCACTGCTTCAAGCCTTTTTATCAAAGGTTGAGCTAACCAATAGTTCAAATCATTCATTTTTATGAAAAAATGAGAATATCTTTACACCTTAGACTTACATATTTTTTTAATTTTTAATATATAGATCTTGAAATACATTCTTCCGCTCTTAT
>CAXNMZ010000117.1:0-5075 GCA_964203125.1 Chitinophagales bacterium | reverse complement strand
TCATACACTGGTATTTGAGCGGCATTAAAAATGCGTAATAATTTTACCTGACATGCCGCACCGCCAGTAACAATGAATTTTACATTGCCACCTAGTGCTTCTCTCCACTTACTAAAAATAATTTTATTCGCCAGCTTCAATTGGAACTGGTACCATGCAGACCCTGGAATTAAATTATCATATTGTTCTCCTAAAGCAACAGCCCAGAAAAATAATTTACGTTTAAGGCCAGTCAACTCTTCGCCCTTGAGCATAATTTTCTCGAATACTTTTTCCAATAATCTTGGCACGGTAGAGAACGCGTCTGGTGAAACTTCTTTTAAGTTATCGCCAATGGTTTCCATGGATTCAGCATAGTAGATGCTCATCCCACTATACATATAAATATAGGAAGCCACTTTTTCAAAAATATGATTCAATGGTAAAAAGCTCAATACTTTTTGATCGGGCTTGTCTGGAAAAGGAAAACTATTTTTACCTGATTGTAAATTGAAATAAATATTATGGTGTGTCAACATCACACCCTTTGGTGTACCCGTTGTACCCGAAGTATAAATAAAAGTGGCTACTTGCTCTACAGGAATTGTTTTTTTAATGACATCCACTTGTTGCAATAAATCGGCATCCTGTAAACACAATTCTGACCAATGCTTTGCACCCTCGATACGATCAAAAGTGTAGACGGCTTTTAAACATGGTACTTTGTCTTTAATAGACATCACTTTATTGTATAATTCTTGATTGCTCGCAAACATGTATTTTACAGAGGCGTCATTCAAGATAAAAGTCAATTCTAATGGATTGGTGGTAGGATAAACTGGCACCCAGATCACACCAATTTGTTGCGTCGCCATATCGGCCATCAACCATTCTGGTCTATTGCTACTAATGATGGCAATTTTATCTGATCCCTCTGGCGTAAAATCATTTCCAGATAAGCCAAGGCTTAATAATCCTGCACTTAATGCATTCACAGTTGAAGCCACTTCGGTCGTAGGGTATTTTTTCCAAGCGCCATTTTCTTTTGCAGCAAACATCGCTTCCTGAGGAAAATTTGTTAACTGATGTTCTATACAATCAAAGAGTCTTTTAGATTCCATATGACAAGTAATTTGTACAACAAAATACAAAAAAAACCAGTCAAAAGACTGGTTTTAGAAAGGAATTATAAGCTACTCGTCTTTTATATAAAACTTTTTAAGTTGACTATTAAATCTTGTTTAATCCTTTGAATCGTATATCAAATGGGTCAATAAGCCATCTCTTAATTTTGGCTCAAACCAAGTGCTTTTTGGTGGCATGACTTCGCCCGCATCCGAGATATTGAATAATTGGTCAATCGTGACTGGATATAAACTGATTGCCAATGCCATTTCACCGCTATCCACCCTCGCTTCTAGGGCTTCCATCCCACGGATACCGCCCACAAAATCAATTCTTTTATCGACACGTTGGTCTTTGATGCCTAATAATTTATCTAAAATATTATTGGATAAAATGGTGACATCTAAAATACCAATGGGGTCTGCATCATTGTACGTGCCTGGTTTTGCAGTCAATGCATACCATTGATGATTCATATACAATCCAAAACGATGCAAACTGGCTGGCTTAAATGCCGCATCCATTGTTTGAACATCAAAATCTTGCGCTAATGCAGTTAAAAATGCAGCTGCTTCATGTCCATTTAAGTCTTTCACCACTCTATTGTAATCCATGATTGCCAATTGGTTGGATGGAAACAAAGTCGTTAAGAAATAGTCTGCGCTTGTATTTTGTTTGCCAATTGCTGTTCTCACTTTAGCTGCAGATGCCGCTCTGTGATGCCCGTCTGCGATATACGTGCATGGCACTTCTGTCTCAAATAATTGAGTGATTTGTGCAATGGTATCAGTATCGCTCACTGCCCAAACCGTATGCTGGATACCATCTTCTGCAGTAAAATCATAGACTGCATTTTTGGTCGTCTTCCATTTTTCTATCAAAGTGTCAATGGCAGCCTGATTGCGGTACGCTAAAAAAACATTCCCAGTTTGTGCGCCTGTTGTTTTGATATGATTGATTCTATCCTGCTCTTTTTCGGGACGTGTAAACTCATGCTTTTTGATGATACCATTTTCATAATCATCCAAACTACTCACACAAACTAATCCAGTTTGCGCGCGACCATCCATGATCAATTGATAAATATAATAACATGGTTTTGATTCTTTAAACAACACATCTCTTTGCATGAATGCATTTAAATTATCCAATGCAATATCATAAACTTGTTGACTATGGATATCTACCGTTTCTGGTAAATCAATTTCACTCTTGGTGATATGTAAAAAAGTATAGGCGTTTCCAACAGCTTCTACTTTTGCTTCTGCACTATTTAAAACATCGTAAGGTTTACTTGCAACTTGCTTCGCTAATTGTGGCTGAGGACGCAATGCTTCAAAGGGACTGATTTTTGCCATGAGGACAAATATCGTTCATTTTGTCGAATATAATCGACTTGATGACCATTGATTCGTTAAAAAATAAAAAAAATCTACTTAAAAATTTATTTAAGCAAAAGCTTTCATTAAGTCGCAAAACGCGGCTACACTTGACATAGGCATCGCATTGTACATGCTTACTCTAATACCACCTACTGTTCTATAACCTTTCACACCAATCATGCCATTTTCTTTACACAAAGTTAAAAAAGCGGCTTCTTTTGTTTGATCTTTTAAAAAGAAAACTGCATTCATAATGCTTCTGTCTTCCTTTGCAATAGGACAATAAAAATGTTCGGATGCATCTATTGTGTCGTATAATAAATTTGCTTTGGCGGTATTTCTTTTTTCCATCTCTACCAATCCTCCCTGTTTTTCAATCCATCTTAATGTGAGCAAGCTTACATAAATCGAAAACACAGGTGGCGTGTTTAATAAAGAGCCTGCTTCTATATGTTTTTGATAATCTAAAATAGCAGGGATAGATCTGTTTGTTTTTCCTAGGATTGCTTTTTTTACGACGACCATTGTTACACCTGCTGCGCCCATATTTTTTTGTGCACCCGCATAGATTAAATCAAACTGATGAAATGGCGTGGGTCTACAAAAAATATCCGAACTCATATCGCCCACTAATGGCACACCAAGCTGTGGGTAGCTATGCCATTGGGTTCCCTCCACGGTATTATTGGTCGTAATATGTAAATAACTGGTATTGGCGGGCAATTCAAAGGTCTTTTTGATATGCGTATGCTTGTCTGCATTGGTATCTGATACGACTTTAATTGGTCCAAAAATTTGTGCTTCTTTGACTGCTTTATGCCCCCAGATGCCATTGTCACAAATTGCTGCTAATCCATTTTCATCTAATAAATTCATGGGTACTTGCATGAACTGCATCGTGGCACCTCCTTGTAAAAACAACACTTCATAATCATCGCCAATCCCCATCAATCTTTTTACGATTTGTTTTGCTTCTTCTACTACCTCCACAAAATGCGGTGTTCTATGTCCTATCTCTAATATAGATAAACCTGTTCCATTAAAATCATGAATCGCTGCTGCTGCTTCATCCATGACTTCTTTTGGTAATATAGAAGGGCCTGAATTAAAATTATGTAATTGCATGTACTATTATTTGAAAAATGATTCGCTTACATTTATAATGAATCGCTATGCGCTTCCTGCTCAGCCTGCTCATCCATGGTAGTGACACCTCCAGAAACCACGTACTTCATAGCTTCTGCGGCACCAAGGCCTTTTGGTAATTTTTTTATTCTTGTTGGTGGGACGATATAAGTGATACCAGAAATAGCATAGGAATGCGGCACATAAACTGTTACAAAATCAGCTAATCCAAAATGTGCGCTATCGTTTTGTGTGATGAAACCAATTCTCCAAACATCTGTCGCATCCACATTCACTAAAATGGGTTGATCAAATTTTTTCTTATTACCCGCAAATGCTTCTAAGAAATCTTTGACCGATGAGTAAATAATTTTAATCCCCGGTGTTTTTTCTAAAACCTTATCAAAAACAGAAACCAATCTTTCTACAAAGAATAAAGAGGATAGCCATCCTACAACTAATACTAATAATAGGGCCACTAAAAATCCAAGACCAGTTACTTTTGGTATTTGTCCGTTCACTGCGGCGAACTGAAGAGGAAAAAGGACATTTAATAAATTAGGTAAAAAATTGTCTACCCAGTTGAATAGGCTTACCACCACCCATACGGTCACCCCAATAGGTGCCAATACCACCACCCCTTGAAAGAATAATTGAGCCATGAAGCCCAAAATCTGTTTTCTGTTGAGTTTTTGCCTTAAACTGGGCATTTTTATGCTGATTTAGAGACAAATTTCACTCATTTCGGTCATTTTTCAATAATTAATACAGATTTTATCGTGGAAACTTTGAAAACGTCTAAAGTTTTCTTAGTTTTGCGCCTTCAACTGAAACTATGCAAGAAAGAATACTGTTAAAATCAAGGGATTTGATGCTCCAGTCTGGTTTGAGACAGGTGACCATGGACGATTTAGCCAATCAATTGGGGATCAGCAAGAAGACCATTTATCTATATTATAAGGATAAAGATGATTTGGTGAAAGCGGTGGTGAACCTTGAATTAAAGAACCATGAACTTAGTTGTGAAGCCTGTAAAACAAAAGCAGAGAACGCCATTCATGAAATGTTTTTGGTGATGGAGAATATGAAGGCCATGACACAAACTATGAATCCGAATTCAATGATGGAATTGGAAAAACATTTTTCGTCTTCTTTTGATATGATCAAGAATCATAAGGATGAATTTTTATTCTCCTTGATCAAACAAAATTTAAAGAAGGGCATTGAGGAAGGATGTTATAGAAAAGATCTTGATATTGATATCATTTCAAAATTTCGATTAGAAACTGTATTTATTCCATTTAACCTTCACCTCTTTCCTTTGAACAAATTCAATTCCATTGAAGTACACACCCAATTGATGGAACACTTTGTGTATGGATTGATGACAGTGAAAGGACATGAATTAATGGATAAATATAAACAATTACACAAACAAGCAATTTAAATAGACACATGAAAAAA
>CAXNMZ010000116.1:0-5084 GCA_964203125.1 Chitinophagales bacterium | reverse complement strand
TAACATGGCAGACAAATCTTTCTTTCTAAATAAACTCATAATATAATTGGTTTCTATTTAAGTTGAAAAGTAGCATTTTTTTTGCAATTATGGAGTTGTTTTAGCTAAAAAAAAGGGGCGAACTCAAATTTTGTAGACGTCTATTTTTTAGAACTTATGTGTTATATTGCAGCATTAAGCATCCTATGAAAAAATCTAACAAACTCACAGTATACATTGTCATCGCGATGGTGGCAGGTGCCATTTTGGGCTACTTTATTCATGAAGGCAAGGACCAAGCAACCATTGATAGCTTCGCTAAAAATGTGAAGCTACTCACTACCATCTTTTTGAGATTGGTTCAAATGATCATCGCGCCATTGGTGTTTACGACATTGGTCGTTGGGATTGCAAAGTTGGGGGATCTTAAAACGGTTGGACGTGTTGGTGGCAAGGCCTTATTGTGGTTCTTGTCTGCCTCCTTAATTAGTTTATTGATTGGCTTAGTGTTGGTGAATCTATTAAAGCCAGGTGAGGGATTGGATTTGACAGTAGGGGATACCTCGGGCGTGAAAGATTTAATGGGTAAGACCCAGTCCTTTAGTGTGATCAATTTTGTGGAGCATGTGTTTCCAAAGAGTATGTTTGAAGCCATGGCTACCAATGAAATTTTACAAATCGTCATCTTTAGTATTTTCTTTGGGGTGGCTGCCGCAGCCATTGGGGAGCCTGCAAAAGGATTTATTAAAGCTTTGGATACAGTCGCGCATATTATTTTAAAAATGGTAGGCTATGTAATGAACTTTGCACCATTGGGTGTTTTTGGTGCTATTGCAGCAGTCATTGCCACAAAGGGCTTAACCATTTTCATTTTTTATGGTAAATATTTATTGTACTTTTTAGTAGGGATTGGTGCCTTATGGATTGTGCTTTTAGGCGTTGGTTATTTGATTTTAAAAAATCGTGTGCCTTCCTTATTAAAGCATATTACGACACCATTGGTGATTGCATTTAGTACCACTAGTAGTGAAGCTGTATTTCCAAAATTAACCGAAGAGCTAGAGCGATTTGGTTGCAAGGATAAAATTGTTTCTTTCATTTTGCCTTTAGGTTATTCCTTCAACTTAGATGGTAGTATGATGTACATGACATTTGCGAGTATGGCTATTGCGCAAGCTTATGGCATTCATTTAGATATCGGAACGCAATTGACTATGTTGGTGGTGTTAATGTTAACGAGCAAGGGCATTGCGGGTGTTCCAAGAGCATCATTGGTCGTTGTTACAGCAACTTGCGCTATGTTTAATATTCCTCCAGAAGGGATTGCATTAATCTTACCTATCGATCATTTTTGTGACATGTTCCGATCTGCAACCAATGTATTGGGGAATAGTTTAGCAACCACTGCAGTCAGCAAATGGGAAGGGGAATTAACGGAACCACAACAAGTTTAATTTTCAAATTATAGCATGATCATTTTATTAGAAGCATTTCATTGGAGTCAATTGTTACAGCCACAATTTTATATTGAGCATGGTGGATTATGGTTGCTTTTATTAGTGGTTTTTGCAGAGACTGGCTTATTTGCTGGCTTCTTTTTGCCGGGAGATAGTTTATTGTTTGTAGCAGGCATTTATTGTGCACCATTGGCTGCAGAAATTTACGCTTCTGATAATCAATGGATCAATTTATTTATACTTTTCATATTTATTTCTACTGCAGGTATCCTAGGTAATTATGTGGGGTATGTATTTGGCAATAAAGTGGGGCCAACCATGTTTGATTGGAAGGAAAATCTTTTTTTCAAGAAAAAATATTTGATACAAGCAGAGACGTTTTATAAAAAACATGGAGGACGTGCAATTATAATCGCAAGGTTCATTCCTATCATCAGAACTTTTGGACCTATTGTTGCAGGTATTGTAAAAATGGATAAAGCCAAGTTCATGTATTTTAATATTATTGGTTGCTTAGCATGGGTGGGAAGTATGCTATGTGCTGGATATTTTTTACAGTCTTGGATTCTGGCTCGTTTCAATTTTGATTTAAAAAATCACTTAGAAGTGATTGTGTTGGGAATTGTTGGTATCACCACATTGCCAATCATTATTAATTTGATTTCACATCGCACTAAAAAAGCGTAATTCATAAATTTTCTTGAATGAATAATAAGCAAATTGGACTTTTTTCTTTGCCTGTATTTGTAGCTGCATTGGGCTATTTTGTGGATGTCTACGATTTACTTTTATTCACTATTGTGCGCCAGCCAAGTGTACTTGCAGTTGGGTCTACATTAGAAACCATCATTTTAGATAGTGCGCATATCATTAACTGGCAAATGTCAGGATTATTAATAGGCGGTATTTTATGGGGTGTGATTGGTGATAAGTTAGGTAGATTGAAAGTGTTATTTGGCTCCATCCTTTTATACTCTGTTGCAAATATTGTTACGGGCTATGTTCAAACAGTAGACCAGTATGCGTATTGCAGATTCATTGGTGGTATTGGTCTTGCAGGAGAACTAGGAGCAGGGATTACATTGGTATCAGAGATGTTACCAAAAAATAAAAGAGGGATTGGTACTTCCATGGTCGCAGGGATTGGTTTATCTGGAGCGGTCTTTGCTTATTTTACATTTAAGTATACCCAAGACTGGAGACTGTGTTATAAAATTGGCGGAGGATTAGGTTTCTTTTTATTGATCTTACGTGTGCGTGTGGCCGAGTCCTTTATGTTTGAGTCTGTTAAATTGAGCAATGCTGTGAAGGGTAATTTCTTTATGTTTTTTACTTCTTACAAAAGATTTTCAAAATATATTAAAGCCATTTTAATTGGATTGCCAACTTGGTTTGTGATAGGTGTCATGGTCAACTACAGTAATAAATTTGCCACTGGATTGTATGGTGATAATTTAATTGATTCAGGCAAGTCTGTGATGTTTGCATACATTGGTATTGCTGTTGGTGACTTATTAATAGGCTGGGTGAGTCAATTTTTTGAAAGCAGAAAAAAAGCTTTGTTTTTATTTTACATGCTCAGTATAATTGGGATGGTTTTATTTTTTAGCGCCTTCAACAATAGTGATTCAAGAATGTATGCCATATGCGCTTTCTTAGGCTTTAGTACAGGTTACTGGGCCATCTTCAATCAAATGGCTGCCGAACAATTTGGTACCAATTTAAGAGCCACTGCAGCAACGACGATTCCGAATATGGTCCGAGGCGCTTTGCCACTGATTAACTTTTTATTTTTAGACATCATGCAAAAGTCAATGGGCTGGACCATTGTGCAAAGTGGTATTGTAACTGGTAGCATCGTAATGGGTGTCACCATGATTGCATTTATTTTTACAGAAGAGACCTACCATAAAGATTTAGATTTTCTAGAGCAGGATCACCCTTTACCGTAGTTGATATTTTTATACATAGCAATCGATTAAATTGTTAAGCACTATGCGCTTATTATTCATCCGTTTTTCTTCTATAGGGGATATTGTATTCACCACGCCAGCTATTCGTTGCGCCAAGCAGCAGATTCCGGGCGTAGAGATTCATTTTTTAACGAAGGAGGCTATGAAAGCGGTGACAATCGCCAATCCATATATCGATCATTTCCATTATTTTGATAAAGATTTGAATGCGACTATCAGCAATTTAAAGGCATGTAATTTTGACTACATCATCGACTTGCATAAAAATTATAGAACTTACCAAATTCAAAAAGCATTAGGCGTTCCTAGTTTATCCTATAAAAAGCTCAGCCTTCAAAAATTTTTATTGACGAAGTTGCATCTCAACTTCATGCCAGCTAGGCATATAGTAGATCGCTCCCTAGACGCATTATCAAGTTTAGGTGTAGTGAATGATGGGAAAGGATTGGACTACTTTATTTCAAAAGAAGCAACACTTTCATCCAATGCATTGCCTGCAGCCTTTCAGTCTGGCTATATCGCATTGGTGATTGGGGCCTCTTATGCAAGTAAAAAATTACCTATTGCATCCTTACAAGCACTTTGTCATAAAATTCCTTACCCAATTGTTTTAATTGGAGGAAAGGAAGACCAAGCAGAAGGTGCAGCGATTGAAGCAATCAATCCAATTAAAATATTGAATGCTTGTGGAAAATTTAATTTACATGAATCGGCCATCTTGGTAAAGCAATCGAGGACAGTTATTTCGCATGACACTGGTTTTTTATACATTGCTTGTGCTTTTCATAAAAAGACGGTGGCGATTTGGGGTGCCACTTCTCCAGCTCTGCAAGTAGAGCCTTATTACCCAACAGTGCAAGAAGAAAGTAAAAAAACTAACAACGAAATGTACTTTAATGCAATTGTGCCCAATCTGCCATGTCAGCCCTGTTCCAATTACGGCACGAACCATTGTCCACAAGGACATTTTGCGTGCATGAAAAAGCAAGACCTACAATCGATAGCCGATAAAGCGATTGCCTATTTTAAAGAAATGATTGGTTAAATTCTATTGATTGGTCACCTGCTTAAATAAACAAAGCCTCGCAATGCGAGGCTTTGTTTATTATAGACAAGTACAAAGATTATAAAGTCTTCAATACGTCGTTCATGCTTCTAACTGCATCTGCACTCTTATTGAATGCTGCTTGCTCGTCTGCAGATAAATCCATTTCAACAATCTTTTCCCATCCATTCTTGCCAATCACAACAGGCACACCTAAGCAAATATCTTTTTGGCCATACTCGCCGTTTAAGCTTACGCAACAAGTGAATAATTTCTTTTCGTCACGTACAATGCTTTCTACCAATGCTGCTCCTGCAGCACCTGGCGCATACCAAGCAGAAGTTCCTAATAATTTAGTTAAAGTGGCACCACCCACCATGGTATCATTGATGATTTGTTGTTGTTGTTCCTCTGACAAGAATTTTGTTACCGAAATACTATTCAAAGTTGCATGCTTGATTAAAGGGATCATAGTGGTATCGCCGTGCCCACCAATGACAATTGCGTTTAAGTCTGAGGGCTGCAGTTTAAATGCGCACTCAATTGATATTTGAATCTAGCACTGTCTAATGCACCACCCATTCCTATGATCCTATTTTTTGGCAATCCTGTAGACTGCAATGCTAAATA
>CAXNMZ010000115.1:0-5108 GCA_964203125.1 Chitinophagales bacterium | reverse complement strand
ATTGGGAAAGTTTCATTTGTGTCTATTTTTAAATGATAGCCACATTAAGTTTACTACAGCCTTACGGGGCAGTTCGCTTCATGTTACGGCATGAAAATTATGGAGGCAAATGTACAAAATCGCCGTAAATTTGCCAATATAAGATTTGCCCTAAAATTAGGCGGTTCATTTAAAAGCTGTAATTTTGCCAAACAGCCGTTAGTTTTAGAGCTAATCGATCAAATATTAAGAATCTATGCTGCATAAAAAATGGTGGAAATTGTTGTCTTTTATTTTGCTTTTGTACACTTGTACCTATGGTTTTTTGGTGAAAGTACCTAAGTTAGACGACCGCATGCAGGAGTCCATCCGTACTTTCTTTTTTCATGTGCCCATGTGGTTTGGCATGATGATATTATTGTTTGTTTCTTTAGTGTATTCTATTAAATATTTAAGGTCATCTAGTTTGGTGCATGATGTGTATGCGCAAGCTTATGCGGCCATGGGGTTAATTTTTGGTATTTTGGGCATCATTACTGGGGCATTATGGGCCAATTACCAATGGGGTAGTCCTTGGGTAGGTGATCCAAAACAGAATGGGGCTGCTATTGCATTACTGATTTACTTCGCCTATTTTGTTTTAAGAGGCAGTTTAGTGGATGCAGAAAAAAAAGCAAGACTTTCTGCAGTCTATAATATTTTTTCATTTTTCATGTTGTTTCCGACACTTTGGATCCTACCTAGATTAACCGAGTCCTTGCATCCTGGTGGACAGGGAAGTGATGGTAATCCTGGTATCAATGGTAAGGATATGTCCGCGAATATGCGCACTGTATTTTATCCAGCAGTGATTGGTTGGACTTTATTAGGTGTTTGGATTACGACCTTGAAAATTCGTGTACAAATGATCCAATTAAAAAAAGAAGGCATCTTATAACCTACAATTATTAAATATATGTTAACCTTATTACAATTACAACAGGCAGCATCACAAAGTATTATGTTGCAGAACGGAAAAATCTTCTTAGTCATGGCAGTCGTTTGTATTGTGCTTATTGGACTTTTTTTGTATGTCAATTCAATCGATAAAAAAATTAAACAACTAGAAAAATAAAAGGATATGTCAACAACATCAGAGTACAGTTTTTTTCAGAGTGTAGAAAAAAGTTTCGACAAAGCATCTAAGTTCACCAATTGGGAGACAGGATTGCTTGAGCAAATTAAAGCTTGTAATAGTATTTACAGTATGCGTTTTCCAGTAAAAATGGATGATGGCAGAATCGAAGTGATTGAAGCATACAGAGTGCAACATTCGCAACATAAATCACCATGTAAAGGTGGTATCCGATTTAGCCTTGCTGTAAATCAAGATGAAGTGATGGCATTGGCTGCTTTGATGACCTACAAATGCGCTATTGTGAATGTGCCATTTGGAGGAGCGAAGGGTGGTATTAAAATTAGCCCAAGATCTTTAAGCACCTATGAATTAGAAAAAATAACTAGAAGATATACTTCTGAATTAGTGAAGAAAAATTTTATTGGTCCTGGTATCGATGTGCCTGCACCTGATTATGGAACCGGCGAAAGAGAAATGGCTTGGATTGTGGATACCTATCAATCATTGAAGCCAGGTGAAATTGATGCAGCCGGTTGTGTGACAGGAAAACCAGTATCATTGGGCGGTGTGAGAGGACGTAAAGAAGCCACTGGATTGGGTGTTTTTTATGGCGTGAGAGAAGTTTGTTTGATGGAAGATGTGATGAAGAAATTAGGGTTAACAATTGGTATTGAGAATAAGCGCGTGATTGTACAAGGCTTAGGAAATGTGGGTTATTACTCTGCAAAATTCTTTAGATCACATGGTGCTAAAGTCATTGCAATCGCTGAATTTGAAGGGGCTATTTACTGTGCAGATGGGTTAGATGAAGAAGCCGTATTCCAACACAGAAAAACCACAGGTAGTATCTTGAATTTTCCAGGAGCAACCAATATTGAAAAGAGTTCAGATGCATTGGAAATGGAATGTGATATTTTAATTCCTGCAGCCTTAGAAAATGTCATTGATAAAAACAATGCACCAAAAATTAAAGCTAAGATGATTGGTGAAGCTGCAAATGGACCTTTAACACCAGAAGCGGATGAAATTTTAACAAAGAAAGGGGTCTTAGTTATTCCAGATATGTATTTGAATGCAGGTGGTGTAACTGTATCTTATTTTGAGTGGTTAAAAAACTTAAGCCACGTTAGATATGGTCGTTTAGAAAAGCGTTTTACAGAAAATGCAAACATCAATCTCATCAATCAAATGGAAGAGTTGACTGGTAAAAAAGTAAGTCCTACAGAAAGAGCAGTCATTGCGCATGGTCCTGATGAAATTGACTTAGTGCATAGTGGATTGGAAGAAACGATGATTAATGCAACGAGAGAAATTATGGATATATGGAATGCCAATCCATCTATACCAGATATGAGAACTGCAGCTTATGTTTGTGCAATTAATAAAGTAGCACACTCTTATACAGAACTAGGAATCTTCCCTTAATCTTTTTCAAGGTTAGGGTCCACATAATTGGGGAACTGTTGCAACATATGCAGGTTCCCCATTTTTATTTCAGCCCCAATTGTGGTAGGTCCGTTAGATGCGATTAAATAAGTGGCATCCAATACTTGTTGGTATTGCAACAATTGAAGAATGGTTTTTTCGTTAAGTAGCGTATTTGCTTCCTTACATTCAATAATCATCCATGGGGTGGTCCCACGATAAACAAGGATGTCAAATCTTTTATTGAGTGTTCCCAACTGAATTGTTTTTTCAATTGCTATGAGTTCGGTAGGGTATTTACAAACTTGAATGAGGTATTGTAATAAATTTTGCCTAACCCATTCCTCTGGGGTAAGCGCCACCCATTTTTTCCTACAAGGATCAAAGATTTGGTCTTTTCCACCAATTGATTGGATTTTAAAGTCATATGCAGGGAAATCAACTAAAATCATGAATTGGAAAAAATAAGTTAATTTTATAGAGTATCAGATCAAAGATAAGCTTATGAAAACAAAAGAAGAAATCGTAGAAAACTGGTTACCAAGGTATACTGGAGCGAGTTTAGATCAATTTGGAAAGTATATCCTATTGACCAATTTCAGCAATTATGTGAAGATGTTTGCAGAAAGACACCATGTTGAAATCATAGGTTTAGATCGTCCAATGCAGTGCGCCACTGCAGAAGGCATTACCATTATTAATTTTGGAATGGGTAGCCCTGGTGCTGCAACTATTATGGATTTATTAACTGCAATACAACCCGAGGCGGTTTTGTTCTTAGGAAAATGTGGAGGATTGAAGAAAAGAAATAAAGTAGGGGATTTAATACTGCCTATCGCGGCATTAAGAGGAGAGGGTACCTCCAATGATTATTTTCCACCAGAAGTACCAGCCTTACCTGCCTTTGCTTTACAAAAAGCAATTTCAACAACTATAAGAGATAACAATATTGATTATTGGACTGGCACAGTCTATACGACCAACCGAAGAGTCTGGGAGCATGATGAAGAGTTTAAAAACTACTTAACCCAAGTAAGGGCATATGCCATTGATATGGAAACCGCCACCATCTTTACAGTAGGATTTTATAATAAGATTCCAACAGGAGCATTATTGTTAGTGAGTGACTCTCCAATGGTGCCTGAGGGAGTAAAAACAGAAGCCAGCGATAGTATCGTCACTGCAGAATTTGTAGAGCGTCATTTGTCTATTGGGATTGAATCATTGAAACAATTGATCAACGACGGAATGACCGTGCGACATTTACAATTCTAGTTGCGATTTGTAATTTGAATTAGTCTTTCCATAAGAATGGAAAAAGAATGTACGCAAGTGCAATAATCATGATGTCAAATCCAACCAATAAACCTACAAGTTGAGGTAATCCGTTTTGCACAATATCAGAGAATGCAATATTCGCAATTTTCATCAACAAAAGTAGTTGAGGGATAATCAAAGGAAATCCAAGAATGGCCATGATGGCGGAAGGTTGTTGCGCTTTTGCAGCAATCGCTGCTAAAAAGCTAAATACCAAGCTTAAACTTATTCCACCCAAGCAACTTATTCCAAAGAATAATACAATATGTGTTAGTGGATTGCCAAGCAGCACCATAAATAGCATCAAACTCAATGCACTCATGATGCACATAAGTAAACTATTGAAAATGAGTTTTGATAAAATAAAATTAACGGGGCTAACAATCGAATAAAAATAAAGCATCCGTCCTCTCCCTTCTTGCAAGAAACTTCTTGCAACAGCATTGATACAAATAAAAAGTAAAGTGATCCAATAAAGTCCATTCCATACTTTATCTTCTGGAAGCCCCATCGTTAAGTAGATCACAAAAGTGGTAGATGCTAAATAAATCAAGATCCCAAAAAAAGTATACTGCTGTCTCCACTCAAGTAGCAGGTCTTTTTTAAGAAGCGAAGTGATATTTTTAAGCGATTCTTTCATTCAGTGGGTAGGCTTATTTTGCTGCGCAGATTCTACATCTTGGTTCATAATTATTTTTTTCACCCAATACAACGGTACCTTCTTCCTCGCTAGTTCTGTAGGATACATTGGCTAAATGGCCACATTGTACACAAATGGCATGTAATTTAGTAATGAAATCAGCTATGGCTAAAAGTTGTGGCATAGGCCCAAATGGTTTACCTAAATAATCCATATCCAAACCAGCGACAATGACTCTTTTACCTTGCATCACAAGAGTTTCACAAACAGGAATAATCCCTTCGTCAAAAAATTGTGCTTCGTCAATACCTATGACATCTGCATCTTCTGCAAGTAATAAAATATTCTTTGCCAAATCAATTGGGATAGAAGGGATAGAATTGGCATCATGACTCACCACTTTCTCTTTATCAAATCTGGTATCTGTGGCAGGCTTATAGATTGCTACTTTTAAATTTGCGATTTGAGCTCTTTTAAGTCTTCTAATCAATTCTTCGGTTTTACCACTAAACATACTACCGCAAACGACTTCTAACCAGCCTCTTTTTTCTTTTGAAAAGTTTTGTTCAATAAACATAGACAATATTGCAATTTCTTTTTCGTTCTTAAATAAAATCCTATTTCTTTAAT
>CAXNMZ010000114.1:0-5211 GCA_964203125.1 Chitinophagales bacterium | reverse complement strand
TGGGATGGAAAGAGTCCAGATATTTTATTGTTAAAAAATATTTCAAAAAGTGCTTCCCCTAAAATAGGAGACACTGTATTGACAAGCCCCTATTCCTCTAGTTTCCCTGCGCAATTGATGATTGGAAGGGTTACAAGTATTATTAAGGATCCTTCTAGCAATTTCTTGACTTTGAATATTAAATCTGCTACCAATTTTTATAATTTAGAATTTGTATACCTAGTTCAAAATAAAAGAATGGAAGCTCAAGCCGATATTGAGCAAAAGGGGGAAGGCAATGAATAATCTTCTAAAAAATAGTGCAAGATTCATACTACTCTTATTGATACAGATTATCATTTTGAATGAAATTCCGCCTATTCATCAATTCATTACACCCTATTTGTATTTTATTTTTATCCTTTGGTTGCCATTTGGGACAAGCAGGATAGCCACTACTTTATTAGGCTTTGCTATTGGGTACACTTTAGATACGTTTACAAATACCCCAGGATTACATGCAGCAGCAGCTTCATTGATTGGATACATTAGACCAACTATTTTAAATATTCTATTAGCACAAGAAGTATCGGAGGAATTATCCAAGGAGCCAAGTATTGGTACCATGGGATGGGGGCCTTTTATGATTTACATTTTTTCAATTACGTTTATACACCACTTTTATTTAGTTTTATTGGAGTGGTTGCAATTTGGTGACTTTGGCTATTTCATTGGGAAAGTATTTTTTACAAGTGGGATGAGTATGCTATTAATTTTACTAGCAGAACTCTTACTGAACAGAAGGAAGCTAAAAAGATAATACATGTCAGTATACAATCAGAATAGAGGTGGAATTATTCAAATTATTATTGGTACTGTTTTTTTTCTGATTGTAGGACAATTAGTGAGTCTTCAAGTTGTTTCTAATAAATACAAACTGGCTGCAGACAATAACGCCATTTTTAGAAAAATCATCTACCCAGATCGTGGCATTATTTACGATCGAAAAAAGAGAGCACTTTTAGAAAATACCATTAGTTATGACTTAGTGGTGATCCCTAACGAAGCTAAAGGGGTTGATACAGCAGCATTATGCGATATACTCCAGATTGATAAAGCAGAATATAGTAAGCGAATTGTGGAAGCGATTATTAAAAATACAAGGGTAAAAGCCGGATTATTTGAGCCTTTTTTAACCCCTGAACTTTATGCACAATTAAACGAAAACTTATACCGATTTCCTGGTTTCTCTTTATCAGAACGTTCGATCCGAAGCTATCCTTATAATACAGCAGCGCATGTGTTGGGTTATGTGGCAGAAGTAGATGTGAACTTTTTAAAAAAGCATGAATCAGAAGGATATGAAATGGGTGACTATGCAGGCATGACTGGATTAGAAAAAAATTATGAAACCGTATTGATGGGTCAAAGAGGTGTCAATAGATATTTAAGAGATAATAAAGGAAAGATACAAGGCCCCTATGAAAAAGGGGAATTTGATACAACTGCCATTGCAGGTAAAAATTTGTATACAAGCGTGGATGTTCAAGTACAACAACTAGCGGAGAAATTATTACAAAATAAAATTGGAAGTGCCGTTGCGATCAATCCTAAAACGGGCGGTGTGATTGCCATGGCTTCTAGTCCAGGCTACAATCCAAATTTATTAACAGGTAGCAAAAGAAGGAAAACAATTGGCAGGTTGCTATTAGATACGGCTAGACCTATCTACAATCGAGCTATTAAAGGTCAATATCCTCCAGGTTCCACATTTAAACCATTAGGTGCGTTGATTGCATTGGACGAAGGATTGATCACGCCAAATTACGGATACAATTGTTTTGGATCTTATGGTGCTTGTGGTGACCCAAGAAAATGTGAACACCATAATGCTGGACATGCTGCGAATCTACAATTGGCACTGGCTTATTCATGTAACTCTTATTTCTTACAGGTATTTAGAATGGCCATTGACAACCCAAAATACAAATCTGCTAAAGAAGGCTATGTAAAGTGGAAAGAATACATGAATGCATTTGGATTTGGACGTAAACTTGGAGTGGACTTACCTAGTGAAAACAAAGCGAATATTCCTGACACGGCGCAATACAGTAAAGACTTTGGTAATCCAAAATACTGGAATAGTTGTTATATGTTGACCCTCGGAATTGGTCAAGATAGAATGACTGCAACACCGCTACAACTAGCAAACTCTATGGCATTCATTGCCAATGAAGGTTATTATTATACACCCCATTTTGTAGATAGTATTGAATCCGAGACCGAAGAAGAAGCCGCACAATTAGCCCCATTTAGAACCAAACAAAAAATAACAAAAATACCAAAGGAATATTTTGATGTGATCAAAGAAGGGATGCATGATGTGACGGTATTTGGAACTGCTGCATTCATTAAAGTACCTGGTCATGACTATTGCGCTAAAACTGGAACAGCGCAAAATCCACACGGGAAAAACCACTCTTTGTTTGTTTGCTTTGCGCCAAAAGACAATCCTACCATTGCGGTTGCAGTGATTGTAGAAAATGCAGGATATGGATCCACTTGGGCTGGACCAATCGGGGGATTATTGATGGAGCAATATTTAAATGATACGCTCACAAAAGAAAGTCAATTGAAAGCGGATAACCTTGCTCAAGTTGACTTAATGCCACAAGCCATTAAAAACTGGTATGTTCAAAATAATAAGTCTGCTTACCTCACCCCTATCGAGTACAATAACGATGAATTATCAGACGTTTGGGATATGGAGATGTTAGCAGAAGGTGTGGTGAAAACAAAAACAAAAGATACAACCCCTCCTGCCCCATTGCCAAATACAGATAAAACGAATAAGGACAGCTTGCTTCCCAATACGGATAAAAAGAAAAAGCTCAATCCATAAATTATGACCTCTAATTACGATAATAATTTTTCTAAAGGCACCGACTTTGCTGTAATTGTTTTATACCTGATGATGGCATGTATTGGTATCTTAGCGATTTTCATGGTTGAATACAACCCTAATGCCGATTGGGCAACTAGTTTTATAAGTGGGAAAACCAGCTATAGTAAACAGTTCTTTTTTTTAATTTTTTGTTCCTTTGTTGGGCTATTTATTTTATTAACAGACAGCAAGGTTTTTACTGCATTAGCCAATATCTTATTTGCTAGTGGTCTCCTATTGATGTTGGCCACCTTTCTAATTGGAAAAGAAATCAATGGATCCAAAAGCTGGATACCCATTGCAGGAGGATTTAATTTACAACCTGCAGAATTGTGTAAGGTTTTTACTGCCCTTGCATTAGCTAAATTTATATCAAGACCTGAAACTGATTTTTCAAAAATTCAATCCCATTTAATTGCTGGGGCAATGATCGCCATACCAGCCATTTTATCAATCGGACAACATGAATTAGGATTGGCTTTAGTCTACAGCGCATTCATATTTGCCATGTATAGAGAGGGTCTACCTCCTATTATACTTATCATTTTATTATCTTTTTCAATACTGATCATTGCAACCTTATTATTAGAGCCTACCCTTTTAGCGATCATTTTATCGGTCATTGCAGGAATCCTATTATTGTATTTAGGCAAGCGTTTTAAACGCAATAAACAAGCCATTTTTGTTATAGTACTTATTTGGATGATTTCAATTAGCACTGTACGTTTTGCAGTACCTTATATCTTTAATAATGTTTTAGAATGCTATCAAACAACACGTATTTATAGCATGGTTGGAAAAGAATACGATTGTGGTTTAAATAAAAAAGCGGCAGCGAGTTTAATTGAAAGTGGGAAAAAAAGTAGAAAGCCCGACGACTATAATGTGAAGCAAAGTAAAATCGCAATTGGTTCTGGTGGATTTTGGGGAAGGGGCTTTTTAAAAGGGACACAAACAAGAGGCAAGTATGTGCCCGAGCAAAATACAGATTTTATTTTTACATCTATCGGCGAAGCTTTTGGATTTGTTGGCACATTCACCTTTTTAGGCTTATACTTATTTTTCTTGTTTAGATTAATCCGAATAGCAGAAAGACAAAGAAGTACATTCTCTAGAGTGTATGCCTATAGTGTTGTTGGGATTTTCTTTTTTCATATTGCAGTCAATATCAGCATGACCATTGGCTTGTTCCCAGTAGTGGGTATCCCATTGCCCTTGATCAGTTATGGTGGCTCCTCCTTACTTACATTTACGGCCTTGATATTTATTTTACTAAGATTGGATGCAGATAGGCAAATGGTACTTCGATAATTGTATTTTTGCAGTATGCGTATTTATCCATTATCAGAAGGCAGTTTTAGCATTGATCAAACCAAAGTATTTATTCCATTCGATACCCAAAGAGAGCAGATACAAGATCGTCCCAAGGGAAGCATACTTGTGGAGATTCAGCCATTTGTAGTGATTACCGAAAAGGATATCATTTTATTGGATACTGGCTTGGGGTACATGAACAAACAAGGGGTCTTGCAAATCCACGAAAATTTAATGGCGATTGGTATCAATCCAAGCTCAGTGACAAAAGTCTTCATGAGTCATTTACATAAAGACCATGCAGGTGGTATGAGTTATATTGACGCTACATCTAAAGCGCGCTATGTAAGTTTCCCCTACGCCACCTATTATGTACAAAAGAGAGAATTTGATTTGGCCATGAGCAAGCCAACAGCCTCCTATATTAAAGAACAATTTGAATTCTTAGCGGATTTTTCAAAAGTAGTTTGGCTAGATGATGATCAAGGTGTCATAAATGATAGCATTCATTATTTACTCACAGGTGGACATTGTCCTTATCATCAAGTGGCATGGATCAAAGAGGACCATGAGATCTTTTTCTTTGGTGCAGATGTAGCACCACAATTACAACAACTCAAATCAAAATTTGTAGCCAAATATGATATGGATGGAAAATTGGCGATGGAATGGAGACAAAAATGGTGGGAACAAGGACAAGAAGCAGGATGGCAATTTGCATTTTACCATGATATCAAACATCCATTGTACAAAGCAAACTAAATAGCACCTTGATCCTTCCATTGCCACAAATGCAAACAAGCATAACTTCTAAATGGCGTCCACTTATTTGAAATAGTCAACATCTTGGTATGCAATTCCTTCTTGGTATCATATTTAATTTTATACAAACGAATCATGGCTTGTTGAATACCCAAATCATCCAAAGCAAAGACATCTTCTTGAGCCAGACTAAATAACATCAACATTTGAAC
>CAXNMZ010000113.1:0-5211 GCA_964203125.1 Chitinophagales bacterium | reverse complement strand
TTCAAAACAGAAAAAATAGTAGCTTCAGAGGTCCATTCAATTCATAATGCAGGCCTATTAATGCATCTTTAATTTTATTATATGTTTCAGCAATTTTTGGCGTGGTGGTTTTTTACAGTGAGGGGTTGGAAAACGGAAGGCAATTTTCCGTATACATTAAAGCAATCTGTGATCATAGCGGGGCCCCATACCCATGGTGTAGATTTTTTCCTTGGTTTAGCGGTACGCCAACAAATGCATTTTAAATTTGTGCGGTTTTTTGGTAAAAAAGAGCTCTTTAACCCCATTACTGGGTGGTTTTTAAGGCTTTTAGGGGGGCTACCTGTAGATCGAAGCAAAAAGAACAATATGGTAGATCAGGTGGTGGCCCTATATGGCCAAAATGAACACTTTCATATTGCAATTTCCCCAGAAGGCACAAGAACAAAGGTCCTTAAATTTAGAACAGGTTTTTACCATATCGCTAAAAACGCAGGGGTGCCCATTTTGATGGTAGGCTTTGATTTTGGCAAAAGACGTGTAGTATTTGCAGACCCTTTCTTTACAAGCGATGACGAATCTGCCGATTTGCGCTCCATTGTCAATTTTTTTAAAGAATATGAGGGCTATGTTCCAGAATATGGCATCACAGACGATATAGTTTGTTAAAAACAAGTGATTTTTCATTTTTGTTTTATTCCTATGCCGTAGTTTCTTATTTTTGTCGCAGTAATAACTTGATTATTCATATACTAAAAACAGATTTAACATGAAAAGTAAAATTTTTTTAGCGCTTGCTCTTATAAGCTTAGGTGCTTTCTCTTGCGTTAGCCCTAAAAAATTACAAGAAGCAGAAGCTAAATATGGTCAATTAAATGGCGCATACGCTGACCTTCAAAGCAAATACCGTGATGCACAAGACGCAACTTCAAAAGCAAAAAATGATACAGATAAAATTGCTGCAGAAAGAAAAGCTTTAGAAAATCAAGTGGCTGATTTAAATAAGCAAATCGACTTTTTAAAAGAAAATAACAATGTGGTCTTAAGTCAATTGAAGGACATGTCTGTTGTAACAGGTGCACAAGCAGAAAGCATTAAGAAGTCTTTAGAAAATATTGGATCGAAAGACCTTTATATTCAAGGCTTACAAAGCTCTATTGCGCGTAAGGATTCAATCAACATGAATTTGGTGATGAACTTGAAAGGTGTATTAGGAGACTTGAACGACGATGACGTAAATGTGAAAGTGGATAAGGGGGTGGTGTACGTTGATATTTCTGATAAATTATTATTCAAAAGCGGAAGCTTTAACATCACTGATAAGGCTAAAACTGTATTAGGTAAAGTCGCTAAAGTATTAGCAGCACAGACATCTATCGAATTTATGGTAGAAGGACATACAGATTCTAAGCAATTATTAGACAATGGTTCTGTATTAGAAGACAACTGGGATTTATCTGTAAAGCGCGCCACAACAGTCGTGCGTATTTTACAAGATACTTATGGTTTAGATCCTAAGCGTATGACTGCAGCAGGTAGAGGTGAATATGCGCCAGTGGTTGGTAATGATAATGCAGAAAACAGAGCAAAAAACAGAAGAACAAGAATTGTGATTTTACCTCAATTAGATCAATTCTTTAAATTATTAGAGAACAAGTAGAAAGTTAAAACAATCATTCTTTTCTTAAAGATTGATTTAACTTTCTACCAAGATTTTTCAGGGCACACTTCAACTGGTGCCCTGATTTTTTTTGCACCTATTTTTAAAAAAATTATCCTTTTTAGTTTTCCACCTGCTTTATAATTGCATCAAGTACACGTATCTTCGCAGGATGCAACAAGCGTATTTGAACGGATTAAATGAACAACAAAAAGAGGCCGTGCTGCACCTTAAAGGGCCCTTGATGATTATTGCCGGAGCAGGAAGTGGTAAAACAAAAGTATTGACTTCTCGTATTGCGCACTTAATGCATAGTGGCGTTGATTCATTTAATATCTTGGCGCTTACTTTTACCAATAAGGCCGCTGCCGAAATGAAAGAAAGGGTAGAAAAAGCCCTTGGCAATACCGAGGCCCGCAACTTGTACATCGGCACTTTCCACAGTGTATTTGCACGCATTTTAAGAGCAGAAGCAGCTAAACTTGGCTATCCACAGAGCTTTACCATCTATGATACCGACGATTCAAGGTCTGTTTTAAAGCAGGTAATCAACGACATGGGCTTGGATGATAAATTGTATAAACCCAATATCGTACACAATCGCATCTCGTCTGCTAAAAATGCTTTAGTAGGTCCTAGTGAATATGCAATGGACAATTTTTTAAAACAAGAAGATGCTAGGTCTAACAGACCTCAAATTGCAGAAATTTATGCAAGCTATGTGGCGCGTTGTTTTAAAAGTGGGGCAATGGATTTTGATGACTTACTTTTTAAAATGCACGAACTCTTACATGACTTTCCAGAAGTACTGCACAAGTATCAACACAAGTTTAAATTTATTTTAATTGATGAGTACCAGGATACCAATCCGGTGCAATATCAAATTGCAAAACTACTTGCAGCGGTACATGAAAATCTTTGTGTGGTGGGTGATGATGCACAGAGTATTTATAGCTTTCGTGGTGCCACCATTGAAAACATTTTACAATTTCAAAAAGACTATGACGACGTTAAGTTGGTCAAGCTCGAGCAAAATTATAGAAGTAGCAAGTCGATTATCGAAGTGGCTAACTGTATTATTAAAAATAATAAAGGTCAAATCCCAAAAGAACTTTGGACCGATAACGAAGAAGGTGACAAAATTAAGTTGGTGCGTACAATGACCGACAATGATGAAGGAAAATTTGTTGCAGATAGTATCCAAGAAAATAAATTAAGAAATCATTTTTACAATAAAGACTTTGCCATTTTATATAGGACCAATGCCCAGTCAAGGTCTTTTGAGGAAAGCTTAAGAAGGACAGGCATTGCCTACAAGATCTATGGTGGGCTTAGCTTCTATCAAAGAAAGGAGGTCAAAGATTTTATTGCTTATCTGCGTGTCATTGCCAATCCAAAAGACGAGGAAGGATTAAAAAGAATTATCAATTACCCTGTGAGAGGTATTGGTAAAACGACTGTTGAAAAGTGTTTGGTATTAGCGAGTGAACAAAATATTACTTTTTTTGAAGTATTAGATAAAGCGAAAGGATTTGGTTTTAAAGCAGGTACACTCAATTCGATCGAAGAGTTTGTGACCATGATAAAATATTTTCAAAACCTCTTAACTAAAAACAATGCCTACGATGTGGCCGTGCAGGTTGGTAAGAGTACAAATATGATTAAGGAGCTTTTCAATGACAAGTCTACCGAAGGATTGGCGCGTTATGAAAACGTACAAGAATTATTGAACTCTATTAAAGAGTGGACAGAAAGTCCTAGCAATGATGATGGTGAATTAGGAGATAAAAGTTTAGGCTCTTATTTACAACAGATCACTTTAATTACCGATGCAGACAATGACACCGGCAACGAAGACACGGTAAAATTAATGACAGTGCACGCAGCAAAAGGCTTGGAGTTTGATTGTGTTTTTGTAGTAGGATTAGAAGAAACATTATTTCCAAGTGGCATGAGTGTCAATACAAGAGAAGAATTAGAGGAAGAGCGTAGGTTATTTTATGTGGCTGTAACAAGAGCAAAAAAACATTTATGGTTAAGCTATGCGAATTCAAGATATCGATTTGGGCAACTGGTACAAAATGATCCAAGTAGGTTCATTGAGGAAATGCCAGAAGAAAAATTAGACAAGTCTAGTGCGGGTGGTGGCGCAAGAAACCAATCAAGTGGTTGGGGCAGTGCTTACGACAGAATGCACGGTGGCAACAAGTCGGGCTATTGGAATGAATCAAAGCCAAAAGCCTCCGGCGATACCAAACCTAGCTACTTACCAGTCACGCCACCAAGTACCCTCAATAAAAACCATATTCCTTCGGCCAATTTTGCCGCTGCTGACCCAACTGCATTAGAAGAGGGCATGAAAGTAGAGCATCAAAAATTTGGGTTTGGGATCATTAAAGCCATTGAAGGCTCTGCACATAATCCTATTGCCAATATCCTTTTTGATCTCAATGGAGAGAAAAAGATCATGTTAAACTATGCTAAATTAATGATCATCAACAGCTAAATGGTTTAGATATTGGGATCTAAATAGCCATCAACAGGCTATTCTTTGTCTTTCGATATCGGAAAAATAACACCATTATCCCCCTTCATGGGCTAGCAAGCCATTCATTTTGATTATTTTTGCGCTGGACTGAATAAAAAAGCAATTATGATTACAACAGGCAATACCATCGTGAGCATTTATACAGAAATGACGCCCAATCCAGAAACTATGAAGTTTGTGGCCAACAAACTATTGTATCCAGGTAAAAGTTTAGATGTAGCCGAAGAGGCTTTGGCAACCGCTTCTCCATTGGCGAAAGAATTATTTAGCTTCCCGTTTATCAAAAGTGTTTTTATCGCAAGCAATTTTGTGACGCTTACAAAAACAACCGATACCGAAGATTGGCAGGATGTCATTCCTACCATCAAAACATTTTTGAAAGAATATCTTGAAGCTGGTGGTGTGGTCGTGAATGAAGATGAAGTTGCTAAGATGAAACAAGAAGCAACCAATGTGGTGTCTGCTGATGACGATGATATAGTAAAGCGCGTGAAAGAATTATTAGAAAATTATGTAAAGCCAGCTGTAGAAATGGATGGTGGTGCAATACAGTTTAAAAGTTATAACAACGGTATCGTTAACCTGATGCTACAAGGCTCTTGTAGTGGTTGTCCATCTAGCATGGTAACACTTAAAGCGGGCATCGAGGGTATGATGAAGCGTATGATTCCAGAAGTGAAAGAAGTGGTAGCAGTAGCGGAGTAAAACAAAAAGCTTCCATTATATTATAAAAAGGAGCTGATATTATTCCAGCAGATCGTACTTGAATACACTTAATAACAAAGCCGCCCCGAAGTATCGGGGCGGCATTGTTTAGTATCTGCAATAAACTGTTTGGTTAACGCTTATTCAATCTTATTAACGCTTATTAAAAGGTGATTTCAATTCTTGCATATAGGTATCTTCCATTCATACCCAATTGCGTTACTCTACGTGAATAGTTAAATTGATTATTGGAAGAAATACCATTATTGTTCACGATACCTCTTTGAAAAGCCGTTTGTGATTCAACAAATTGATCGTA
>CAXNMZ010000112.1:0-5251 GCA_964203125.1 Chitinophagales bacterium | reverse complement strand
GTGAATGCTTTTGCAAGGTACATGGTGATTTGACGTGCTTGTACAATCTCACGCTTACGTGTTTTTTGTAACAATTTGTCGTAAGGCACTTCAAAGAATTCACATACCATTTTCTGGATAGCGTCGATCGTGATTTCTTTGCTACTTTTTTTCACAAAGTTGCGTAAAACCTTCTTCGCTAATTCAACATCAATTTCTTTCTTATTCAAAGAAGACTGTGCTAATAATGAAATCAACGCACCTTCTAATTCTCTAACATTCGTGTTAATATTGTAGGCCACATACTTCACTACTTCCTTAGGCATATCTAAGCCATCGGCCTTCATCTTCTTTTCTAAAATCTCTATTCTTGTCTCGTAATCTGGCACTTGAATATCTGCACTTAAACCCCAACGGAATCTGCTTAACAAACGCTCTTGTAATCCTTCTAAATCTTTTGGTGCTTTATCAGAAGTTAATACCAATTGCTTTCCACTTTGATGTAAATGGTTGAAGATGGCAAAGAATGCGTCTTGAGATTTTTCTGCTCTATTGAAGAACTGAACATCGTCAATGATCAAAACATCTATTAACTGATAAAAATGTATAAAATCGTTGATGGCGTTATTACGACTATGGTCTTGGAACTGATTGATGAATTTCTCAGAACTTACATATAAAACCACTTTATTTGGGTGGATGCGTTTTACATCGTTTCCAATCGCTTGTGCCAAATGTGTTTTTCCTAGTCCTACCCCACCATAAATCACCAATGGGTTAAATGAGTTGGCACCCGGCTTTTCTGCCACTGTTTTACCAGCACGACGCGCAACCCTATTACAGTCTCCCTCAATGAATGAATCAAATGTGTAATTATGGTTTAACTGAGGATCAATTTGCATTTTCTTTAACCCTGGAATCACAAAAGGATTCTTCACTGGGCTATCAATCACCAACGGGAAATTCATCTCGTTGTTATTGTATGTTTTCATGCCACTTGCTGGCAAATCCATAGAACCTTTATTCTTTGAACCATTCGCGCCACTATCTACCATGATACGGTACTCTAATCTAGCATCCTTTCCAAGCTCACGCTTTAAGGTTTTTGCTAAAAGGTTCACGTAATGTTCTTCAATGTATTCGTAAAAAAATTGGCTAGGGACCTGGATCATTAAGACCTGGTCTTTTAATTCAACAGGTTGGATCGGCTCGAACCATGTCTTAAAATGCTGCCATTCAACAATATCCTTGATGATCTTTAAACAATTTGCCCATATTAAATCTGCACTATTAGCCATTTCTTAATTCTAAACCTTTAAACGTTAATAAGTATTGTTTCTCTCCGTAGACTAAGTTCTAGTAAACCGGTATGCGAATATGGACTCTTTATGTTGAAAAAAAAACTTTTTTTTTTGGTTTTTTTTACATGTAAGATAAATGCCAATAAATAGGGGCTTCTTTCGATTCAGTCAGGCGTTCAAGTTATACACTTTTTCTTAAAAAAGGGTATTTTATCCACTTATTTTTTTTCAAAAAAGGACCAAGAATATGGGAGTAGCTCATTGCCAGGAATTGTTTTGATTCAGCCCCAAACAGTTATGGTCAATAATCGCTACCTTTATAGCTATAAATCATACTATGAGCTACGAATTAATCGGCAAATTGATTGCCAAATACGAGACAATACAAAGAAAAGAGACGTTTAAAACAAGAGAATTTGTGATTGAAAAGTCAGAAGACATCAATGGCAAAACCATCACGAATTATGTAAAATTTCAATGTGTTCAAGACAGAACTGCCATGCCTGACCGATTCAATATCGGGGATACGGTGAAAGTCCTCTTTAATATCAAAGGTTCTAAGTGGAACAAAGATGGAAAAGACAATTATATCACCAATTTAGATGCCTGGAGAATGGAAGCAGTTGCCCTTGGTGGTAATGTGGCTCCTTCTGATGCTGGCGCCTATTTTGATATGCCTGCTGGGGATCCAGCTGAGGGCAGCGACGACTTGCCTTTCTAAATGGAGGATCCTTAAATCATCCGCCTCAAGCATTTTTTTAGGATAAACACCTAACCCCTATGCAAACAACGATACAACTAAGAATTAGTCCAGCCGACGCAGCCAATGCGTCGGTTTTATTAGCAGCTATAGCCCAAAATCTTGGCCGCTCAAGTAGCCAGATCAATGGCTACCATATTTTGAAGCAATCCATCGATGCCAGAAGCCGTCAACAAGTATGGATCAACCTCACCCTTCAGGTATTTATCGAAGAACCGGTTTCCGATCGAGACATCGAACCCTACCTTTTTCCTATCCTTCCAAAAAATGCGAAAGAAGTCCATATTATTGGCGCTGGGCCCGCTGGTTTATTCGCAGCCCTAGAATGCATTCAATTAGGCTTAAAACCAATTATAATAGAAAGGGGTAAAGATGTGCGCAGTAGACGTAGAGACCTGGCTACATTAAATAAAGAAGGGATTGTGGATCCAGAAAGCAATTATTGCTATGGAGAAGGAGGCGCAGGTACTTATAGTGACGGTAAATTATACACCAGAAGTAATAAGAGAGGCAGCATAGATAAAATCTTACGCCTATTTTACCAGTTTGGCGCAGACGAGACCGTTTTGTACCAAGCCCATCCGCATATTGGCACCAATAAATTACCTCAAATTATCACTGCCATGCGGCTCCAAATTGAGGCGGCTGGTGGTCAGGTGTTATTTGAAAAAAAGTTGGTTGATTTTGATATTGAAAACGGCGTTATTACTCGCATTCATTGTGCAGATGGTTCCGATTATCAAGTGGAAGCCATTTTATTAGCAACTGGTCATTCTGCTCGTGATATTTTTGAATTGTTTCATCAAAAGAAAGTGCTGATTGAATCAAAACCTTTTGCCTTGGGTGTGCGCGTGGAACATCCTCAACAAGTGATCGATCAAATACAATACCATTGCTTAACTAGAGACCCTAACCTTCCTCCAGCAGCATACAGCTTGGTGGAGCAAGTGAATGATCGCGGTGTATTTAGTTTTTGTATGTGTCCAGGTGGCATCATTGCCCCTGCAGCTACCGCACCAGGAGAAATTGTGGTGAATGGATGGAGCCCAAGTAAAAGAAACAATCCATACGCCAATAGTGGCATGGTGGTTCAAATAGATTTACCAACGGCTGCGCAATTTTTAAAGCAGGCCACTAAAAAAGAAGTGGATTTAAATCATCCCCTTTTATTATTAGAGTTTCAACAATATGTAGAACATCAAGCCTTTAAAAGTGGCGGCGGATTACAAGTTGCCCCTGCTGCAAGACTGGTAGATTTTTGTACCCATAAATTGTCCAAGGATTTACCTGATGCAAGTTATTTACCTGGATTGCATGCTGCAGACTTAAGCGATGTGTTACCAAAATTTGTGCATGAGACTTTACAAAATGGATTTATGGCATTTGGTAAAAAGATGAAGGGCTATTACACCAATGATGCGATTGTGGTGGCTACAGAAAGCAGGACCTCTTCGCCAGTGCGGATACCAAGAGATGCAGATAGTTGTCAGCATCCACAAATTAAAAATTTATACCCATGTGGCGAGGGTGCTGGCTATGCGGGCGGAATCGTAAGCGCCGCAATGGATGGCCAGAAACTAGCACAAAGCATTGCGTCGCAATTGAAATAAAAATATCTTTATTAATCTTCTGGTTTGTCTTTTTTACTAATCAACAATCCGTCTTGTATTAATTTATTTTGTTTAAAGGAAGCCAATTCTTTAAACAAGTTTCCATTGGCATCTCTTGTTAAAGTTAATTGTGGCTTACCTGCATTCACCCAAGCAGTAAACCAAAAATCTGCGATCATATTCGCTGAAGCAATTAATTGAACATTCACTGTATTGCCTAAAGCTTTTGCATAAGCTTCTGCAAATGGCTTTGTATAAGATTTCACTTCTTTGCCATAACGCATTTGATTGCGGTACTTGGTCTCTGGTGTAAATTGTTTCGTCACTTCTGTTTCGATCGCTAACATTTGTGGTACCAATAAATGTGCTTTACGAATATCCACCCAAAGTGCTTGCGCAGGATTTTTTACATACTTTGCTTGATGCGGATTGTACAACATAAACTGATCTAAATTAATTTCAGGAATAAAAGTCTCCCACAAAGAATGTAATCCTTTTTGTCCTGTTAGTTGTCCATCATAGTTCATCGTTGTATGCAAAGGCACGTGCAAGTCTGCCACATAATGCCCTAGGTCTGCAGCATAAAATAAAATGCTGTCTTTGTTATTGGATTTAAATGCAGCAGTTAAATTATCTAATTGCACCATCGCATTGTAAGGACCCCATCCCCATTTGATTAAACTATCCTTACCATATTTTTTTACAGCAGCATCCCATTCAACTGGCATTTCATTTGCTGCATTTGGACCATATGCTTCTAAGTCAATAAAGTGCTTGGTGTCTTCTGTTTTATCCTTATTTCTTCTAATATCTGGACGCGGCGCATTTGCCACTAAATTATCCATATCCGCATAGAAAAAACTACGCATTGGTTCTGGTAAATTATAGACTGCAATTTGGTGGATCGTACGATGTACTAGGAATCCCCAACTTGAAAGACCAACCAAGGCCACCAACAAAAAAACATTGAGCACCGATTTTTTTGAGCACATAATCTAAATATTTAGACAAATATAACCCAATATCCCGAGCATACATTCGCTTAACTCGCCCTTTTGCCCGTTCGTAATAAATGAGGCCCCAGAATTTCTAAAAACAATTTAACTTTACATCAAATTCAATTTCATGGAGCCATTATTAAGTTTATCCAATTTGGTGAAACATTATGCCACACAAAAAGCGGTGGATGATATTAGTTTCGACATTCAAAAAGGCAGCATTTTTGGCCTACTCGGGCCCAATGGTGCTGGTAAAACAACCTTACTAAGAATGATCACGGGCATCTTTTACCCAGATGGCGGAACCATAAAATTGGATGGCAAACATTTTGACCCATTATTAGATATCCGTGAGATTGGTTATATGCCCGAAGAAAGAGGACTTTATAAAAAGATGAAGATTGGAGAACAAGCTTTGTACTTGGCCCAACTAAGAGGCTTATCCAAAGCGGATGCCATGGAGAAAATTAAATATTGGTTCGAGAAATTTGAAATGCAAAGCTGGTGGAATAAAAAAGTAGAAGATTTAAGTAAAGGGATGAGTCAGAAATTACAATTTGTGATCACTGTTTTGCATGAACCTAAATTAATCATTTTAGACGA
>CAXNMZ010000111.1:0-5291 GCA_964203125.1 Chitinophagales bacterium | reverse complement strand
GGATTAAATACAGCTACTGTTCAAAAAGCATTGAACATGGGTAACTATGGTTCTATGATTTTAACAGCCATTGCTTGTTATTTTTTAGTAGGCTATATTCTTCCTGAAAACATGTCACTACGTGGTATTGATTTTACAAGAAATGGTGTGATTGGTGCTATAGCAGTTGGTTTAATAGTAGGTACTTTAATGAGTATCATTACTGAATATTATACTGCTATGGGCAAGCGTCCAGTAATGAGTATTATTAAACAATCTAGCACAGGACACGCAACAAATATTATTGGTGGATTAGCAATTGGTATGGAATCTACTTTCATGCCTATTATTGTTTTAGCTGCTGGTATATTCGGAGCTTCTTATTGCGCAGGATTATATGGAGTAGCAATTGCTGCTGCAGGTATGATGGCTACAACGGCAATGCAATTAGCGATTGATGCCTTTGGTCCTATCGCAGATAACGCTGGTGGTATTGCGGAGATGAGTGAACTACCTGCTGAAGTGCGTGAGAAAACAGATATTTTAGATGCGGTTGGTAACACGACTGCTGCAAGCGGTAAAGGTTTTGCCATTGCTTCTGCTGCCTTAACTTCATTAGCATTGTTTGCTGCCTTCGTTGGTGTGGCTATGCCAGACAATCAACATATTGATATTTATAAAGCGGATGTATTAGCTGCCTTATTTGTAGGTGGAATGATTCCATTCATCTTTTCTTCATTAGCGATTCGCGCGGTGGGTGAAGCAGCAATGGCCATGGTAGAAGAGGTTCGTCGTCAGTTCCGTACCATTCCAGGAATTATGGAAGGTACAGGTAAACCAGAATATGAAAAATGTGTGGCCATCTCTACTGAAGCTTCTTTAAAGAAGATGATGTTACCAGGTGCTATCACCATCATCTCTCCTATTTTAATAGGATTTACAATGGGCCCTGAAGCCTTAGGTGGTTTCTTAGCAGGTGCTACTGTAAGTGGTGTGTTGATGGGTATATTCCAAAACAATGCAGGTGGTGCTTGGGATAATGCTAAAAAATCTTTTGAAAAAGGTGTTGAAATCAATGGTGAGATGTTCTATAAAAAATCTGAACCACATAAGGCTTCTGTAACAGGAGACACAGTTGGTGATCCTTTTAAAGATACATCTGGTCCTTCCATGAATATCTTAATCAAATTAATGTCTATTGTGTCATTGGTGATTGCTCCAAGTTTAGCGCAATTGCATCCAACGAAATCAATGGAGGTTAAATCTCAAACAATGGAGATTTCAGTCATCAATACTGACTCTACTGCAAATATGACTGATGCTGCAACAACTGTAACAATTTCTGCTGATACTAAAACTTTGGTTCAAGCTTTGCAAGAGGATGGTTTAGCGCCAACCGATAATGTGAAAATTGAAGTGAAGAATGGTAAAATTTCAGTGAATGGAACAGCCTTAACTGATACACAAAATGAAAAATACGCTGCTTACTTGAAAAAGAAGTAGTTCAATTTTAGTATAACTTAAAAATCCCTCCAATTATTTGGGGGGATTTTTTTATGAACAGTATTAAGGTTTAAAAAATTATGATCTCAAAAAAATTATGATATCATAATAAGTGCCTGCTTCCCTCCCATTGCAAATAGCGCATCTACAATACAGGTATTTGGTATAAACCCCGTGGTACTATCAAAAACTTGTTGGTACTTGAATGGATTGTTCGAAGTCTCAAAATTATTAGGCTTCATTGGATCCACCCATTTAGTTTCTATATTGATATTCGGTTGTTCTATGCTTGTTTCAATTATCCAATTGGCTTTTAATTGTTGTTTTGTCCAATGCTGTGTGGCCAATAAAAAATCATTGAGGTATACATAGTCCTTATCATACAATGCTTTTAGACTGTCTACGTAATACTCAAAATATGGTGCTCGTTTATAATTGATGCTAATCGCCTTAAAATGTTGTGATTTCCAAGGACTATCATAGGCGATTTGAATTTCATTCATTGGTGTTTTCTGATCCCTTCCTCCAACAATTGGAATGGTTAAATGCAAAGGTCCTTGAGCTGTGGCAATGACCATCCTATTTTTGAAACTCATTTTACTGAAAGCAGTCTTACTGTCAAATACAATCTGTTCATGTGCTGCGAATGCATGGTAATAGGATAAACAACCAAAATAATGTAGATCTGTATAAACCATGAATGCTTTTTGTTTTGTAATTTTAATAAAATTAATCCATGAAGCAATTTAATTATGGGCTTTTATTTGTTATACTATTATTAACAGCTTGTTCTGAACCTCAATCTTTTGAATTCAAAGGACTACAAGATATTCAGTTAGAGAAATTAACAATGGGTAAAAATATAATTAGAGCCAATATTAAATACTATAATCCAAATTCTTTTTCTTTGGTATTAAAACAAATCGATTGTAAAGTTTTATTGAACAATGGAAAGTTTACCCAATTAAAATTAGATACTAATTTTACAATACCTGCCAATCAAGACTTTTTACTTCCAGCACAACTTGAATTTCAAATGTCTGACTTAGTTAAAAATAGTATGGAATTGTTGTTAAACAAACCTGTCAAATTAAATATCACAGGAAATGCCACTTTAAGTAAAGGGATTTTCACTAAGACAGTACCTATCGCTTACGAGACAACACAAAAATTAAATTTGGGTGCAGCTTTGTCAGGAATGAAATAAAAAGCAACTGATTTTTTTTTACTGCTTCCAAGTAGATGGACTATCTCTCCACTCCATTAATGTGGATTGTGTATTGGCATCTACCAAACCTTTCTCCACTGCTAATTCAATCAAACTTGCATAGTTGGTTAAAGAAACATATGGCAAAGCTGCTGCTTTAAATGCATCTTCTGCAATCTGGAAACCATAATTAAAAATGGACACCATTCCCACTACATCTAATCCAGCATTTCTTAAGACATCTACTACTTGTAAACTACTTTTTCCAGTAGAGATTAAATCTTCTATGACTAAAATTTTATTCGTGCTTGTATAAGCCCCTTCTATCTGATTGCCTAAGCCGTGCTCTTTTGGTTTAGGACGCACATAGATATAAGGTAATTTTAATTGGTCCGCTGCCATAGCACCCCAAGGAATACCTGCAGTTGCAACTCCAGCTAACATATCGGCCCCTTCAAATTTTTCGAAAATGACATTGCACATTTCGCTTTTAATAAAGTCACGGACATATGGGAAAGAGAGCACTTTACGATTATCACAATAAATGGGGCTTTTCCATCCACTAGCCCATGTAAATGGCTCATTTGGGTTTAACTTTATAGCACTAACTTGTAATAATTTCTCAGCGACAGCTTTTTCGTTCGTCATATCCTAGATTTGATACGAAATTACCGTCAAAAAGGCAATATTTTTGCAAGAGTTACTAAATACTATACACATTTTATGTTGACACCAATTATCGCAGCTGGAGGCATTGTAGTCAATCCAAATCAGGAGATGCTGTGGATCTTTAGAAGAGGCTTTTGGGATTTACCAAAAGGAAAATTAAATCCTAATGAAACGATAGAAGCATGTGCCTTAAGAGAAGTCATGGAAGAAACTGGAATAAGCCATCTTGTTTTGGGCGACTTAATTTTAACAACCACACATCGTTACCATGACATCTATTTTAATTCCGAAGTGGAGAAAACGACTTATTGGTACAAAATGTCAACAGATCAATTACAAGATGGAATCCCTCAAACCGAAGAAGATATAGAAGCGATTGCTTGGGTAAAAAAGGCAGATCTTGCCCCCTATTTAGCGCAAACTTATGATACCATTAAACAGGTGATGGAAGTATTTCTTACTTCAATGCGTTGATCACCACATCTGGTAAGAAAGGTGAAGCGTCACCCCCATTACGAATGATATCTCTTACAATGGTGGATGCCACTGAGGTATACTTAGGCTCTCCAGTTAGAAAGATCGTTTCGATATGACGATCCATTGTTCTATTCGCGTCAGCAATGGTTTTTTCATATTCAAAGTCACTCACATATCGAATCCCTCTTAAAATAAAACGAGCACCAATAGATTGACAATATTTTATGGTTAGACCATCATAGGTCACTGCTTCAACTTTAGGTTCATCTTTATAAATTTCTTCAAACCATTGTTTTCTTTGATCGGCACTAAACATAGGATCTTTTGCAGCATTGATCCCTATGCCAACAATAACTTTGTCAAATAAGGGTAGAGAACGATTGATAATATCAATGTGTCCAAGTGTAACAGGATCAAAAGTACCTGGGAATAAACAAATTCTTTGCGTTTGCATAATTTAAGGGTTGGTGCGTCCTGTTAAAAGGTATAAACAAGCCATTCTAACAGCCACGCCATTTTCTACTTGGTCTAAGATAATGGATTGTTGGCCATCTGCCACATCGCTATCCATTTCTACCCCCCTGTTGATTGGCCCAGGATGCATGATTAAAATTTCCTTATTTAATTTTTGAAGTCTTGCCTTTGTAATGCCATAGGCTAGGTTGTATTCCCTTAGAGAAGAGAATAGAGGTTGATTTTGACGTTCTAATTGAATTCTTAGGATATTCGCCACATCGCACCAAGCAAGCGCTTTATCAATGTTATACTCCACTTGAATACCCAATGCTTCTTTTAAGTAGGTTGGGATTAAAGTAGGTGGTCCAGAAACCATGACCTCTGCACCCATTTTCTTTAAAAGATAGATATTACTTAAAGCAACCCTGCTATGCATGATATCTCCAATGATCGCCACTTTTAAGCCAGCAATCTTGCCCAGTTGCTCTTGCATTGAAAAGGCGTCTAATAAGGCTTGTGTTGGGTGTTCATTGATGCCATCTCCTGCATTGATGATTGGTGCATCAATATGTTTGGACAAATAATGTGGGGCGCCTGAAGCGCTATGACGCATGACCACCATATCCACTTTCATGCTCAGGATATTATTCACAGTATCCAACAAAGTTTCTCCTTTAGCTGCAGAAGAACTGGATACAGTAAAATTAACCACATCTGCAGACAATCTGCGTTCTGCTAATTCAAATGAGATTCTTGTTCGGGTAGAATTTTCGTAAAAAAGATTGACAATAGTAACGTCTCTTAATGTCGGAACTTTTTTAACTGGTCTCTGAAGGACTTCTTTAAATTGCGTTGCTGTAGATAAAATAAGTTGAATATCCTCCGTTTGGAGGTCCTTGATACCAAGAAGATGTTTGGTAGATAGTGCCATTAAAAAACAAAATTAATATATTTTATTGATCTAACAAGATTACATCGTCCACTCCGTCATTTTCTTTCC
>CAXNMZ010000110.1:0-5313 GCA_964203125.1 Chitinophagales bacterium | reverse complement strand
AAGCAGCAGATAGTCTGGCATTTCCTTCATTTTCTGTTAATGCAATGCCGCCAATATCTGGCAAAATAAAATTAGCTCCGGTCACCCCAATTTCTGCTTGTACATATTTTTCTCTCAAATTTCTTCTTGCTACCAAAGTCATTTCTTCTGGCGTCATATTGATATCAGTGCCTAATTTTTCAGCAAATAATTTGGCCACATCTTCTTTACTTTTATGCATTGCTGGCGTCACAATATGATAAGGGGCTTCGCCATCGAGTTGCTGGATATATTCCCCTAAATCTGTTTCGACAGATTCAACGCCGATGGATTCTAAGTAAGCATTCAAGTGGATCTCCTCTGTCACCATACTCTTGCTTTTCACCAAAGTTTTACATTCTTTTTCCTTACAGATAGACCCACTAAAATCAAGTGCTTGCTCGCTATCTTCTGCCCAAAAAACTTTTGCCCCGCGCTTGGTAATCTGTTCCTCAAATTGGGTTAAATATAAATCCAAGTGCTCAATAGCCTCCCATTTAATATTTTTTGCTTGAGACCTTACTTTTTCTAAATCAACAAATTGCATTTTACCCTTTGGTACAACAGCATCATATTTACCAATATTAAAATTGATTTTTTTTCTGTGTTGCGTATCGAGGGCCTTCTCGCTACTTATTTGATCAAACGACTCTGAATAAATACTTTCCATGCAGACTTATTTTTTCGCTAAATGTTTTGCTGATGCTTCTAATGCTTCGTAAAATTCATCGCCATACTTTCTAATGATTGACTCTTTTAAAAAAACATAAGCAGGCACTTTTAATTTAACCCCAAGATTACAACCTGCTTTGCACAAGTCTTCTCTTGGTTCATAGTTCATGTATTCGATCGATGGATCAGACTTGCTTTGTTGAATTTTAATGGGGAATAGATGACAGCTGATTGGCTTTTTCCAAGAAATTTTACCATCATTATAAGCTTGTTCAAAAGCACATTTAATAATATTTTTTTCATCTTTATATCCATAAGCACAAATACCACCATTGATGGTAGGTGTCACCCAACCAAATTCTCTATCATATAAATATGGACCCACGGTTTCTACTTCTTTAATCCCCTGCTTGGACATATAGGGTTTAACCGTTTCGTAAAACTGCTTAACGTATTCTTTTTCTTGATTGTCTAATGGAGCACCAGCATCCCCATCCTCGCAACAGCCCCCTTTGCACTTTGTTAAATCGCAAACAAATTGCTCCTCTATTACTTGGTCACTTACTAATACTTGGTCTATTATAATCATACAAAAAAGGTTAGCACAAAGGTATTACTAAATGATTAAGATTTCCAATGAAAGGTCTGCACAAGCTGTTTTAAATCTTGGTACAAAAAATCAATCACTGGTGCGAGTGAGTCTGCATTGGGTGTGGTATCAAAATAAAGCGCCGCTCTAAAAAAATGACGACTAGAATCCGTGATAAAGAATTGATAAGGACTTGCTACGTCTCCGCCCAAATGAAAAAATACACCTTGAAGCCCTATTGGATTTTCAAAAGCAGAGTCTTCAATGAAACTAGCCTTATTGGAATGGTTATTGGCAAAATTGTAAGCATCACGAACCAGTATATCCAATTGGTCTTTTTCTATTGCATTGTAGCTAATGTATAAAGTTGCATTTAGGGTAGGAAATTGGAGGTTCATCCAGCCTTTTTTTGACTGATCTAGGCCCATAGAGGAAACCTTTTTATCCACGACTGCATAAGATGGGATATCAAAAGCATAAGGCAGGCCATTCACTGCTCCAGCTAGGTAGTCTTTTTTAGGAAGGATGATTGCAGGGTAGCCAGTCTCTTTTGGCGTAAATCTTGAATTACAAGCAGTAAAACCAACTGTAGCCATGATGGAAACAATGAAAAAGAATTTATACATTTTCTTGGCTAATAGAAGTGATGGGGGTAATGATGGATTGAACTTTATGAATTCTATTTTTCTGGATATCTAGCGCAGTAAAACTAAATTGCTTGTATTTAACCACTTGTTGTACTGTCGGAAATTCACCAGCCAATTCTAATATCAATCCAGCCACGGTATCACTCTCTCCCTTCACGGCATCAAAGAAATTGGTTGGAATATCAATAAAATTACAGAAATCAATAATGGCTGTCTTGCCTTCTATGATATAATGAAAATCATCAATTTTTTTGATCATCGATTCTTCTTCATCAAACTCGTCTTTAATATCCCCAACAATTTCTTCTAAAATATCTTCTAAAGTAATGATCCCACTCGTTCCTCCAAATTCATCTACTACAATTGCAAAGTGAATACGCTTAGATTGAAATTCTTTCAATAAATCTTCGATCATTTTTTGTTCATGTACAAATAAAGCAGGACGAATTAATTTTTGCCATTCATAGGTCGCTTCTTCTTGTAAATGCGGAATTAAATCCTTGGTATGTATGATGCCGACAATGGTGTCTAGGTCTTCCTTATACACTGGGAATCGGCTATAATTATGCTCTTTCACACTTTCCAGTAATTCATTATAGGTAATAATGTCTTCGACGCCATATACATCTAGCCTGGTTTTCATGATTTGGCGAACAGTGATATTTCCAAATTTGACAATTCCTTTTAGAATTTTCTTTTCGCTGTCTAAATGATTTGGCGAAGTGGTTAGTTCAATGGCCTGATCTAATTCCTCCATGCTGTAAGTATTGCCTGTGTCTTTTTGTGCTAATTTTTTTTCAATCAAATTGGTGTATTTCACCATTTGACCACTCATTCTAGAAAAAATAAAATAGACCACTTGAATGACGCCCCCAAAGTCTTGTGCAAATCGAATATTGTTTTGGGTCGCTAACACTTTGGGCATGATTTCGCCAAAAAATAAAAGTAATAATGTCACTGCTAAAACCTTAATGATAAACTCGAAACCTGGAATTGGTATTTGGTCAAATACAAATAGATGATCAATGAGGATATTTGAAACAAGGATAATACAAATATTAATAAAGCTATTTGCAATTAACATGGAAGTCAACAATTTTTTTGGGTCCTCTAATAGGTCCACAATTCTTTTGAGTGGTTTATGATTTTTTGTTTTTAATACTTGGATGTCTTTGTACGACAAAGAAAAAAATGCCACTTCAGATCCTGCAATAGCAAAAGATAAAAAAAGTAAGGTAAAAAGAAGTAAAAGCAACCCAGCATCTTGTTGTATTTTTGAAATATCAAAATAACTGGCTGCTAAAAATATAAACTTACTCGAGTGCGCTTCCATGGTGGAAAGTTACTAAAAAATCATTAATGATTTTTGGAAATGCATATTTTGACAATTGCTTAGGCTTTACCCACAAAGCATTTTGAAGCATTTTAGGCATTTTGGATAAATGGATGCAAATAAAACGTGCTTCGATGGTTTGATGTGTCAAAACCTGCTTAAACAGTTTGGGTTGCTTACCTGCACCAATATACTTCCATTGTTTTTTAGGCACCCCAAATTGATTTTTTAATACCGCCTCTAAATAGCTATCAGAAAACACAGGCATACGGTCCTGTTCCAAAATATAAAATTGAAACAACCCATTCCAGACATCTCCTTCGCCTCTTTGTTGTAACATCCAAGTCCCATTGAAATTGAAACAGAAAAAATCAAAATGTCTTTTCTTTTTAGTGATGCGTTTTAATTTAAACGGTAATTGATTGACTTTGTTAACATTAAACGCTACACATTTTGATGACAAATTACAAGCAACACAGTCTGGGTTACTTGGCGTACACATAGTCGCACCAAAATCCATGATAGCTTGATTGTAGGCGCCTGGTTGATCTTTTGCAAGGTGTTGATTTGCAAGTTTGTTAAAAATTGCAATACCCTCTTTTGTATCCGTAGGTGTTGAGATACCGTGAAATCTTGAAAGCACTCTAAACACATTTCCATCTACTACGGCATAAGGCAAATTGAATGCAAAAGAAGCAATTGCTGCAGCAGTATAAGGACCAATTCCTTTTAATGCAAGTAAGCCTTCATAGGTATTTGGAAAAATTCCTTTTGAATGATTTGTGATCTGTCTTGCAGTGTGTAATAAGTTTCTACATCTATTATAATAACCCAAACCTTCCCATAGTTTAAAAACTTTCTCGTCCTTTGCCTTTGCTAGATCTTCTATGGTTGGATAAGCTTGAATGAATTTTTCATAGTAGGCCCGGCCTTGATCTACCCTTGTTTGTTGAAGGATTACCTCGCTCAACCAAATTTTATAGGGATCAGATTCCCCTTTCCAAGGCATTGCACGATGGTTGGCCGTTTGATTCCAATAAAGCAACTGTTGGGTAAAATAGCTAGACATTCAACGCAAAATTGCCTAAAAATAGGCAGATCTCCCATTGTTTAATCAGAAAATAAGCGAATAGATAGGGGTAGAATAAATATATACTTATTTTATATAATATATATGAGCTTAAAAATATGTCTATAAATGCATAAAAAAAACAGACATATCGTTGTGAAAAGTTAAAATTTCTTATATTTAATGTACAATAAACCCCAAAATCAAACTCCATGAGAAAATCTGATCTCATCAATCAAATCTCTGAGAAAACGGGAATTCCTAAAGTGGACGTTTTAGTCACTTTAGAAACCATGTTCAAAGAAGTCAAAGAAAATTTAGCAAATGGCCAGAATATCTATATTCGTGGCTTTGGCAGCTTTATTACTAAGAAAAGAGCCGCAAAAATTGGTAGAAATATCAAGAAGAATATTGCGGTAGAAATTCCTGAACATTTCATTCCAGCTTTTAAACCAGCAAAAGAATTCGTAAACGAGGTGAAAAGCAAACGTAAGTAGTTAACTTTGCAAAAATCTTTTTGCATTGAGAAAACCACAGCTTATACTCATCTTGTCAGGGCTACTGCTATTTAGCGTGCTCTACTTCTTTACCCCAAGATTTACTGCCAAAGAAGTCTCTGCTTCTACTCAAACAACTGAAAATCAAGTTGTTACAACTGAATCAATTTTGAATACGGCTAAATTAGCCCTTTCTGAAAGCCAAAAAATAGCCTTATTATCTATTGAGAACCAATTGACCAAAGCATCCAATACAAGGGATAGTTTGAAGTCATTTAAGGCATTGTCTCAGTTCTGGGCAGATTCAGCTCAAAAACTGGCGCCATATTTATATTTCAGTTACAGTGCTGCTTTGTTGGAAAATACTGAAAAAAGCCTCACTTTTGCAGCCCAGCTGTTGGTAGACAATCTATTGACGCCGGATGCACCACCAGCGATCCAACCTTGGATAGCCGGAAATGCAAAAGTTCTTTTAGAGAAAGCATTGG
>CAXNMZ010000109.1:0-5388 GCA_964203125.1 Chitinophagales bacterium | reverse complement strand
ATTTTTTCTGCAATACCATCTCCGTTGGTATCTTCCATACGCACTATACTTTGGCCTGCCTTGTTTGCATTTTCCAATTTGGCAAACAATACCCCTTTGTCATTGATAGCGATATGTCTTGGAGTACCAATTTGATTTGCAAATAAAGTAGCAGAAAATCCAGCAGGTAATTTTAATCCTGCATTCTCTTGTGCGTTGACTGAAAGCACAAATACAAAAGCCAATAAAAAGTTGCTTAATTTATACATGATGATTGATTTATTTAAAATATATTAGTTTAAAGTTATTCAAAAGTATTGGTTATCCATTCATACATCGCATCTACCAGTAAAGTATTTTCTTGTTCCGTACCCACTGTGATCCTAAGACTATCTTCACACAATTCTAATGCAGACCGATCTCTTACAATAATGCCTTTAGACAGTAAATACTCATATAATTGTCTTGCCTTTGGAATTTTCACTAAAATAAAATTGGTATCCGAAGGAAAAACCTGAATCACATGTGGCATAGATGCAATCACTTGGGCTAGTGCATTACGCATGTCAACCAAAAGTTGGATCATATCGTTCACTTGGCCCACTTCTTCTAAAGCTTGCAATGCTAATTCTTGCGTTACAATATTGATATTATAAGGCGCTTTTACTTTATTCATAAACCCAATGACTTGAGGACTAGCAAAACACATCCCTAATCTTAGTCCAGCCAATCCCCATGCCTTACTCAAAGTTTGCAAGACCACTAGGTTTGGATAATCTATCAAGGATTGAACAAATGATTTTTGTTTTGAAAAATTAATATAGGCTTCATCCACCACCACAATGCCCTCAAAATGATTTAAAATGGTTTCAATATCAATTCGGTCTAATGAGTTACCTGTTGGATTATTAGGCGAACAAATCCAAATAATTTTAGTGTGCACATTCACCAATTGTTCAATATGCGCCACATTGAGTTGGTAGTCCAATAAAAGAGGTGCATTCTGTACTCTAATATCATTGATATTAGCACTTACCTCATACATTGGATAAGTAGGAGGACAAATAATGATATTGTCTTTCCCAGGTTCACAAAAAGTTCGAAATAAAATATCAATACATTCGTCACTACCGTTGCCTATGAATATTTGATTAACTGCAATTTTTTTTACAAAAGCTAATTTTTCTTTTAATTGTCTTTGATATGGATCAGGATACCTGTTGTACCATTTCGTTAATGGTGACCCCAAACTATTTTCGTTGGCATCCAATAAAATTTTAGCATCACCTGTGTATTCATCCTTTGCAGAAGAATAAGGCTTTAATGTTTTAATATTTGGCCTAATCAATTTATTTAATTCAAATGCCATGGTTCAAATTTAATTCTTCCTTAAAATTACATTTTTGATTCTATTTCTTTCACTCTAATTGCCACAGCCTGCGCATGGGCTTCCAATTGCTCCCCCGATGCCATTTGAATGACTGTTTGTGCTATATTTCTTAACCCCATCTCGGTCAATTGCTGAAAAGTGATCTTTTTTACAAAACTATCTACACTCACACCACTATAAGCTTTTGCATAGCCATTGGTAGGTAAAGTGTGATTGGTGCCGCTTGCATAATCTCCCACAGATTCGGGTGAATAATTACCAATAAATACCGATCCAGCATTGATGATTTTTTCAGCGACCACTAATGCATTGTCCACCGATAAAATAAGGTGCTCTGGTGCATAAGCGTTGATCAACTGAATGGCGTCTTCTCTTAATGCAATTACAATCGCTTTTGAATGGCCTAATGCTTTGGTAGCAAAATCTGCTCTTGGCAATGCTGCTAATTGTTGTGCTAATTCTAATTGCACTTGTTCTACCATATTGCTATTACTTGCGATCAATAATACTTGACTGTCTGCTCCATGTTCTGCTTGTGATAATAAATCTGCTGCTACAAAAGCAGGGACTGCTGTTTCATCCGCATACACACAAACTTCACTTGGTCCTGCTGGCATATCAATGGCTACACCTTGTTGTTGGATCAATTGTTTCGCTGCTGTGACATATTGATTGCCTGGACCAAATATTTTAAATACTTTAGGCACCGTTGCTGTGCCATATGCCATTGCGGCAATCGCTTGTGCACCGCCAATGGTATAAATTTGTTCAATGCCCACAAGACCCGCTGCATACAAAATGGCTGGATCCACTGTGCCATCTTTTCTTGGGGGCGTGCATAAAATCACTTCTTTACATCCTGCTAACTTTGCTGGAATGCCTAACATCAATACAGTCGAAAATAAAGGTGCTGTCCCTCCAGGAATATAGATGCCCACTTTTTCGATCCCCACAGCTTTTCTCCAACACCATACCCCAGGCATGGTCTCTATTTTTTCTTCTTTCTTGATTTGTGCTTGATGGAAAATCTCAATATTTACTTTTGCAGATTGGATCGCAGTTTTAAGTGCAGGCGCAACAAGTGCTTCGGCAGCTTGTATCATAGCTGGATCTATCGCAATTGTTTTTAATTGTACCTGATCAAATGTCTCACTCAATCTCAACAGCGCGGCATCTCCTTCCGATGACACTGCATCTAAAATCGATTGTACTTTTGGAAGTAATTCCGCTGCATCAAAATTTGGTCTTTGGAGTAATGCCTCCCAGTCCTGCTTTAATGGTTCTTCAAATACTTGCATCTTATAAAATCATTTTTTCGATAGGCACTACCAAAATACCTTCGGCACCTAGCGCTTTTAATTGTTCAATTAAATTCCAGAAATCTGCTTCTTCAATCACCGTATGCACACTACTCCAACCCTCCGTAGCCAATGGCACAATGGTTGGACTTTTCATGCCAGGTAGAACTGCAATAATTTTATCTAGTTGTGCATTGGGCGCATTCATTAAAACATATTTATGCTTTTTTGCTTTTTTAACCGACTCCATACGGAATAATAAGCGCTCCAAGATAGGGACCAATTCCGCTGGAAGGTTGTTTCGTTTAACTAAAACCGCCTGTGAGTCTAAAATCGTCTCCGCTTCTTTCAATCCATTCATAAATAAAGTAGATCCACTACTCACTAAATCACATACCACATCGGCAAGTCCAATGCCAGGTGCAATTTCGACACTTCCACTGATCTCGTGAATTTCTGCAATGATTTGATGCTGGTCTAGGTATTTTTGAACCAATACAGGATAACTTGTCGCGATTTTCTTGCCGGCTAAAAATTGAGGTCCTGTGAACTGCTCTCCTTTTTGGATGGCAAAACTCAATCTGCATTTACCAAAGCCCAGGGCATACGCCACTTCAACTTTTTTAGCTTTTTCATACACCACATTTTCTCCCACAAAACCAATATCTGCTACACCATCTTGCACATACTGAGGAATATCGTCGTCCCTTAAAAAGAAAACTTCGATGGGGAAATTACTTGCCTCTGCTTTTAATTGATTGACGCCATTGCTAATATCAATGCCGCATTCTTTTAAAAGTTGCATGGAATCTTGATTTAATCTTCCAGATTTTTGAATCGCTAATTTTAATCGCATATACTATTTATAAAAATTAAAAGGGCTTACTATGAAGTAAGCCCTTTGTTTAATATTGATACATACCAACATCTACAGCTTACCTATTTGATAGCAGATGAAAATGATGAATATAGTTGTTGAATAACATTTTGCAAATTTACGGCCATTTTATAAAATCCCCAACTAAAACAGTATAAAATACCTAATTTAGACAACACAATCTCCAAATTATACGAACAATCCTTATATGAAGCTATCTAGATCACTATCCTACCTTTTATTCTGTCTATTTGTTTTGGCTAGTTTGTCATCACAAGGTCAACAAATCAACAAAACAAGTAAAGTTGAAAAAACAGGTACAATGGCTGCTATGCAATTGGTTTGGTCCGATGAATTTAATTATACTGGCTTACCTGATCCTACAAAATGGAATTATGATGTAGGTGGATGGGGATGGGGCAATAATGAATTACAATATTATACAAAGGATTCGCTAGGAAATGCGCGCGTGCAAAATGGATTGCTTACAATTGAATTGAAGCAACAAAAAATAGAGGATCGAAAATATAGTTCTGCAAGGTTGGTGACAAAAGGAAAAGGAGATTGGATTTATGGAAGAATAGATGTAAGTGCAAAATTGCCAAAAGGTTTAGGCACTTGGCCAGCAATATGGATGCTTGGATCCACTACCCCATTGAAATGGCCCGATGATGGTGAAATTGATATCATGGAACATGTGGGATTTAATCCAGGATTTATCCATGCCACCACGCATACAAAAAGTTTCAATCATATCATTGGCAATCAAAAAACAGATACGATCATAGTAAAAGATTTTGATACCCAATTTCATGAATACTCGGTGATTTGGAATAAAGACAGTGTGACAATTTTGTTAGACAATCAAGCTTACTATACTTTTAAAAACAATGGCACTGGGAAAGCTGCATGGCCTTTTGATGGACCGATGCATTTATTATTAAATATTGCATTCGGGGGAAATTGGGGTGGCGCAAAGGGCGTGAACGATGCCATCCTCCCAGCAAAAATGGAGATAGATTATGTAAGGGTCTATCAGTTAAAGTAAAAACATAAGCGTTATAATGTTGAGCATTCTAATGATGCACATTATTTTGCATCAAACCATACTGGCTTATCTGTAATGCCGTCCCCATTGTAATTGATGCACAATTCTTCGTCCACTGCAATTGCGCGCTTTGTTTGAATTTGAATAGTCCTATGTTCAAAATCCATATCATAGGTACAATTCGCATCCACACTATGATTATAGATAGATGCATAGCCCAATGCCACTGCTGCTTGTTTTTCATCTACCCCCCATTCAAAAATATAATCATGTAATAATGTAGTATCCACCACGGCACGATCTGCATGATTTAAAACAATGACTGGCGCTATTTCAATGGTTGTTCCAGCAGGAATGGATTTTGTTGTAAAAACACCTCTACCTCGCTGGGCAGTCTCCATAATATATAAAATTGGCAATATCATTGTATAAAGTTAGCATATCCTAGTATGATTTCGTAAATTGCAGCCATGTCAGCAGAATTAGAAGACAATATCATATTATCAGAAGTTTTTTTAGAGATCCTCTCTAAAGAAGACATGCCTCTATTAAAGGAATTTTTAGATGAGCAAAACATCAGTGATGTGGTGGAGCTTGTGAATGAATTTCCCGAAAAAGAAGGCTTGATTATTGATACAATGACTGTACACCGTGCGGTGAGCGTCTTCAAATTATTGGACATCAATCAGCAGAAGGATATCATTAAAGAATTGCCTGCAAGAAAAACAGCAAAAATCTTAAATGAATTGCCGCCGGATGACCGTACTGACTTTTTTGAAGAACTACCAAAAGCAGC
>CAXNMZ010000108.1:0-5448 GCA_964203125.1 Chitinophagales bacterium | reverse complement strand
GTCCTTATGGGACTGCATCATTTCTGCAGCCATCGGTAATTGATCTCTAAAAGTATCTGAAGGAATCTCAATGGCATTGTCAAAATGCCCTACTTCATATTCATAATGATTGCGCATATCAATCACTATGGTATCAGGCGATGCTAACAATTGATTCATTTGTTCCGCATTCACATATTTCCCTTTATTTACCATACTAAAGTTGGGATCTTCAATACCATCGGCGACCACTTTTTCTCTTACTTTGATTTTTAAAACCCAAAAACTTTTACCATTATCATGCACTGCCTTATTCAATCGAATGCCTTGGAGTGGTTGAATTGAAAAGAGATAGGCTTTGAATACATCAAATAAATGCGAAGGCACACTCATTTGCGCATTGATCCCTTCTGTCGCAATATAGATACGGCCAAATACCTGCATCGCATTCAATGCTTGGTACATTTCATCTCTAAATAAAGCAGGATCTGGAATGGGGAAATACTGGTAAAAACTAATCGTCGTCCGCTCGAAAGCCTCTTCGTAGAGTTTTTGTTTCAACTCCTTGTTTGAAACACGATTGTGCAGTTGTGCCATATGGATTTAATTTAAGCTCAATTACAGGTTAAGCAAATTGACCCCAAAGGTAAACTTATTCAGGTTTCCTAACAAATGATCCAGTCAAGGAAGCTAATCCTCCTAATAGAGCACCTACTAGTGCAGTCACCGCAATTAATGCAATATAGGAACCTCCTAATGGAAGGATCTGTGCCACTTTGGTAGATAGGATATGATTGTTCGCCAAGTCAATCCCAAAAGCTAAGCCAGCCCACAAAGCACCCACACCTAATGCACCAGCAATAAATGATTGTAATGGTTTAATGGGCAATGCAATGGCAATGATTAAATTGGTCACTACAAAACTCCACCAAGGTAAATTCCCGTAGATACCTATTGCGTAAGTCACTAATGCTACTAATAATATTGAAAGTATAAATTTCATTTGAATGTTTTTAAATTGATCGATTAATTAATCATAAATAAATTAAGCAACTGCTTTTTTAAATTGAATATGCCATTTTGTTCTTTCGTTTTGCTTTAGTTTTTCTTTTGGTAAGAACAGCAATCTATAATATTTGCCAGCAGCCCAATAATCAATAAAACTATCATAATAAGGACTACCCGGATTCCCACTCTGTCCTCCTGGGTACAAACCATAGGCTTCTATTTCGTCTGTCAAATGCACGACCATTCTCCAGCTTGGACCATTGTTTTCTCTAGTCGCATTAATGATATGCTCTCCTCCTCCAATTGGTAAATTCAATCTACTCAATGCTGGCATTTTTGTGAGGTGTAAAACCCTTGTTGCTTTAAATGCTTCCCAGCTCAATTTATTTTCTTTTTCTAATGCAAGACATTTTAGGGTTGCTTTTTCTATGCCTAATTGCACTTGGTCTTTCAAGCTTTCAATTTTGTCTTTTGTTCGAATATCATCTGCTACCCTAAAATTAGAATCACGATTCATTTGCTCTAATAAAACAAATGATTCTGGTTCAGTCAATGGAATCAATGAGCCCGCTAATTCATCTCCCCATACTGCGTTCTCTACACTATCCCAAATCAATTTAAAAATAGTGATCCCTTTTTCTGAAGGATCATTGTATAAATTCCATTGCGTCATCATTCCAACCATTCTTTGCGCCTCTGTACTTAATTTATTTATCTCTACAAACTTCATTAACGCTGGTCTTGCATGCTGCGCAAAAACATTGTAATTACTCGTTTGAAGTGCTTGCATATCTTGAGCAGTTACTTGTGTTCTACCTGTTAATTGTTGATTCACACTGATCCCTCTATACAAAGGGAAAGAACTTGCGGTACCTAGATAATATGGATAGCTTGCATCGGTAGATTTCTGATTAGCGCTACTTACAAAACCACGAGCAGGATTTAGAATCATAGGATTTTCTTCAAAAGGAATAATGCCCTGCCATTCATAAGCACTATCAGTTCCCGGCATGATAAAGTCACCTTGTCTATCCCATCTTGCAACGAAATCTCCTTGTTGTTTAATAGCGATATCGCCAGATTTGGTGGCTACTACAAAATTTTGTCCAGGACATTTCCATAATTGAATCGCTTTAGAATAGTCATCCATATTTTTTGCTCTATTCAATTGGTAAAAAGTTTCAACCCCTGTGGAAGCATTGTGTGCTGTCCATTTAACTGCAAGATTTTTACCATTGGATTGTGGGTTTTGATAATAGGCATCAAACATCACTGGTCCCCAATGACTCATGGCAATATTTTCAATCACATCTGCACTGTCTTTCACTTTAATCACTTCCACTCTTTTGGTCACCGACTTCCATGCGCCATTATACCAATATTCATTTTGTGTGGTGTCCTTAAATTTCAATTCATAATAATCCAACACATCACGTCCTGCGTTGGTAACACCCCAAGCTAAACTATCATTGAATCCGATAATTACTGCAGGAGAACCTGGGAAGCTAGCCCCATAAGTACTATGTGTAGGTGTCGTAATTTGAACTTCATACCATAATGAAGGAAGATTCAAACCCAAGTGCGGATCACTCGCTAAAATGGGTCTTCCTGACTTTGTCATAGATCCACCAACTGCCCAATTATTACTTCCATTGTTAGGATCTGGCGCTTCTGGTGTTTCAACCATTTTTGCAATATCCACTTGTTGCGTTTTTTTCAAATAAACCGTATCAGATGACAATGGCTTCACTGGAACAATACTTGGTTTGGCATAAGTGGTGCCTATAGGAATAATAGGATCCAAAGAATCTTGTTGATTCGTATACAATTGATCAAATAAATCATAGCCTAGGTAATCTCTTGTATTCGTTAATTGTAAATCTGCACTTGCTGATCTGCCTGTCAAATCATAAGACATAAACATTAAGAATAAATAGGTCTTTTTTGGTGTCCAGCTTTCAGGCTCAAAATTCATCAATTTATATTCAAATGGAAGATCTTCTGGTGCTAATTGTTTTAAATACGCATTCACGCCAGCAGTGTAAGCATCTACTGTCGCCTTCATCACTGGATTTTTTTCATTGATATAGGCTTCGGTTTGTTCCGCCCCATAGACCATGCCTAATCTTCTGAAAAAACGATCAATGGATAATTTATCCGCACCAGCTATTTCGCTCAATCTTCCTGCAGCCACTCTTGTTTGAAAGTCCATCTGCCATAGTCTGTATTTAGCATGCAAGTAACCTTGCACATAATACGCATCTTCATCATTGTCTGCATAAATATGTGGCACTAATCGGTCATCCATATACACATCCACATCCCCTTTCAAATCATTGGCAAGGATGGATGCATCAAAATTGGTATTGACTTTTTCTGCATTTTTCCAAAATCCATGTTGCGGAGATAAAAAATAGCCCAATCTTGGTGCTTTTGTGCCTCCTAATTTTAATTGGATATTGAGTGTAAATACGAGTCCAGCTGTTACAGTCGCTGACACTAAAAATGGTACAATGCGCATGGCAGTAATTTAGACCTCTAATGTAGCAATTATTTGCTTATGCCGGCCTTAAAAAATGCTAAATGATCTTGAAGGGATAGTGCTGGATGTTTAGCTAACAATGTTTCCGTTTTATGAATACAAGATTGGAGGAATTTTTGATGCTCGACCGAGCCAATAAAAAAGGGCTTATGGTTCATTGCCAATTGAAGCTCGGCAATTTGTTTCATAATAGCTTGCGTTTTCGGCTCCATATAAGTCTCCACTAATTTATCCCAAACATAACCTGAGGCTGCAAAATTTGGATGCACTAAGTCCTCTGCGTAGAATCGGTAATCTCTTAAATCATCCATCACATATTCATATGCCGGAAAATAATCCACCCCATTGCATTGATGCACTAATTCATGTACCGCATGGATTAAAACTGCTTTACTTCTATTGTTCTCTATCAACCCTTCTCTTAAATGTCGAACTGGACTGATGGTAAATGTGATCTGTAAGGATGGATTGAAAGCATGCAAACGCTCCACCAAATCATGTAGATTTTTGATTAACGCATTGGGCTGCATCAAGGATTTATAAAACCAATTGATTGGCCCTTTATGATTGTTGGCAACCACTTGACCATTACCCAAAGGCGCTTCATTGGTCAAATGATACAACCATGCAGACCCTAAAGTAATCACCAATCGATTCGCTGATTTTAAAAAATCATGCGCCGATAAAATGGAATCATTGATCTGATCTAAAGCAATTTCCTTTTCTATAGCAGAAAATCGACTATGGTGGTTCCAGCTATGCCAAAGTTCATTGTGATGAAATAAATCTTCCACTTTATACATTCTTTTATCCATGATCTCGGTCAATGTACTTACAACACTTACCGGATTGAATAAGATACCATATGGATTTTCAGACAGTTCAAATAAATGTGCCTTGAATTTTGCCCCTATATTTTCTGTAAAACATGAGCCAATCAACATAAGCTTATCGCCATATACTATATTATGGCTAGAGGGCTTTGCGTCTAATGTTAATTTGAATTTCATTTAAACAATCTTTGCTTCATTGATTCATACAAGACAATACCAGCAGCAACGGATACATTAAAGGAATCAAAATTGGTTGCCATTGGGATCTTGAAAAAATAATCTGCAGCCTTGGCTAAATAAGGTTGTACCCCTTTCCCCTCGTCCCCCATAATAATACAACTTGGAATGGTTAAATCCAATTCATGTACATTTTTATCTGCACGCATTTCACTTGTAAAAACTTGAATGCCGTTCATGTGTAAATCATCTACCGCTTTTAATAAACTAGTTACACGGACAACATGTATATGTTCCAATGCACCTGCACTGCTTTTAAATGCCTCTTCATTCAATGCCCCAACGCCTTTGTCTGGGATAATCAAAGCTTGCGCACCACAACAATGTATGCTTCTACAAATGGCGCCAATATTACGTACATCGGTAACCCCATCTAACATCATAAATAAAGGAACCTCTCCTTTTGCAACTACAAAGTCAATCACTTCTTGTAGGTCTAAATATTTTACATTGGATATAAATGCAAGCACCCCTTGGTGATTTGCTTTGGTCATGCCGTTGAGTTTTTCAATGGGCACTAATTGAACAGGAATGGTATGCGTTTTTGCAAATTGCTTGATCTCATCCAACCCTTCCCCTTGAGCATTTTTTTGTAATAATATTTTTTCAATATTCGCACCAGCGTTCAATGATTCAATGAGTGGTTGACGACCAATAATAAATTTACGTTCTGTGGTAAAACTTGGCCTAGGGCTAAATTTTCTTTGTCCTGTAAATTTTCGTTCTGGCCTGCCAGATCGATCTGGTCGTTCCGGTCTGTCGTTTCTTTCTTGCATGGGTCAAAGTTATGGATTAAAATAAAAATCCCGTCCCAATTTGTGTCGAGACGGGATCTTCATTCAATCAATG
>CAXNMZ010000107.1:0-5463 GCA_964203125.1 Chitinophagales bacterium | reverse complement strand
AGAAGAAATGACTTTGGTAGCAAGAAGAAATTTGAGAGAAAAATATGTACAAGCAGAAATTGGGGTGACCGGAGCTAATTTTATTTTGCCAGATATTGGCGGCATTGCATTAACAGAAAATGAAGGAAATGCCAGACTATCTGCTGCTTTTCCAAAAACACATATTGTGATTGTAGGCATTGAAAAAGTACTCCCTTCTGTCACTGATTTAGGATTGCTTTGGCCTTTGTTATCTACTTATGGTACGGGTCAGCAAGTAACCGTATACAATAGTATTATCAGCGGACCTAAACAAGCAGGTGAAGCAGATGGCCCTGAGGAGATGTATGTGATTTTATTAGACAATGGCAGGACTAATTTACTAGCCAATGCAAAAAGTAGGGAAGCACTTTATTGTATTCGTTGTGGTGCTTGTTTAAACGCTTGCCCAATCTATAAGAATATTGGAGGACACGCTTATGAAACAACCTATAGTGGTCCCATTGGAAGTGTGATTACACCTCATTTACGAGGCATGCACGATTATAAACATTTGAGTTTTGCATCTAGCTTATGCGGCAACTGCACTGCTGTATGCCCTGTTAAAATTAATTTACATGAGCTTTTACTAGAAAACAGAAGGGAGTCGGTGGTGGCTGGTGAAAGTAATTTCTCTGAAGAATTTGCATGGAAGATTTGGAAACAAGCATCCATGAATCGATTGTTAATGAACCAAGGCAATGCCACCATTAAAAATTGGGTAGTCAATAAAATATTTAAAGGCTGGGCGAAGCAAAGATCCCCTTTACAATTTCCTACTAAGACTTTCAATCAACTTTGGAAAGAAAAAAATAAAAAGTAATTCTTCCGTAATTCCTACGCTTGATTTTATTTACATGCCATCTGCATCTGAAATAGCAATGACTGGATCTTTTTGATCCTTCAAACTTTTGTTGACTAAGTAGACACCAATTAAAGTACATATCGTCCCTACAATATTATTCCAAGTCATTTGCTCGTTTAATAAAAGTGAACCCACCCAAATTGCTACAATTGGGTTGATATAAGCATATAAGGATGCGATAGAAGATTTTAAATGCTTCATGCTATAGATGAAAGAGATAAATGCAAACACAGATCCTCCAATCACCATATATACAATGACCCCCCAAGAGATAGCAGGTATCTGATGCAGTGGGATATAGTCTCCGCTAATGATGGTGATACAGCCCATAATGAAGGCACTAATCAACATCTGCCATCCAATTGAATTGTAGGCATTGATCTTGATTTTAGTTCTTGAAATAATAATCGATCCAATACTCCATGTGATCATAGCTAAAAATGACAATCCAACGCCTACAATATATTGACTTCCATGAAAGCTTAAACTGTCTTTGTAAAAAATAAAGCCAATGCCTAATAATCCTAGGCATAAACCAATCAAGGTTTTGGGCGTAATCTCAATGGCTTTGTAATAATACCTTTCAATCAATACAACTGATAATGGATACAATGCTGCAATCAAAGCAGCTAGTCCACTTGTGATAAATTGCAATCCATAAGTAGCAATCCCATTAGAGGAGACAAACATTAATAAGGACATCCCCAATAACCAAAGAAATTGTTGCTTAGTCGGTATTTTTTCACCTTTGATTAAAAAAAATCCTACATACAATGAACCAACTAAAAATTGTCTGATGCTTGCTAATTCAAATGCGGGCATATGACTAATACCCATCTTGCTTGCGACCCAGGTGGTGCCCCATACAATACTTGTAACAGCTAAGGCAAAGTAGGCTTTATTTTGATTGGCCATTTTGGAGCTTAGTGTTTGAAATGTCTAAGCCCTGTCATCACCATGGCTAAACCATTTGCTTGGCAATATGCAATACTATCTTTATCTCTTACAGAACCTCCTGGTTGAATGAATGCTTCGATGCCCGCTTCTTGTGCAATTTTTACACAATCATCAAAAGGAAAAAAAGCATCAGATGCAAGGCTTGCTCCTTTCAATTCGAAATTAAATTGCTTTGCTTTTTCGATGGCTTGTCTCAATGCATCGATTCTTGATGTTTGCCCACAGCCTTTTCCAACCAGCTGTTTATTTTTAATCAAGGCAATGGCATTGCTCTTTAAATGTTTGCAAATAATATTGCCAAAAAGTAAATCTGCTTTTTCAGTTTCGGTACAAGGTCTTGCACCTACTTCCTCCCAACTAGTATAATTGCCAGTATCTAAGCCTTGTTCAAGACTTCCATTCAGGATTGATTTTTTTTGAGTCGGATGAAAATGAATACCTGGCTTTGTTTCAAGTAAGATTCTATTTTTCTTAGTCGTTAAAATACTCAATGCTGCTGCTTCATATGCAGGGGCAATCAATACTTCAAAGAATAGTTCTTGAATCGCTTCTGCAGTAGCTTTATCGATAGTGCCATTGGTGACTAATACACCTCCAAACGCACTCTCCGGATCCCCAGCCAATGCAGCTTCCCAACTTGCAAATACAGTTGCCCTTTGCGCCACGCCACATACATTGGTATGCTTGATAATTGCAAAGCTTGTTGCAGGCAAGTCTTGGATGAGTGCAATGGCTGCATCTACATCCACTAAATTATTATAGGATAATTCTTTTCCATTTAATTGTGTAAACCAAGTATCTAAATCACCATAGAAAGTGGCTACCTGATGTGGATTTTCTCCATAACGCAATGTCTTACCAGTGGCTGGATTAAAATAGTTGCTAATGGCAATATCATAATGCATCACCACTTCAAAAGCTTTTGCAGCAAAAGCTTTTCTTTGATCCAAGCTTGTGCTTCCTGCTTGGTCAATCAATATTTTATTCAGCACTGCATAATCGTCTTTTGCAGCAAGCACAGTTAAGTCTCTAAAGTTTTTAGCGGCAGCTCTAATCATAGATGGACCCCCAATATCAATTTTTTCGATGATTGCTTTTTCTTCGGTCGTGGTCCTTAAGGTTTCTTCAAATGGATATAAATCAACAATGACAAGATCAATGGCGGGTATCTTAAATTCTTCCATTTCCTTTAAATCCTGTGCCTCATACCTTCTTCCTAAAATGCCCCCAAAAACCGAAGGGTGTAAGGTTTTTACACGCCCACCTAAAATAGAAGGGTATCCTGTCACAGATTCAACAGCCACACATGGAATACCCAAATCTTCTAAAAATTTTTGCGTGCCTCCAGTAGAGTAGATGGTGATATTGTATTGATGAAGTGTTCTAGCCAATGGCTCTAAACCATCTTTATAAAAAACAGAGATTAACGCTGATTGTATTTTCTTTTCCATATGTAAAGGTACGAGCTTCTATATTTTTGTAATGCTCGGATTTTCCACAAAATGGGTTAAAGACTGAATAACTTTATGCTACTATATAGACAAGTCCCAAAAAGTAGCAGCAATATGCTTTTGGGGGACTTATTTAAAAGCCAATAAGACCCCACAAATAGGCAAAAGTAATAATAAATGAGTCCTGCAATCCCTATATCATAGTGTCGATTCTCCATTTGAAAAAATTGAAAAAGTAGGCGGATGCTTTCATTCATCGTTTCAATGTACCAGCCAATCACTTTTGTAATAATGCCTTGTACAAATTCAATATTAGGCATGACCATCCATGCCAGTAAAGCATACAATAAGAGACTACTTAATGGTACAAATAAGAAATTGCCAATAATGGATAAACTAGAACTTGAATGAAAATAACACAATACAATGGGTAATGTAGTTAACTGCGCTGCGATAGAGATGGCCAGGTTACTCCATGCGATATGCAGTATTTGATTGTCCATAGGTAGTAATTGTAACAGCGGCCTATAAAAAAAATGAATCCCCACCACTGCTGCGTAGGAGAGCTGCAGGCCAATACCAGTTATAATTTGACTATTGTATAGCAATACTAGGAGGATACCAATACTAATGGTGTTGAGTGAAAAAATATTAAGGTAAAAAAATCGACCAATCAATAGGGTACTAAAAAATAAACTCGCTCTAACCACCGATGGTCCAGCATGCGCTATGAGTGTATAGGACCATACAATTAAAAGAAGGCTGATCAGTTTTGTCCATCTTGCCCAATTTTTATTGGGCAACCAAAGGGTGCCTTTTTCTAATAATTTAAATAAAATATCTAGGTGCATGCCACTGATGGCGATGATATGCAAAATGCCAAGTTGTTGGTATGCTGATTTAAGGCTTGGGGACATGTCCGATTTTGTGCCAAACAATAAGCTCTTGGCAAATGCATTGGATTCAGGGTCGGCAAAAGAGTAATCAATTTTTGATATAAAGTATTGTCTGACTTCAATCACCCATTGCGCTGATACCATTTCACTCAAAAATGAACTACTAGCATGATACTGTGCCACTAGGCTACCCCAAAATAGCAATAGGATGGTCGGTACTATTTTTAGCGCCTTTGCTTTATGTTTAAATGCGTGCGTAATAAATAAAACAATACATGAAATACATACTAGAAGCAGTAATGTTGTTTCGGATAGTATGGGCCAATATTGTTTAGAAGATTTAAAGGCTAAAAAGCCAATTAAAAAATAACAACAAATAAAAAAAATAGGATTCGACGCCCTCCATAGTTTTAATTTCTGTTGCATCTACAATCATAGTGTAAAAACAAGCTCCTATTATTTCGGTAAATACTTATTTTCCTAAAATAAAAATAGCAAGTCGCTTATGTAACTCGGGCTTGTTATTTTTCCAATACTGTAGCGTAGCTGTTTTGATGGATTCCGTTGGGCCAGTGATGTCCACACCAATACATAGTTGTGTGTTAGGATGGCATGTTTGAAGGATGGATTCTAATAACTGATTATTTCTATAGGGTGTTTCAATAAACAATTGTGCAATGCTATTGCTATGGACGATTTGCTCTAATTGTAAAATTTTCTTTTTTCTTTCGGCTGCATCAATTGGAAGGTATCCATTGAATGTAAAACCTTGTCCATTAAAACCGCTGGCCATTAAGGATAGTAGGATAGAGGATGGGCCCATATAGGGTTTTACAATGGCACCTAATTTTTGCGCAGCTCCAACTAAGATTTGTCCTGGATCTGCAATCCCAGCACAGCCTGCTTCTGAAACAATGCCAATCGTTTTTCCTGATTTTAGAAGTTGTACAAATGCGTCTACCTGTGTTGCTTCTACTTGGTGAATGGGAAACCACTGATAGTCATCGATCACCATTTCTTTCCATATTTTTTTAAAATACCTTCTGGTTGTTTTTTCATTTTCCACAAAAAATGCATCACATGATTGAATCCAAAGAACAACATCTTTTGGAAGCGCTTCCCAGCCTTCTTCATGTAATAACATAGGCAATAACAATACTTTTCCTAATCTGTCCTTCATTATTCGGTGTCTTTAATTTCTTGTGTATTCAAATGCGCAGCAACTAGTGCATAAAATGGTGCCGTGATCCATCCAATCATTGGAAGTAAATGTAAA
>CAXNMZ010000106.1:0-5498 GCA_964203125.1 Chitinophagales bacterium | reverse complement strand
TACGGTAAGCCTTTTTTATTTCATCTGCAGATGAAGATTTGCTCACGCCTAATATTTCGTAAAAATCTCTTTTTGACATATTGCTTTGTTTATTTACCTACAACCACTTTTGCAAAACGAATAATTTTATCGTTCAAATAATATCCCTTAGTTACTTCGTCAATGACCTTACCTTTTTTTGAAGCATCAGGCACTGGCACTTCTGTAATGGCTTCGTGTAATTCAACATTAAATGGTTGATCAATACTTTCCATTGCTTTCAAGCCTTTTGCATGAAGGGTTGCTCTGATTTTGTTAAACACCAATTGGATGCCTTCTTTTTGAACAGCGATATCGTCAGATCCGTTCAATTGCTTCTCTGCACGATCACAGTCATCCATCACGTCCAAAAGAGAAACAATCACATCTTTACCTGCCGTTTGGATCAAGTCCACACGTTCTTTAGCGGTTCTTCTTTTGAAGTTTTCAAATTCTGCCATTAAGCGCAAATATTTATCCTTTTGGTCCGCCAAGTCCGCCTTCAACTGATCTAACTCACTTAAGGGTGCTTCCTCAGTTTCAGGGGCTGTTTGAGCGCCATTGTCTGTATCTGCTATTGGTTCTTGATTGAATTGTTCTTTATCTTCCATAATTGACTATTTGTACTCTACCTCACGCAAATATATTGCCAAAGCAATAAAAGAGCAAAATTGACATAAAAGGGCCTTAAAATGAACAAGTTGTCACTCATTCTGTGCCTATCTTTGACAAATGACAAAGGTTTACCTAAATAAGCGCATTACCCCAAGGATCGCCATGGGGCATCCATGGATTTATAACAACGAAATAGATCGTATTGCTGGCACTGTTGCCCCAGGGGATATTGTAGAAGTCTACTATTTTGACGGTCAATTAGCAGGCCGAGGCTATATCAACCCAGGATCCCAAATCATGATCCGTTTATTGACTCGAAAAAGAGACCCAATTGATGCGGCATTTTTCCATCAAAAAATTAGTGAAGCATGGGCCTATCGACAACAATTGGGCTACACAGAAAATTGTAGATTGGTATTTGGTGAAGCGGATGGCTTACCAGCTTTGATCATTGATAAGTTCAATGATTATTTTGTTTTACAAACATTATCACTGGGTATAGAGCAATGGAAAACTGCTATTGTAGATGCGATCAATGCTATTTTTAAACCAAAGGGGATTTATGAGAGGAACGATGTACCTGTTAGAGAATTAGAAGGACTTGAACAGAAGAAGGATTTTTTATCCGACCCATTCTCAACAGAAATCATCATTCAAGAAAATGGTTTACAATTTTATGTAGACATTGAGCATGGACAAAAGACAGGTTATTTTTTAGACCAGCAAGACAATCGTCGTGCTATTCAACATATCGTGAAAGGGGCAGATGTATTAGGCGCCTTCACCTATACAGGTACTTTTGAAATACATGCTGCGCATTACGGCGCAAAATCTGTATTAGGTATTGATATTTCTGACAATGCAGTGGCCCAAGCCAATAAGAATGCGGCTTTGAATAAATTAGATCACATTGTCAAGTTTGAAGCAATGAATGCTTTTGATGTCCTAAAAAATTGGGGCAAAGAAGGTAGAAAATATGATGTGGTGATGTTGGATCCTCCTGCATTTACAAAAAGCAGAAGTAGTATCGAAAAAGCAGTCACGGGCTATAAAGAGATTAATTTAAGGGGGATGAAAATGATCAATAATGGCGGCTTTTTAGTCACTTCTAGTTGTACAAACCTAGTGAGCCCAGAGTTGTTCTTGGATACCATCTATATGGCAGCAAAAGACGCCAAGAAAAGGATTAGACAAGTCACGTATCAATCTCAATCAAGCGACCACCCTATTATTTGGGGCATGGAGAACACGCATTATTTAAAATTCTTGATTGTAGAAGTTTGTGACAAATAGATATATTTTATAAAACTTGCAAGAACCAAAAAGGGTCCCGATAAATCGGGACCCTTTTTAAAAATCTTTAGAGGTCAAAATTGTTAGGGCTTATATTTATAAAGCCCTAACAATTAGCGACGTTTCAGTTCAATGAATTCAATGTAGTTTGAATCGCCTCAAAATTAGGTAAGTCTCCAGGTGTAGGACAAACTTCTGCATATTGTACTACGCCATTTGCATCAAGTACAAATGCTGCACGCTTACTAACACCTTGCATTTCGAAAGCAGGGAATGTTTCGTACAATACATCAAAAGCAGTGGCTGCAGCTTTATTAAAATCACTCAATAAAGGGAAATTTAATTTTTGCTCTTCTTTAAACTTGCCTAATGCAAATAAAGAATCTACAGAGATACCATATACTTGGGCATTGGTTGCATTGTATGCTGCAATATTGTCTCTTACAGTACAAAGTTCAGTGGTACAAACACCAGTAAAAGCAAGTGGAAAAAATAAAAGCACCACATTCTTTCCTTTAGCGTCTGCTAATTGAACTGGATTTTTATCTGTATCAAATAAATTAAAATTTGGATCATTTTGTCCGATTGAAATTGGCATAGTTGTATATTTTAATAGTTTAACAAATTAAATGTAAAAGTGTTTGATCAAAGCTCCATTTTTTTAAATTAAATTAATGTTTAAGAAGGTCTAATTTTTCCCTTCTCGACAATGCTTCTACAGAATCCAATAGCTCTTTCATGTCCACTGGGTGCTTATCTAGATAAGCCATTGTTGTATAAAATTGTACTCGATCTATTTTATTTAAATCGAAAACGCGTTGGTAATATTGCGCTTTCTCCAGCGATGGTTTTATGGTGGTGTCGGTTTGAATTTGTCTTGAAAGGTATTCATCTACCTGCATCAGCTGCCATACAGTTTGCTGCATGGTTTTGATAGGCAAAATGGCGTCCTTTTCTGCTTTCTTAGAAGCACATGCCCCAAGTAATAAAAATGCTATACTAATGACCTTTTTCATTCAAAATATGCTTTATACTTATTGATGTTTGTAATATCAATTGCAGATAAGGTTGTCATGAGTTGCTTTTTAGTTGCCCTATCTGCATCCGTAAATAACCCGATTAATTCCGTCACTCTACCTTGCATAAAAATAGAAATGGCCATAGAGTTCACATTGTCCTCGTTTAATTCTTGTAAACTCATGAGTGCATTCAGAATAGCCACTTTAGCCTGCTCTGGCTGTTCTGCCATTTGATCCATCCCTTTTCTATAGTAGTTAAAACTAATTTCATGTAATTTATCAAATCCACTCTTGGTAAGATTGTCAATTAAAACAAATCGATTACGTTGTCCGTCATAAGATTTCCATCCATTGATGCCTGATCCATCTGGTGCGTTGTACACCACATTTAACGCTTTACTAAAATAAGGCGCGCCACCGTTGTTAGAGAATGAATCATAATCTAAACCCAGAATGATGTATACATAATAGGCCAATGTGGCTGTTAAATTTGCTTCTAGTGCATCTGTTCTGGCTACATTGTTTTCATTGAATTCAATAGGCTGTCCTAATTGATATTTAAATGTAAAATTAACATCCTGCATATTTAACAATGTTGTTGTATAATTGGCACGGTACACTGGCCGATTGGCAACAATACTTAATTTTGCATTGTACACACCTGGAGAAACCACTGATTCAATGGTAATAAAAAAACTACAATCTATTTTTTCTTCTTGTGTAAAAATATCTGAAGTCCATTTACGCTGGTTGATAAAATCTTTTAACTGTGATTGAAGTTGCGTAAAAATTTTAGGATCAACTTGATTATCCACTTTATTGGTTTGCAAGCTTACAACGGAAGCAAGCTCCTGACCTTTCAAATGTTGAAAAGTACAAAAGCACAATAAAATGACCCCCATTTTTTTTAAAAACATGCCTAGTTGTTTTATACCCTAAAATACAAAAACGTCCCGAAACTTCGGGACGTTTTATATAAATACCTTTACAAGTTTAACGGAATAGATCCGCTTCCTCGTTTTTACGATGATAGATTTTGTCATCAATGAATTCAGCAGTTGCTAAAATCGCTGGATTTGGCATACGCTCATAAGCTTTAGAGATTTCAATTTGCTCTTTATTCTCATGAATTTCTTCCAAGCTGTCTGTATGACTTGCAAACTCCTCTAATTTAGAATGTAATTCTTCTCTAATAGAGATATTGATTTGATTAGCTCTTTTTGCAATGATAGAAATTGATTCATACAAATTTCCTGTCTTTGCTTTTAAAGCTTTCAAACTTTTTGTTTCTACAACAGCAGGTGTATTAGCACCCATATGTCTTCTTAATTTACTCATTTTATATTATTTAAATATTGATCAGTTTGTGTCTTTATTTTTTTTGCTTCTATCAACAATGGACTATCACTATACCTATCTACAAAATCATTGTATTCAAATATCACTTTTTCAAAACGCTCTTTTTGTTTATCAACGAAACTATTTTCTGCGAACTTAAAATAAGCCTTCAAAGTTAACAACTTATATCTATCAGCTTGTTTTGAGTCAGGGAAGTAATCTGATAATAAACCATAAGATATAGCAGCTGCGCGGTACAAGGCAAGATCAAAATACAATGTGGATGTTTTATAATCCTTCAATTCCAACTTTTCTCTACAAGCATCAATGACTTCTGAAGCCTCCTTGACTTTTGCACTGGTTGGATGCGCATCAATAAAAGATTGCATTAATTGCATTGCTCTATTGGTGGTGGTTTGATCTAATTCAGCTTTCGGAGAACGCTTAAAATAAGTATATGCCCTCATAAATTCTACTTCTTCCACTTTTGTAGAATTAGGGAAATACTCAATAAAAGTTTTGTAAATATTTTCTGCATTCTCATAATCCTTATCGTAATAATAAGAATTGGCATACATTAAATATAATTCCTCATAACGAGGTGTTCCTTTTACGAACTGAATCACTGATTCAAAGAGCTGTTGTGCGTTGATGTATTTCTTTTCAGCATAATATTTTTCTGCCATTTTAACTTTATAGTCTGTGTCCTTGTTCTTCAACACTTTTTGGAACTTTGAAGTACAAGCACTCAAACTCAAAACCAGACAAAAAAATAGGATGATTCTATTCATACAGGGTGGCAAAATTAACTAATAATCCCCAATTTAGGACGAAAAAGATTGCGAATAAAGGCTTTGACGTTAAGAAATAGCTAAAACCTGCTTGATAGTCAGTTATTTACCAAAAAGCGCCTTTTAAGTGATGCTGATAAAAAGTCCAGAAAGACAGAAGCCCCTTCCCGAATGATCGGAAAGGGGCTTCAAAATTATAAAAGTAGAGGAACTATCCTTCTTTCTTTTCGTCTAATTTAGCTTTGATTTCTGCTAAAGCACCTAAATCACCTAAGGTAGATTTCTCTACTTTAGCTTGAACTGCTTTAACTGCTTTTTTAGTGTTATCACTATCAGCTTTTGCTTCTTTCTTAGCTACTTCTTTTTCTTCTTGGATGTTTTGCTCCCAAATTCTTGCATGAGACACTACAATACGCTTTTCATT
>CAXNMZ010000105.1:0-5705 GCA_964203125.1 Chitinophagales bacterium | reverse complement strand
GATATCAAAAGAGAATTTGGAAATGAGATTGCAAAGATTGTAGATGGCTTGACAAAAATTGCAACGGTGATGGACACCAATAGCAGCCAACAAGCAGAGAATTTCAAAAAAATCTTACTCACTTTGACGGATGATCCTAGAGTGATCCTGATCAAGCTTTCGGATAGACTACACAATATGCGTACAATGGACTCGATGAAGCAAGAGAAGCAATTAAAAATTGCCTCTGAAACCATCTGGGTATACGCCCCACTCGCACATCGTATGGGCTTGTACAATATGAAGACCGAATTAGAGGATCTAGCCATGAAATACATGGAACCAGCTACCTACCATGAGATTGCCAAAAAATTATCAGAAACAAAAAGAGAGCGAACAAAATATATCAATGAATTTGTTAGACCATTAAAAGAAAAATTAGGTCAATCCGAATTACAATTTGATATTTTTGGTCGTCCAAAAAGTATTCATTCTATTTGGAATAAAATAAAAAAGAAAGGGGTAAGTTTTGAAGAAGTCTATGACCTTTTTGCCATCCGTATTATTCTTGATATCCCTTTAGAAAAAGAAAAAGAAGCATGTTGGAAAGTGTATTCCATCGTCACAGATGAATACCTGCCCTCTCCCGAAAGATTAAGGGATTGGTTAAGTAATCCTAAGAGCAACGGCTACGAAGCATTGCACACAACGGTGATGGGACCAGATGGTAAATGGGTAGAAGTGCAGATTCGAAGCAAAAGAATGAATGAAATTGCAGAGAAAGGAATGGCTGCCCATTTTAAATACAAAGAAGAGACATCACAAAGCGAAGATCGATTTGATAAATGGTTCATACAGATCAGAGAAGCCTTGAGTAATCAAGAGGAAGAAAGCATTGATTTCTTACAAGACTTTAAGACCTCTTTTTTAGCAGAAGAAATTTATGTCTATACGCCAAAAGGTGAAGTGAAAATGTTGCCAGTCAATAGTTCTGCACTTGATTTTGCTTTTTATATCCACACCGCAATTGGGTCAAAATGTATTGGCGCAAAAGTCAACCACAAATTGGTACCCATTAGCCATACTTTAAGAAGTGGCGACCAGATAGAGATCATCACAAGTAACAAACAAAAACCTACAGAAGATTGGTTAAATAATGTGGTGACCGCAAAGGCAAAAAATAGTATTAAAGACGCCTTAAGAGAGGAAAAGAAAATCATTTCGGAAGAAGGAAAATATACGGTTCAACGCAAGCTTGAAGGGATCGGAGCAGTCTACAACACGCACAACTTGGATCAATTGATGCACTTTTATAAATTACAAAGTCATTTAGATTTATTGTATAAAATCGCAACAAAATCTTTAGACCTAAAAGAACTTAAAAGTTTTCATGTCATTGGCGACAAAATAGAAGCGCCAAAGCCAATCCTGGCTGCACCAGATCCAAATGTAGAACCCCATATTTACAAGCCACTTCCTAAAAAAGGAGATTCAGAATTGATTATTTTTGGTGAATCAAGTGATAAGATCAAATACAATTTGGCAAAATGTTGCAACCCAATTCCTGGAGATGATGTATTTGGATTTGTGAGTACTGGAAAAGGTTTAATCATTCATAGAACCAGCTGCCCAAATGCCACACAACTATTAGCCAATTATGGTCATCGAGTTGTCAAAACTAAATGGGCTAAAAATAAAGAAATCTCCTTCCTGACAGGACTTAGTATCATTGGATTAGACGACGTAGGCGTCGTCAATAAAATAACGACCATTATTAGCGGGGACCTCAAAATCAATATTGCAGCATTGACCATTGAATCCAAGGATGGCATGTTCGAAGGCACCATCAAGGTCTTTGTGCACGATAAAGACGAATTAGAGGAATTAGTATCCCGCATACAATCCCTCAATGGCATTCAAAAAGTGACCCGTTTTGATACAGACCTGATCTAAAGTCGAGTAATCCACCTACTGGGAAAAATATGTGTGAAAACATTTCTTTTTATTCTACGCTTAAATAGGTAATCCCCATTTCTAGACATATTTTTGCTACTCAAATTCAAATTTATGGTAGACGTTATTTTAGGACTTCAATGGGGCGATGAAGGTAAAGGTAAGATCGTGGATTATTTTGCACCCAACTATGATATCATTGCTCGTTTTCAAGGTGGACCAAATGCAGGCCATACTTTATATGTGAATGGCACTAAAATGGTCTTACACCAAATCCCATCAGGTATCTTCCATCAAGACAAAATTAATATCATTGGTAATGGTGTCGTATTAGATCCAGTGACATTGAAAAAAGAGTGTGATGCAGTGGCAAGCATGGGGATTGATGTGAAAAAAAATCTTTTTATATCTGAACGTACCAATATCATTATACCTAGTCATAGAGCTTTAGACAAGGCATCTGAATTGTCTAAAGGGGATGCTAAAATTGGATCAACTTTAAAAGGAATTGGACCAGCTTATATGGATAAGACTGGCAGAAATGCATTAAGAGTGGGTGACTTATTGGATAAAAACTTTTTCAGCAAGTACATTGCTTTAAGAATGAAGCACCAAAAGATTTTAGATAGCTACAATTTCAATGAGGATATATCTGTCATGGAAACCGAATTCTTTGAAGCAATAGAGTTTTTAAAGACAATGAATATTATCAATTGTGAATACTTTATCAATGATCAAATTAGTAAGGGTAAAAAAGTATTAGCAGAAGGCGCGCAAGGATCCATGTTAGATATTGACTTTGGCACTTTCCCATTTGTGACTTCAAGCAATACGATTTCTGCAGGAGTTTGTACTGGCCTAGGTGTTTCTCCAAAACAAATTGGCGAAGTATTTGGTATTTCAAAAGCTTACTGTACAAGAGTGGGTAGTGGTCCCTTCCCTACCGAATTGCATGACGAAAAAGGGGAGGAATTAAGAAAGATTGGAAGTGAATTTGGCGCCACAACAGGACGTCCAAGAAGATGTGGATGGATCGACCTGGTTGCATTAAAATATACCTGCATGATCAATGGTGTAACGCAGATTATCATGACTAAGGCTGACATTCTTGATTCATTTAAAGAACTAGAATTAGGCATTGCCTATGAAATGGAAGGAAAGCAGATTGATTATGTCCCTTTTCAATTAGTTGGCACTCCAGTTGCACCCATTTGGAAAAAAATGGCAGGATGGGAAGTAGATACCACCAAAATGAAAGAGGATGCCGAATTACCAGCTACCATGAAAACATACATCAAATTTATTAATGAATATTTAGGCGTACCTGTGAAGTATGTATCGAATGGTCCGGGTAGAGATCAAATTGTACATTTATAATCAAAAAAAAGTAATAAAAAAAGTCGCATTATTTTTGAAAAATTAAATTTTCATTTGAAATTTACATAAATATTTTTGATTGAGTTATGGCAGTAAAATCTACAAAAGAGAAAAAGACAGCGACACCAAAAAATGGCGTAGTGAAAGCTGAAAAATCAAGCAAGACATCTTCCAAGAAAAATGAGGATGCCGAGGAAGAAGATTTAGACGATGAGGAAGAAACAGATGATTGGGGTAAGACAGAGGAAGAAGATGACAGCTGGGATCCTGACTTTGCAGAATTTGATGTACCTAAAACATCCAAGAAAGCAGGTAAAGCTAAGAAAGGCGATGACGATGATTTTGGATTAGAAGAAGACTTAAACCTAGAAGAAGATGATGATTTGTTTGATGAGAAAGATGAATTCGATGATGACTTCTAAATAACGATTGCGCTATTTTTTAATCGTTATCCTGATATAAAGATTGTATTGAGGCCTGTAAAATTTGATTTTTATGGGCCTCAAATATTTTAGCCTCTTTAGTAGGCAGTACAAGCGTATATGATTTACCAGTAGCCAATTGCTGATCCATATTTGGATTCAACTCTTTTAAATAGGTCAATGGCATTTTTAACCAAATGGCCATTGTCTTTGCATTGAACCTTCCAGAAATGAAGATCCTTTCCATTCCTGAACTTGCAGTGCTAATGGCAGCCCTTTCGGTACTTTGATTTTTATCTAGCTCTGTCATAGATACCCCTTCAAATATGGCATGCGTCGCTATGAATTTTTTTACATGATTCCTGGTCTCTAATGGAAGTTCATATTGTAAGGCCCAGAAGTCTTTTGTATTCTTTTTTTCTATCGCTTTACTTAATCTGCCTGCACCACCGTTGTAGGCAGCTACCACCAATAACCAATCCCCAAATTTTTGATATAATTCTCTAAGAATCGTTGCTGCTGCTTGGGTACTTTTTTGGTAATCCATCCGTTCGTCGTTGGGAAGTAATTTCAAGCCTAATCGGGTTGCTTCTGCAGGCATAATTTGCCAAGGGCCTGCAGCACCAGCCCATGAAACAACTTGCGAACTTAAATAACTCTCAATGACACTTAAATATTTTAACTCCACAGGTATGCCATTCGCAGTTAAAACTTCATCATATAAATTAAAATAGGGTTTTGCCCAGGTTTTCATCTTTCTCAAACCAGGACCTTCTTTTTCGATATAAGATTGCACAAAACTGATTGCTTTAGGATGCATTTCGATGACAAAAGACTTGTCTTTATCTGGCACTTGTTGCACAGTGAATAAGCTACTAAAACCAATCCTATTCAATGTCAAACTATCTTGCGCAGCAATGCTCCCAAGACAAGAAAGCATACAATAAATAAATAAAACTGGTTTCATAAGAAAGAGGCTATGCGTAAGCACAGTTTATAGCTCCGGTCTATAAGCGACCATAGTATTATGAATGACAGTGGAAAAGTACATCGATGATTAAGAAGCTTTGTCGTCCTTCTCTTTAATGCCTTCTTCGATTTCTTTTTTCACGTTATTTTTAGCGTCATTGAATTCACGAATTCCTTTTCCTAATCCACGCATGAATTCAGGAATTTTTCTTCCTCCAAACATCACTAAAATAACTACACCAATAATTAATAATTCTTGAAATCCTAAGTTGCCCATAATGTATCGTTTAGAATGATAAAGGTAATGTAAATAGCACAAAAAAAGGTCCTCGAGTAGAGGACCTTTATATAATTTAAGCGATTAGGCTTAGAATCTCTTTTCTTTAATACGAGCACTCTTACCACTTCTATCACGTAAGTAGTACAATTTAGCACGACGTACCTTACCTGACTTGTTTAAAACGATCCCATCAATGTTTGGAGATAAGAAAGGGAACAAACGCTCCACACCTATTCCATCAGAGATTTTACGAACGGTAAAAGTAGCTGTTGCTCCAGTTCCTTGGGTTTTAATCACATCCCCACGGAAGCTTTGGATACGCTCTTTACCACCCTCTACAATCTTGTAGTTTACGGTAATATTATCACCAGCCTTGAATGCTGGATAAGATTTCTTTGCTGTTAATTGCTCGTGTACGAAGTTTACTGCTACGCTCATAATTCATTTTTTTTGCGGAGGGCAAAGGTAGGGTTACCCATGCGATTCTCCAAATAATTTGATCCAAATATTAAAATCCATGCTTTTTAGGGCCTGTTCTCCTCTTTATGCGCCTATCTAGCAATGTTTACAGCACGTTTTTCACGGATCACCGTTACTTTGATTTGACCTGGATAGGTCATTTCGGTCTGTATTTTTTGGGCTATTTCAAAGCTCAATTGGTCAGATGATTGGTCGGTCACCTTCTCTGCTTCTACAATCACCCTTAATTCACGTCCAGCTTGGAT
>CAXNMZ010000104.1:0-5828 GCA_964203125.1 Chitinophagales bacterium | reverse complement strand
GTAATGATGGGGATTAGCAAGGGCATTAAAGAAGGTGATAAAGTAAAGCGTACTGGTCAAATCGCTTCTATTAAAGTAGGAGATGGTTTAGTAGGTCGTGTAATCAATATGTTGGGTGAGCCAATTGATGGCAAGGGTCCAATTAAAGGTGAATTGTATGAGATGCCTTTGGAGCGTAAAGCACCAGGCGTAATCTTCCGTGAGCCTGTAAAAGAGCCATTACAAACAGGTATCAAAGCGATTGACGCGATGATTCCAATTGGTCGTGGCCAACGTGAATTGGTGATTGGTGACCGTCAAACTGGTAAGACTGCCATTTGTGTGGATACCATTATCAATCAAAAAGAATTTTATGATGCTGGCGAACCAGTCTATTGTATATATGTTGCGATTGGTCAAAAAGCATCTACGATCGCAGGTGTGATGAAAACTTTAGAAGAGAACGGTGCAATGGCTTATACCATTATCGTTGCTGCTTCTGCTGCAGATCCAGCACCTCAACAATTCTACGCTCCATTTGCGGGTGCAGCTGTTGGTGAGTTCTTCCGTGATTGTGGTAAACCAGCATTGATTGTATTTGATGACTTGTCAAAGCAAGCGGTCGCTTATCGTGAGGTATCATTATTATTACGTCGTCCGCCAGGTCGTGAGGCTTATCCAGGTGACGTATTCTACTTGCATAGTCGTTTATTAGAGCGTGCGGCGAAAGTCATTGCAAACGATGAGATTGCTAAGAACATGAACGACTTACCGGCTTCTATCAAGCATTTGGTAAAAGGTGGTGGTTCTTTGACAGCATTACCAATTATTGAAACTCAAGCAGGTGACGTATCTGCCTATATCCCAACCAACGTGATCTCAATTACAGACGGTCAGATCTTCCTAGAAGGTAACTTGTTCAACGCAGGTATTCGTCCAGCGATCAACGTAGGTATTTCTGTAAGTCGTGTGGGTGGTAACGCGCAGATCAAATCAATGAAAAAAGTTTCTGGTACTTTGAAATTAGACCAAGCTTTATACAGAGAATTAGAAGCCTTCTCTAAATTCGGAGGTGACTTAGATCCGGCAACAAAGAATGTAATTGACAAAGGAGCAAGAAACGTAGAGATCTTAAAACAAGCACAGTACACGCCGTTTACGGTTGAAAAACAAGTAGCCATTATCTACTTGGGTACACAAGGTTTGTTGAAAGAAGTAGCGGTTAAAAATATGAAAGATTTTGAAGCACATTTCTTGCTAGAGATGTCCAATAAATTACCAAATGTATTGGCTGAATTCAAAAAAGGTAATTTGCCTGAAGATGGATTAAAGCAATTGGTTGAATTGGCGAATGGCTTAATTCCTCAATACAAATAAGTGTATACTTGAATATAAAAAGCCCCGAATTTTCGGGGTTTTTTTGTGAATAGACAGTGGATTCGCAACAAATAATTCAATTGATTGTTATAGTTATATGTCAGTAATTAAAGTACAAGCATTAAGTAAAAATTTTGGTGCCATAAAAGCAGTAGACCAGCTCTCTTTTGAAGTAGCAGCGGGTCAGGTATATGGTTTTTTGGGCCAAAATGGTTCTGGAAAAAGCACGACCATTCGGATGTTACTTTCTTTAATCCATCCCTCTGAAGGCCATATTGAAATCTTTGGCCAATCATTGAACGAGCATCGATCTGCTATTTTAGAACAAGTTGGCGCAGTCATAGAGCGTCCAGATTTATATCCTTACTTAACTGCGCAGGAGCATTTAACTTTATTTGCAAAATTACGTAAGCAAAAAATCACCGCAGCAAAAATAGAAGCGACTTTATCACAAGTAGGATTGCTTGCAAGGGCCAATGACAAAGTACAGACCTATTCATTGGGGATGAAACAAAGATTAGGGATCGGGATTGCACTATTACACGATCCTAAATTGATCATTTTAGACGAGCCTACCAATGGATTAGACCCTCAAGGCATTGCAGATATTCGCCAATTGATTCAATCCCTTTCTAAAGAGGAAGGTAAAACAGTATTGGTTTCTTCTCATTTACTTTCAGAGATTGAACAAATTGCGACTCATATTTTAATCATCCATCAAGGTAAAAAAATGGCAGAAGGTCCTACTTCTAGTTTGTTGGATCCAAACAAAACCATTGTACAAATAAAAACTTTAGATGACTTGGGCGCAAAGCAAAAACTAATGGGATCTCCTTATCGTGCGCATCTTTTAGAACGCAATGAAGGACTCTATCTGCGTATTCCTAAATTAGAAATCCCTGGATTGAATGCTTATTTAGTGGCATCAAATATTGACCTAGTTTCTTTAGAGGCAAAAAACTCTTTAGAAGATTATTTTTTACAACTTACCTCAACTTATTAATATGTGGCCCATTATTCAAATTGAACTTTTTAAAATCTACAAAAGGCCTAGAACCTATATTGCTTTTGGTGCAATTGCTGCATTGATTTTGGTGATACAAATGGGATTAAAAATTGATGGTGAAGCCTACGCTGAATTTTTGATGAAGGATATCAATGATACCTTAACGGTGGATGGTAAAGTCTTAAATGGGTATTTGATTTGTTATATTTTATTACAATTGTTACTGGTGCATGTGCCCTTATTGGTGGCTTTAATTGCGGCAGATATGCTTTCTGGAGAAGCCAATTTAGGGACTTTGAGATTATTATTTACCACACCATATAGCAGAACACAGTGGGTCTTAGCCAAATTTGTGGCAGCTAGCTTGTACACTCTTTTGTTATTGATCTGGTTGGCTTTTCTTGCCTTATTCTTAAGTATGTGGATTTTTGGTACGGATGATTTATTCCTGATGAAATCGAATTATGTGGTCTTGATTCAAGAACAGGATGTTTTTTGGAGGTACCTAGGGGCATTTGTTTTTGCCAGTTTCTCCTTGTTAACAGTAGCAGCTCTAGGATTTTTGATGTCTAGTTTAGCGAATAATTCTATCGGGCCAATCGTAGCAACCATTAGCGCGATTGTTTTTTTCACCATCTTAAGTACACTCAATATTCCCTTGTTCAATATTGTGAAGCCCTATTTATTTACCACCCATATGAACAATTGGAAAGAATTTTTTGACATACAGGTGAATGATTCCAACGACGCTATCACTGGAAGTATCTTAAATGTGGCAAAAATTAAAAATTCAATCCTCATACTAGCGGTCCATATTGCATTGTTTGTTGGCGCTTCCGTTTGGATCATGAAAAAGAAAGATATTTTAAGCTAATCCAAGCTTGAAAAAATATAATTAGTTCGATATGAAAAAATTGAGTGTACTTATTGTAGGAATATTGCTTATTCAGTTTTCTGTCAATGCGCAATCCAATGCCTTGATTGAAAGAGTGAGTGCGAAATTGAATCTAGTCAATGACTATGTCGCTACAGGTGTAATGAAAACGGATGTTGCATTTATCAAAGCCTCATTGGGGAAGGTGAAAGTGTATTTCAAGAAACCCAATATGCTGAAAGTAAAAAAAGAGGGCGGGATTTCATTGCTTCCTAAAGGTGGCGTTTCTGTGACCATCAATTCCTTATTGAACAATAAGCAATATATCGCCATCGAATCGGGTGTTCAAATGTTTAAAGGGAAGTCCTTGCAAGCGATTAAATTAATCCCAACTGACGAGAAATTAGACTGGGTGATTTCTACTTTGTGGATTGATCCGGTGGATGCATTGGTGTACAAGACTTTTACCACTACAAAAGAAAATGGCACTTATGAGATTACCATGGAATATGGTCAATATGCAAATTATGGATTACCAAGTAAGCTTATTTTTGGTTTTAATACCAAGGATTATAAATTGCCCAACGGCATTACCTTAGAATTTGGGGACGAGGACCCTGCAGCAAAACAAAAAGCGTTGAAGCAAAAAAAAGGCACCATCGAAATTACGTATACAAATTATGTCATCAATCAAGGTGTTTCCAATTTGATGTTTTAAATTGCATTGAATGAGAAACCTAGTTGTCCTTTTTGTTTTACTATTGCAGTTGCCCCTTCAGGCACAGTCTCCCAATCATAACAAAGCTTTGGAATCTGCGGTCATGCAATTTAATCAGACAAATAGCCCCAGTTCTTATACACAACTATACCTTCAATTTGAACAGCTCTACAGTGTAGATAAAACCAATTGGTTGATTCCCTATTATGCTGGAATGACTAAAGCATTAATGTGTCTTTTGAAAATGGGCGAGAGAGATGCGCTAGCCAATGATGCATTATTATGGATCACTAGGGCAAAATCCATTGTAGTGAATGATGAAATTTATTGCGCAGAAAGTTTGGCTTATACTGCAAAGTTGTCAGTGAATCCTCCATTGAGGTGGTTTACCTATGAAGGTAAAATTAAAAACGCCTTAAGCATGGCTAAGAAGTTGAATCCAAATAATCCTAGGGCCTATATTTTGGAAGCCAATATCCAACACAAATTACCTTACCTATTTGGTGGTGGATGTAAGTCAGCTAAGCCATTGATTCAAAAAGCAGAATGGTGTTTGAATAATCAAACTAAAGTAAATTCAATCGAACCATCTTGGGGTATTCAATCCTTAGTGAAATTGAAAAAAGCATGTGCTTTTTAAATGCATTTAAAATAGAGGGCTAATTTTCGTCTAATCTTTCGTCCACTGCACCTGCAAACATTCTTGCACTAATTTTCTTCAATGGATTTAAGCGCATATCGCGATAGCCTTGTCTAGCATGAATGATCCGTATACATTCAAAAATACTAGCAGTAAATGAACTGGCATCTGCCTTGTCTTTGCCCGCAATATCAAAAGCGGTGCCATGGTCTGGACTTGTTCTAACCACAGGCAAGCCAGCAGTAAAATTCACACCTTCTCCAAAAGCCAAAGACTTGAATGGGATCATACCTTGGTCGTGGTACATCGCCAAGACGGCATCAAATTTTTCGTGTTGCCCTCTTGCAAAAAAAGCATCCGCAGAATAAGGCCCATAAACCAACATTTGTTGCTTCGCTTCTTTAATAGCAGGAGCAATAATTTCTATTTCTTCTTTACCAATTAAGCCATCGTCGCCTGCATGTGGATTCAAAGCCAACACAGCAATACGTGGTTTGTCTACGCCAAAATCTTTTTGCAAGCTTCTATGTAGAATTTGTAATTTCTGTTTAATCTTATCCTTTGTAATATGTTGTGCAATATCTTGAATCGTCAGGTGCTCTGTGACCAAGGCCATTCTTAAATTTTCAGCGACCAATAACATTAAATTTTCTACATTCCCAAATGCGTGTTGCAAATAAGGGGTATGACCACTAAAATTAAAATTAGGCGACTGGATATTTTTTTTATGAATGGGTGCGGTCACTAAGCCATCAATTTTTTTATTTTTTAATGCGTCGACTGCTTTTTCCAAGGAGATCAATGCATATTTTCCACCCACATCTGTGAGTGCGCCTGGTTCAATGTTTACTTCCTCTTCCCAACATTGAATCAAATTAATTTGTTTTGGATTCAACTTGTCCAAATCTGGTGCGGTTGAAAAAGGCATTTGAAAATCGGGCATACCCTTACTGTAAAAATTGATCGCTTTAGGATGCGCAAAAATAACCGGTACCATAAATTCTAGTAGTCGACTATCAGACAATGATTTGATGATTAATTCAAGTCCAACGCCGTTTAAATCTCCGCAAGTAAAGCCTATAATGGGTTTTCTGATGTCTTGGTTCATATCCTTTGATTAGGGTGTAAAAGTACGCACAAAAACCTAACTTTGCTTCATGCAATACACCCTTAAAAAGTCATTGGGTCAACACTTTCTAAATGATGTCCAAATTTGTCTACAAATCAAAGCTGC
>CAXNMZ010000103.1:0-6098 GCA_964203125.1 Chitinophagales bacterium | reverse complement strand
TGCAATGACGAAAGTATCATTAGCATCACAGCTGCATTGCATATGGCATATGCTTGTCCCAATACGAAGTACATCGACTTGGATGGTAGCTTTGATCTGATGGAAGATTTAGTGACCGGAGGCTTTGAAGTGAAAGATGGATGTTTGGTCATTAACAATGCCGCTGGATTTGGTTTTACAAAAATTTAAAATAGTACCGTGCAGGAAAATCATTCAAGTCATTCTAGTCATTCAAGCAATCAATTACAACCTAAATTAGGACTAAGAGCAGCCAGCTTTTTAGTGATCAGTGTGATTATAGGATCGGGGGTATTTAAAAAAATTGCTCCAATGGCGCAAGAGTTGGGCACCCCTTGGTTGATTTTGCTATGTTGGTTGATTGCAGGTATCGTGAGTCTTGCTGGTGCATTGTGCACAGCCGAACTTGTTAGTATGTATCCCAATTCTGGTGGCGAATACAATTATTTTCAAAAAATTTATGGCCGATTTTTTTCTTTTTTATATGGCTGGGCCAGCTTCGCAGTCATCAAGACTGCGGCCATTAGTGCCTTGGCCTATATTTTTGCACAGTCTTTAAATAGTTTATTTCCATTGCCTGTTTTGGATTCAGATATATCTTTTTTAGGTCTGCATGTATTTGAAAACTTATCTATTAAATTATTGGCTGCATTATTGATTCTATTATTAACCTTGTTGAATTATAGAGGTGTGCAGTTTGCAGAAAAATTAAGTAGTGTGTTGACCTATGCCATGTTAGCAGCTATTGCATTTTTTTTAGTGGTTGGATTTGGTTCGGATAAAGGGAGTATGACCCATCTTACAACGCCAGCAAAAGATTTTAGTGTAGACTTGAACGGATGGACATTAATGAAGGCATTATTTTTAGCTAGCTTAGGTGCATTTTGGGGTTATGATGGCTGGAATAATATTGCATTTATAGGAGAGGAAATTAAAAATCCAAAACGCAATCTCCCCTTGGCTTTAGGATTAGGCACACTAGGTGTGATGGCAGTATATGTGCTGATCAATTTTGTTTTTTTATATGTGATGCCGATAGACTTTTTCATACAATTGAATGAAACACCCAATAAAATTGCTGCAGTAGAAGTGGCAGGTCAATTGAGTGGCACTGTTGGTATGGCACTTGTAGCATCTTTGATTTTAGTGACTACCATGAATTCTACCAATAGTAGTATTTTGATGTCTGCTCGTATGTTATATGCGATGGCAAGAGATAAGACATTTTTCAAGCAAGCAGCATCGGTGCATCCAACATACAACACACCCGATAAGGCATTGTTTATTCAAGCAATTTGGGCGATTCTCTTGTTATTCTCTGGAAGTTTTGATCAATTAACAGATATGCTGGTCTTTGCAGCGTTTCTTTTTTATGCAGCCACTGCAGTTGGGTTAATTTATTTAAGAATAAAAGTTCCAAACATGGAAAGAGGATATAAGGTCATTGGGTATCCAGTACTGCCTATTTTATTTTTACTTTTCTGTATCACCATTTGTGTGATGACATTGATTAACCAGCCTTTTGAAGCAATGATGGGCTTGGTTTTAATTGCATCAGGATTACCAGTTTATTGGTGGCTAGGCAGGGCGAAATAACGATTTATAATCGTGTCTTTTTCTTTTTCAAGGTACTTAAGATAGGATTCTGCAATAGGGGACAATTTTTTTTCTTTCAGCCAAATTAGTCTCCAAGTTGTTTGAATAGGCAGTCCTTTCATTGGAATAATTTTAAGTAATCCGTTGTCAATTTCATTTCTGATTCCAATGATTGGCATAATAGAATAACCAAGCCCAGCAATGACCGCTTGTTTCACTGCTTCATTTGAAGTCAACTCAATCTTCTTTTTAATTTTGATTTTATTTTTTGAAATAAAATTTTCCATGACAAGTCTTGTTCGAGAACCGGCTTCTCTAAATATAAAAGGGGTATCAGTCAGTGTTTTGTCTCCTTTTAAGGGTGTATTGACAACATCATTTCCAACTAGGAAAAGTTCATTTTTTATTAAATCAAATTTTTCAAATTTGATATTATCTGGATCATGAGATATCAATGCAAAGTCTATTTCATATTGCAATAAACTACTAAGCACTTTACTGTAATTTGTCACATCCATTGTCAAATCAACCCCACTGTTTTGTTTTAAGTAGTCTCCTAAAAAATAAGGCATAATATATTTGCCAGTTGATACAATTGCGATCTTCAGATGACCTGCAAGTTTATTTTTATAATTCTGTGAATTATAATTGATGTTATCAATTTCGGTAATAATACTTTCTGCTGCTATCGCAATTTCTTTACCTAGTCCAGTTACCTGTATTTTTTTATTGATGATTTCAATCAATGGGTAGTCAAATTGGTCCTGAAAATTCTTTAATTGAATCGAAATCGCAGGCTGCGTTAAATTTAATTTTTCCGCTGTCTTTGTGATGCTTAAAGTTTCAGTGACGATTAAGTAAATCCTAAGTTGATGTAGTGTATAATTCATAAAAATAGTTTATAATAAATATAATTAAGATAAATAAACATTTATCTTAAAATTATGTCAATTTTGTTATTCTACACAAAAAATTAAGTTTTTATTAATGATTACAAGTAATATATCAACTGCGGTGAATACGCTCAATCAAGGAGAGCTTGTTGCTATACCTACTGAAACGGTGTATGGTTTGGCCGGAAGTGCTTTCAATGAGCAGGCTATCCAAAAGATATTTCAATTAAAAAATAGGCCCACTTGTAATCCCCTGATTCTTCATACCCATTGTATTTCAGAGGTTTCTAAATTTGTTAAAGAAATTCCTCCAAATGCATTGAAATTGGCTGAAGCTTTTTGGCCTGGACCTTTGACCTTGCTTTTGCCCAAAAAATCAATCATTCCTCCTGCTGTGACTTCTGGTAGTCATTTAGTAGCTGTAAGAATCCCCAATCATACAGTGACTTTAGCCTTATTGAAACAATTGGACTTTCCTTTGGTGGCACCAAGTGCGAATCCATACACAAGGATTAGCCCAACGAATTCAAAAATGGTAGATGATTATTTTGGAGATGATCTGCCAGTTATCTTAGAAGGAGATATTTGTTTAAAAGGCATAGAGTCTACCATTGTTGGTTTTCATGAAAACATGCCGGTCATATATCGACTAGGTGCTATTAGTGTGGATGCAATAGAATTTATTGCAGGTAAGTCAAAAGTTCAAGCAACCATCAAAGAGAAAGTAACTACCCCTGGCATGTCGCCAATGCATTATGCACCAAAAACAAAATTGGTAATTGTAGAATGCATGCAAGATTTTATTGCTCAAAATTCAACACTAAATATTGGGGTGCTTACACTTGGTAAAAAGGAGTTTAATCAACCAAATACAACTTGCATCAATTTGTCTTTGACAGCAGACCTAGAGGAAGCAGGTGCTAATTTATACAAGTCTATGTATGATTTAGATGCTTTAAAACTTGACTGCATCATCATTGAGCTATTCCCGGAAATTGGCATTGGGAAATCTTTGAACGACAGAATTTATCGTGCAAGTTTAAAATAAATTGACTTTTAGTTTACATTTTAGCTTTTATTGCTATATTAACACTTTGGTGTTGGTACTAGTAATTATGGTTTTATTTAGGGCATGGCAGGTGAAAATAAAGAGTTTACCTACATGGATCCAGTTGCAATAGCTAGCATTAAATAGTATTGATTTTAAACTTGGTATTAAATCGTAAAATTCTATGGAAAAGTCAAGAATAGACTTGCCAATTGGTGTTACATTGGATCGCTTTATTAAAAGCAATGAAAGGGATTATCCAACTGCAGTTGGTGCTTTCTCACAATTGTTAAGGGATATCGCATTGGCTGCTAAGGTGGTCAATAGAGAATTAAATAAAGCAGGTCTGATTGATATTATGGGTAATGTTGGCAATTTGAATGTAGGAGGGGATGAGCAAAAAACATTAGATATTCTTGCTAATACTAGATTTATTAGAGCTTTAAGTAAGGGGGGCGAAGTTTGCGGTATTATATCCGAAGAAAATGATTCTTTTGTTGATTTAGAAAACGACGGAAAATATATTGTAGCATTGGACCCATTAGATGGCTCTAGTAATATTGATGTGAATGTGTCTGTGGGTACTATTTTTTCTATCTATAAACGCATTACACCAATCAACAGCCCATTACATGTGGATGATTTTTTGCAAAAAGGTAGAGCACAAATTGCATCAGGCTATATCCTCTATGGCCCTTCCTCTATGTTAGTTTTTACGACCGGAAATGGTGTCAATGGATTTACCTATGAGTCCAGTTTAGGCGAATTTGTTTTGTCGAATCCCAACATTCAATGTAATGAAAATGGAACTATTTATTCTATCAATGAAGGACTTTCCAATTCAATTTTAGATTCAAAAGTAAAAGCATTTATAACCTATTGCAAAGACAATGAATTTACTGCAAGGTATATTGGTTCATTGGCTGCAGATTTTCATAGAAATTTGTTGAAAGGGGGCATCTTTATATATCCTGCTACCTCAAAACATCCCAATGGCAAATTAAGATTGATGTTTGAGTCCAATGCCTTGGCATTTGTGATTGAACAAGCCGGTGGCAAAGCAACAGACGGGAATATGGATATTCTAGATATACAACCTACAAGTATACACCATACAGCTGTATTGTATATTGGCTCAAAAAATTTGGTAAATAAATTGTCTTAATTTCACAGTCAACAGATTAAATTATGATCAGATCCTTTTTATTATTTACAAATTGTCATCCTCGGCATTGATCCTTCGGGACTGCCGTTTTCGCTTCGCTCAAACATCATCCCAAGGGTGCGCCTTACCCCAAAGCCTCTCATTTGCATGAGAGGCTTTGTAGCCACCTTAGGGGCTAGTTTGGATAGTTGGTTGGAGGGTAATGGCGGTAAATAAAAGATGGATACTTCAAAAATGAATATTTAATTCAAGTTTAGCGTCAAGTCCAATTTCAACCAGTCTTTGTAAATTTGATAAGCGTATTTCCTTAATATCGTTTTCGATTTTTGATATATAGGACTTTGTAGTGCCTAATTTTAATGCAAGTGCTTCTTGAGTCAAGCCCTTTCTCAGCCTAGCTTCTTGGAGCATAGCACCAAGCTTAAAGTTTTCATATCCTTTTTCAAAAGAGTCTCTTTTTTTAGTTCCAATTGCGCCATAATGATTCTCTACAAATTGATCTAGTGAAATAGTATTATTTTTCGTTTTCATAATTTAATTTTATTTGAATTGCCTTGATGATTTCATTTTTAGGCGTCTTTTGAGTTTTCTTTTGAAATCCATTTCCAATTACGACTAAATTCTCTTTATCAAAAAAACAAAATATTCTAAAAATATCAGATCCTGTTTGAATTCTTATTTCGTACAAGCCATCTGTGCCTGTTATATTCTTCAAATAAACAGAAGGTACAATTTCTAACTCCTCAACTAATCGAATAGTCCAAAGTATCTTTTCCTTTACTCTATTATTTTGTTTTACATAGAACTTATCAAAATAATCTTTATAAAATATTGCGGTTCTAAATTTCTTATTTGTATTCAATGTCAAAGTTAATTTAAGTTGCCCAAAGGGGCAACTATTTTATTAATAGTTTTTCAATGACTATATTAATGAATATGTAAACTTGAGATTAGAGTATTAATACGCTAAAAACGGGAGTGTCGGCGAAGCCGACTTCCCAAATAGGGCTCCTTACCCAAAGCCGGGATGGCCAATGCTTCGCATTGTCTTCCTCGGCATTGATCCTTCGGGACTGCCGTTTTCGCTTCGCTCAAACGTCATCCCAAATGGGGCTCCTTACCCAAAGTCTTTCAAAAGCAAACTTCGTTTGCTTTTGGCTTTTTTGCTCCTCGTCTGTTTACGAAAGCGAGCTTTCGACACATCCTCGAAACAAAAAAGCCTATCACTTTGTGATAGGCTTTGTAGAGCGTACGGGATTCGAACCCGTATTACCTCCGTGAAAGGGAGGTGACCTAACCCTTAGTCGAACGCTCCATGTTCACTATGTTATTAGGGTCGCAAAAATAGGTCGCAAACGCTTTACTGCCAAAAGTTTTT
>CAXNMZ010000102.1:0-6151 GCA_964203125.1 Chitinophagales bacterium | reverse complement strand
AAAAAATTATTAGACAATAATAAAAAATGGGTTAAAGAACAGTTGGTGCTGGACCCACAATATTTTGAAAATTTAGCTAAAGGGCAAACGCCAGAATATTTATGGATTGGCTGTTCGGATAGTAGGGTGCCTGCTAATACAATTACGGGAACAGACCCAGGTGAAATGTTTGTACATCGTAATATTGCCAATATGGTGGTACATACCGATATGAACATGTTAAGTGTTTTATCTTATGCGGTACAAGTGTTGAAAGTAAAACACATTATAGTATGTGGGCATTATGGCTGTGGTGGTATACTGGCCGCCATGGGGAATAAGCAGGTTGGTTTAATTGATAACTGGTTAAGACATATTAAAGATGTCTATCGCTATCATCATAAAGAATTAGATGCTATTTCTGATGAGAATGCAAGAGCTAGAAGATTTGTAGAAGTAAATGTAATGGAACAAGTACACGATTTAGGCAAAACTTCAATTGTTCAAAATGCTTGGAAAAATAAACAACCCTTGCATGTCCATGGCTGGGTGTACGACATTCATGATGGGGTCATTAAAGACTTAGATGTCAGTTTTACTTGCACCAAGGATTTACATAAAGTATATCATTTGGATTATTAATAATTTGAATACTATGAAGGGCACTCATTGTAGTGCCCTTTTTTATGCCCTGTAATGATTAGTTAATATTAAGTTCATATTGGCTTAACAATTCGGTAACATGACTATTTGATATTTGCCATACAAATAAAATCATATCGTGAAAAGGATACTACTATTTATAATTTGTTTTGTTGCAGCAATTTCGGTTCAAGCGCAAAAAGCAAAATTGACAGGTAAGGTTACAAATGCAAAAAATGATGTTTTAGTTGGGGTTACACTAACTTTAAAATCGGATAAGAGCCAAGTTTCAAAAACAGATATCGAAGGTAGATTCAGTTTCAATTTAGATATCAACAAAGCTTATACTTTAGATTTATCTTATGTAGGTTACAAAGCAAAATCAATCGATGTTACAGGCGCTACCACTGCTAACGAAGAAATTGTATTAGATGTATTATTAGACGAAGCAGGAAAAAATTTAACGGATGTAGTGGTTTCTGCTACTAGGTCTACCAATAAAGGCGCTACTGATAACGCCTTGATTGCTTTTCAAAGAAATACCAATACAGTCGCTTCAGTTATTTCTGCTGAGTCTATTAAGCGTAGTCCAGATAGAAACACTGCTGAAATTTTAAAAAGAACTCCAGGAGCATCCATTCAAGATGGTAAATACATTATTGTAAGAGGTTTAGCAGATCGTTATAACCAAGCCATGTTAAATGGTATTTTACTGACTAGTACAGAAGCAGATCGTAAAACTTTCTCATTCGATTTATTCCCTTCTCAAATTATTGATAATATCATTATCAATAAAGCATTCGTTCCAGAATTGCCAGGTGAGTGGGCTGGAGGTTTGATTCAAGTCAATACAAAAGACATTCCTACAAAAAACTTTTTTAATATTCAAATTGGAACAAGTGCGAATTCTCAAGTTACAGGTAAAGAATTCTTAAAAGATGTAGGCGGAAAGACAGACTGGTTAGGTATTGATGATGGCACAAGATCACTGCCTGCTGGATATACTACAAAGTCTAGCTTTGATACATCAAGCTTAGCATCAAAAACATTACTAGGAAAACAAATGTCCAATAACTGGGCACCAATAATGGTTACCGCAAAACCAAATATGAGTTTTCAAATGAATGGTGGATTTTCTGGAACACTTTGGGGTAAAAAGATAGGGGGTATCATTGGCGTAAACTATTCAAATGCGTTTCGTCTTCAAGATAATTCCAATAATCAAAATGGTATTACAGATGAAAAGTTTTTCCCAATTACTAAGTTAAATGACAAAAAATATATTGAAGATATTAACATGGGCGCAATCGCTGGATTGTCTATGTTTTTAAACCCTTTGAATAAAATCAGCTATAAAGCTATAGTGAATGTAAAAACTGCGAATGCTTACAATTCAAGATTCGGAACTGACTATAGTAGACAAGACCTTGTAAAGGGCAATGAATTTGTTTTTGGTCAAAATGTATTTTTTACCAATCAATTAAATGGTGAACATAGCTTATCTCAAAAATTAAAATTCAATTGGTTTGGTGCTTTTAATATTTTAGATTCTTATACACCTGATCAAAGAAGAATTTTATATACTAAAAGTGCAAATGGGGTAGATCCTTTTGTATTGAATATTTCTAATACATTATCACAACAATCTGGTAGTCGTATATTCCAAACATTATCCGATTATATTTATACGGGTGGAGGCGATTTGACTTTAAAGATCAAGCAACAAACTGTTAAAGCGGGTTACATGATCCAGGTTAAAGATCGTTTGTATGATGCGCAATTATTTGCGATTTACTTGCCAACAGATAATGCTGCTTTAAGACAATTAGATGCCGCTTCTGCATTTGTACCTCAAAATTTTGGAAATGGATCTGACGATAAGTTTGCATTCAACGCAATTCAAAATAGAAATTTCAGGTATTTAGCAAATACAATTTTGAATGCAGGTTTTGTTCAATTTGACAATAAGATATCTGAGGCTATAAGAGTGGTATGGGGCGTAAGAGTAGAAGATTTCGATCAATTAGTTGGGTCAGTTAAAAAGTGGGATCCTAGACACACTTATTCAAAAGTGACTGACTTCTTACCTGGGGTGAATACCACAATTAAATTAACTCAAAAAGCAAACTTAAGATTAACCGCCTCTCAGACTGTGATTCGTCCAGAATTAAGAGAGTTATCTGCTTTGAGTATTTATGATTTTGAATTAAATGCATCTGTTTCTGGTAATCCAGCCTTAAAACGTACAAAAATTACGAATACTGACCTTAGATATGAATTATATCCTAGTGCCGGCGAGATGTTCACCGTTGGTGTTTTTTATAAGAATTTTGACAATCCAATTGAAAGTATTTTCCAAGAGGGTGCGGGAGGTTCTAGTTTATTTTCTTTCCAAAATGTTAGCAAAGCAACTGCATATGGATTTGAGATAGAAGGACGCAAAAAATTGACAAAGCGTTTTACACTTCAAGCGAACGGTTCTTATATTAATTCAAAAATTGACGATGCAGCCTTAAATGTGAACAGGGCTTTACAAGGGCAGTCTCCATATCTATTGAATACTGGTTTATTATATGATATAGTTGAAAAAGGTTTTAACACTACTTTATTGTTCAATCGTATTGGAAAAAGAATATTCTTAGTGGGTGATATTCAAGCTGGAGCAGGATCCCCAGATGTATATGAGAATCCTAGATCTTTAATTGATTTCCAGATCAGTAAAAAATTCGCAGATAATAAAGCAGAAATTAGATTCTCGATTTCAGATATCTTAAATCAAAGACAAATTTTCTATCAAAATAATAATACTAATACGGATTACAATACTAGCACAGATGCAATTCGTTTGTCTCGCAAATTCGGAACAACTTTTGGTATCACACTTAACTACTCATTATAATAAAACAAACATAAATTTTTTTAAATACAACAACAATGAAACAATTATTTATTTTATCTCTCGCTTTTTTAGCCATTACTGGTTGTAGAAAGATCGAAATGGATGGCGAAAAAGAAATCTTCGTAGTGACGAAGGAAGTAGCTCCAGTTGGCGTAGTTTCAAGAACTATCACCTTGTCTGGAAAAATCACAAAAGACACAACTTTATTTGCTAAGGATGTCAATTACCTTTCTGGTGTAGTTTATATTACTAAAGGCGTGACATTAACTGTTGAAGCAGGTGCTAAAGTGCAAGGAAAGTCTGGATTAGATGTAGCTTCTTTAGTGATCACACGTGGTGCTAAAATCGTTGCAAAAGGGACTGCTGAAAATCCAATTGTATTTACATCCGCTTCACAAAACCCACAGTCGGGTGATTGGGGAGGTATCGTAATTTTAGGTACGGCTAAAGTAAACCAAACCTTAACATGGAAAGGTGCTGCTGTAGCTGGATTAACTTCTGTTGAAGGTGGTATCAATGATACTGAAGTTGGGTATGGTTTAGCAGGTTCTGGCGATGCTGCATTCCCTACAGGTAATGACGCAGATAATTCTGGAATTTTACAATTTGCAAGAATTGAGTATGCAGGTTATGCATACCAACCAGATAATGAATTGAATAGTTTAACAATGGCTGGAGTTGGTAACGGAACAACTATCGACCATATTCAAGTGACTTATGCGAAAGACGATGCATTTGAGTGGTTTGGCGGTACAGTGAACTGTAAATATTTGATTGCTTACAAAACACAAGATGATGATTTTGATACTGATTTTGGTTATAACGGTAATGTTCAATTTGGTATCGTTTTAAGAGATTCAGCGATTGCAGATATCTCTACCTCTGAAGCTTTTGAATCAGATAATGATGGAAAAGGTTCTACTTTATCTCCTAAAACATCCGCTGTATTCTCAAATATTACTGCAATAGGACCAAGAATTGATCCAGTATCAGGAAAAGGTAATAGTTTGTATAGAGCTGGTGCGCATATTAGAAGAAACACTGGAATTTCAATCATGAACTCTATCATTGCTGGATGGCCAGTAGCTGTTCAATTTGACGCGTCAACTGGAACAGCAGTAGATAAAAATATTGATGATAGCACAATCAGAATCAAGAATACCACTTTTGCTGGTAATACTGCAAACATTACTTACACTGCAAGTGGTACACCAACTGGCGCTTCAAGTGCAAGCTTATTGGCTTGGTTCTCAAATCCATTCTTTGGAAATACAATTTTAACAACTGCTTCTGCAGACAGATTAAAATTAATCCAACCATTCAATTATACGAATCCTGACTTCACTCCATATGCGAATAATTCAACTCCATCAGGAGCGGTTAGTACGGATGCATTGACTGCTGCTTGGGGAACATTAGGAATTTGGGATCATGCAAACTTTACTAAGAATGGTGCTTTCACAGATGCTAAATTACAAAATGCATTCTTTGAGAAAGTTACATTTAGAGGTGCGGTTGCTACATCTGGAGCCAACCAAACATGGTGGAAAGGTTGGACAATTTGGAAATAGTCATTGTATTTAAATTGTACTATAAAAAAATACCCTCGCAAATTGCGAGGGTATTTTTTTATAAAGTCTTTTGATTTTTTATGAGTCCTATTTTATAAATATTTATTTATGGGATTCAAAATCAAATCTTATCCATTAAACGCTTCAGATACACCCTTGTGTAAAATCTTTCCAGCTCTAATATTTAAACCTTTTGCCAATGCTTGATTCTCGGCACATGCAATTTCCCATCCTTTATTTGCAATGGCAAGTGCATATGGTAAAGTTGCTTGTGTCAAAGCTCTTGTGCTAGTTTGAGGCACAGCACCTGGCATATTCGCAACGCAGTAGTGTGTGATACCATCAATCGTGAACACTGGATTTTCGTGTGTAGTTGGCTTACAAGTTTCAATACATCCACCTTGATCCACAGCTACATCTACTATTACAGATCCTGCTTCCATTAATTTTAAATCAGCTTGCTTAACTAAGTGAGGCGCTTTAGCACCATGTAATAAAACAGCACCTATTAATAAATCAACGGTAGGTAATTTTTCTTTAATCGCTAATAAAGTAGAATATTGCGTTACCACGTTTGCAGGCATCACATCCGATAAATACCTTAGTCTTGCTAAGTTGGTATCCATGATGGTTACATGCGCGCCTAATCCTGCAGCCATCTTAGCAGCTTGTGTTCCCACAATACCACCACCAATCACCAATACTTCCGCTGGCTTCACACCTGGCACACCACCTAATAATTTTCCTTTACCACCAAAAGGCTTTCCTAAATAATAAGCACCTACATTCACCGCCATTCTTCCTGCCACTTCTGACATTGGAACCAACAATGGCAATGAGCCATCAGGTAATTCAACGGTTTCGTAAGCAATACAAACGGCATGTGTTTTCATCATCGCCTCTGTTAATTCCTTAGAAGCTGCAAAGTGGAAATAAGTGAATAGAATTTGACCAGACTTGATCAATCCATATTCAGCAGCCAAAGGCTCTTTTACTTTCACAATCATTTCTGCAATGGCATACACTTCGGCGGCAGTTGGTAAAATTTGAGCACCCACTG
>CAXNMZ010000101.1:0-6154 GCA_964203125.1 Chitinophagales bacterium | reverse complement strand
GTAAATCCAGTGGGTCCAAGAGGGGTATATGACGAAGCAAAACGTTATATGGAATCCATCACGATGGCTTACCATACATTCCATCATGTTGAAACAAGAATCATCCGCATTTTCAATACCTATGGTCCTAGAATGCGCCTGAACGATGGAAGAGCACTACCTGCATTCATTGGACAAGCATTAAGAGGTGAGGACATGACGGTGTTTGGAGACGGTTCACAAACAAGAAGCTTCTGCTATGTGGATGATTTAGTAGAAGGTATTTATAGATTATTATTAAGCGACTACTCGAGTCCTGTGAATATTGGTAATCCCAATGAAATTAGTTTAAAGGATTTTGCCGAAGAAGTATTGAAATTAACAGGCAATACGGTGAAGATCGTTTACAAGGAATTACCGGTGGATGATCCAAAGCAAAGACAGCCAGATATCACAAAAGCAAGAACCATTTTAGGATGGGAGCCAAAAGTGGATCGTGCGGAAGGCTTACAAAAAACATACGATTACTTTAAAGCATTACCACCATCTGAGTGGACGAAGTTGCCTAAAGAATTTATTTCAAAATAATTACATGGCTATTCATACAATTTTAGTAACAGGGTCCAATGGTCAATTGGGTTGGGAATTAGGCCAGCTAGCAAAATCATATCCTGCATTTAAATTTGTATTGGTGGATAGAAGTCAATTAGATTTGTCTTTTCCAGAAACATTTGAAAAAATGATTCATACAATCAAACCTGATTGTATTATCAATACAGCTGCCTATACTGCTGTAGATAAATCTGAAACAGAAAAAGCACTATCCTACACTGTCAATGCCACTGCTGTTCAAACCTTAGCAAGTATTTGTAAAAAATTAGCGATTCCTTTTATTACTTACTCAACAGATTATGTATTTGATGGGGAAGCAACACTGCCTTATGCGAGTTCAACAAAAGTAGACCCTGTAAATTATTATGGATCCACAAAAGCGGCTGGGGAAACCTTAGCGATGGAAGCCAATGAAGATGCAATTATTATTAGAACCTCTTGGGTTTTTAGTAGTCATGGCAATAATTTTGTAAAGACGATGATGCGTTTGATGAAGGAAAGAGCAAGTTTAAATATTGTAGCCGACCAAAAAGGGAGACCTACTTATGCAAAGGATTTAGCGATTGCTACAATGAAGATGATTGAAGCAATGAATGCTGGTAAATCAATCAAAGGAGTCTATCATTATGCAAATACGGGAGAGACCACCTGGTTTGATTTTGCTGCTAAAATCAAAGCGATTGCTGGATTAGATTGTGCATTGAATCCTATTGAGACCAAAGACTTCCCAACACCTGCTAAAAGACCTGCCTATTCTGTATTAGATACTTCTAAAATTGAAGAAGCGCTTTCCATTGCTATTCCTCATTGGGAGGATGCTTTAATAAGTTGTATGAAGGAAATTGAAGCTCAATAAGTTTAAAAGGATTGACCTTTTCAAAAAAAAGGATTGACCTTTTTTAAAAAAAAGGATTGACCTCGCTTCGCTCGGTCTTCCTTTTTTTTGGAAAATCCCAGCATCAAATAAAGAAGCCTCAAAGGCAGTTCCTAGAACTGCCTTTGTTTTTTTATACCCTCATCGCTCCTTATGAATATGGAGCAAATTGCTACGCAATTTTACAATGTTACTCCAATCCAAAAATCAAGCGAGCTTGTTTTTGCCTTGTCGACACATTGTGCTCGTTTCACTCGCTGCTCCATACATCCTCTTCAGGCATAAAAAAACCGCAACTTACGTTGCGGCTTCTTTTTTGTTTGGTTGCCTGACCAGGATTCGAACCTAGACAAACTGCACCAAAAACAGTTGTGCTACCGTTACACCATCAGGCAATCCTCTAGCCATTCTAAGAATGGACTGCAAAAATAGGGGTAGACACAAAAACTTCCAAATTTTTGTTGGCTTAACTCAACATTATCTTTGATTTGGCTTAACTTAAACCTAGATTTTTAAATTAAAAATTAAACAACCGACCTATGCGTTTTAAAATTGCCTCGTCTCTATTCATAATCACCTGTATTTGCTGCTTGTCTTTTGTACAAGATGGAAAGAAGAAGATTGTTTTTTTTGGGGACTCCATTACAGAATTGGGGGTTAATAAAGGCGGCTATATCGACCTTTTGAACAACCGAATTGTAAATAATGGACAAACCAATCAATTTGAGTTATTGGGAGCAGGCATAGGTGGAAATAAGATCTATGATTTATACTTGAGATTAGAGAAAGACGTACTCAATAAAAATCCCAATGTGGTAGTGATCTGGATTGGCGTAAATGATGTTTGGCATAAGTCATTGATGGGTACAGGTACCGATTATGATAAGTTTGGATTATTCTATGATGCTGTGGTGCAAAAAATTCAAGCAAAAGGCGCCAAGGTAATTTTAGTTACACCTGCAGTCATAGGGGAGCGCAATGACCATTCTAATACTCAAGATGGTGATCTCAATTTATATTCCAATTGGATTCGTCAATATGCATCTCAAAAAAATATTGCATTGGTCGATTTCAGGAAATTATTTTTTGACTACAGCACTAAAAATAATCCTAAGCAATTAGATAAAGGTATCTTGACCTATGATGGAGTACATTTAAATGATGCCGGGAATCAACTAGTTGCAGACGCTATCTGGGAAGTAATAAAGTAAGCCAAGTGCTTTTATTATTCAGCAATCACTAAATAGTATTGCTTCTTGCCTTTTTGAATCAACATGTATTTTCCTTGTAATAAATCTGAAGTTTGAATATGCGTTTTTTCTGAGCCAACTTTTTCTTTATTGATACTAATCCCTCCGCCTTGCCACATTTTACGCGCTTCGCCTTTGCTAGGGAAGATAGCCGTATCAGCTAATAAATTGATCAAGTCATAGCCTTCGTTAAGAGCAGCTAAAGGAACAGTGACTTGAGGCACACCTTCCATTACTTGTAATAATTGGACTTCATTTAAGGACTTTAAAACTTCCGTGGTGGCATTGCCAAATAAAATCTCAGTGGCTTCAATGGCAAATTTTAAATCAGCTTCGCTGTGCACAAATTTTGTCAATTCAGCAGCCAATGCTTTTTGTAAAATTCTTTGTTGAGGTGCAATGGCATGCTCAGCGATCAATGCATCAATTGCTGCTGGTTCTAATAATGTGAAAATCTTGATCCATGCATTGGCATCTTCATCACTTGCATTTAACCAGAATTGATAAAACTGGTAAGGAGAGGTTTTAGAAGCGTCTAACCAAATATTACCTTTCTCTGTTTTACCAAATTTACCACCATCTGCTTTTTTAATCAATGGGCAAGTAAATGCAAATGCATCTCCTCCTAATTTTCTACGGATCAATTCAGTTCCAGTGGTGATATTGCCCCACTGATCACTTCCACCCATCTGTACTTTACAGTTTTTATTTTTGTAAAGCCAATAGAAATCATATCCTTGAATGAGCTGATACGTAAACTCTGTAAAGCTCATACCCGTATCGCCTTCGATTCTTTTTTTCACACTGTCCTTCGCCATCATATAATTCACAGTGATATGTTTTCCAACTTCTCTGATAAAAGAAAGGAAATTAAAATCTTTGAACCAATCATAATTATTCACCATTTCGGCAGCATTGGGTTGCGTGCTATCGAAATTTAAAAAATGTGCTAATTGTTTTTGAACGCCAGCAATATTATGCGCTAAAATTTCCTCGCTTAATAAATTACGCTCTTCACTTTTTCCACTTGGATCACCCACCATGCCTGTTGCACCGCCCACTAAAGCGTATGGTTTGTGTCCAGCTTTTTGTAAATGCACCAGTAATAAAATAGGAACAAGGCTTCCGATATGCAAGCTATCAGAAGTTGGATCAAAACCAATATAGCCAGATACCTGTTCTTTTTCGAACAGTTCTTCTGTACCTGGCATAATATCTTGAATCATACCTCTCCATCTCAATGCTTGGATCAATGTCATAATGGTCGCTTTCGACAAAAATAACTACTTATCAGCAATTCATTCCTAATTTCGCAACCTAAAAACTGAGTTCCTCAAGTAAATTTGTAAAATTTCATACATGGCTAAAATAGGCATCAATATCGCAACGGGTAGTTTACAACAACCAGAAATGATTGTTGGGATTGACTTAGGGACCACCAATAGTTTAGTGGCCATTATCCATCCCGAAACCAAATTGCCGACTGCCCTGAAAGAATTTGATGGTAGTAGCATTGTCCCAAGTGTAGTACATTTTGATGCTTTTGGCAATGTAGAAGTAGGGGCTGCAGCAAAACCTTATTTAGAAACAGATCCTGCCAATACGATTTTTAGTGCCAAGCGTTTGATGGGGAAGAGTTACAAAGACATTCAAACACATCAGGACTTTTTTGCTTATAAAATTATCGATGACAATAATGATAGCTTAGTCAAAGTACAAGTAGGAAATCAATTTTATTCTCCCATTGAATTAAGTGCACATATTTTAACGGCATTAAAAAACAGGGCAGAACATATTTTAAAAACACCCGTGACCAAAGCGGTCATCACGGTGCCTGCTTATTTTAACGATACGCAAAGACAAGCCACAAGAGATGCAGGAAAGTTGGCAGGATTAGATGTGTTAAGAATTATCAATGAGCCCACTGCAGCAAGTTTAGCTTATGGATTAGGATTGGATCCTGCAGAAGAAAAAACAATAGCCGTTTATGATTTAGGTGGAGGCACATTTGACATTTCAATTTTAAAAATAAGTGGCGGTGTATTTGAAGTATTAAGCACCAATGGGGATACGTATTTAGGAGGAGATGATTTAGATAGAGCCATCATTGAATATTGGATGGGCCTAATGAAAATAGATTCATTAGAGGATCAAAAAATATTAAAGCAACAATTAAGATTAGCTGCTGAAGAAGCTAAAATAACTTTATCCAATGCATCGCATTTTGAAACGAATTTTGCTGGTGAAAAATTAAGTATTACAAAAGAAATATTTGAAAGTTTAATTACACCTATTGTAGATAAAACAATGGAATGTTGTACAAAAGCTATGAAGGACGCGGGTTTGAAAGTAGCAGACATCAATACTGTATTAATGGTTGGAGGGAGTACGAGGGTACCATTGGTAAAAAATACTGTGTCAAAATATTTTAATCAAGCAGTGAATGACACGGTGAATCCAGATGAAGTAGTGGCATTGGGTGCTGCAGTGCAAGCAGATATTTTAGCAGGCAATAATCAATCCATGTTGTTATTGGATATCACACCATTGAGTTTAGGAATAGAAACCATGGGTGGATTGATGGATGTATTATTACCAAGAAATTCTAAAATTCCAACACAAGCGGGAAGACAATACACCACACAAAAAGATGGACAATCAGGCATTCAAATTGCCATTTATCAGGGAGAGCGAGATTTAGTAAAAGACAATAGAAAGTTGGGGGAATTTACTTTATCAGGCATCCCATCTATGCCAGCAGGATTGCCAAAAGTAGATGTGCAATTTTTAATCAATGCAGATGGCATCCTTCAAGTGCGCGCAAAAGAATTAAGAACAGGATTGACCCAAAGTATCGACATCAAACCACAATATGGTTTAACAGATGCAGAAGTAGAACAAAGATTAATGGATAGCATTACTTATGCGAAAGAAGATATTGCCACAAGGGCTTTAGTAGAAGCCAAAACAGAAGCAGAACAAATTTTATCTGTGACAGAAAAGTTCATGTCTAAAAATCTGTCTTTATTATCTAAAGAAGAGTTGATGCAAACAGCAGAAGCGATGCAAGCATTGCAATTGGCCATCACCATGGAAGACAAAAATTTGATCCAAGGAAAAACGGAGGCCTTGAATGAATTGACCAGACCTTTTGCGGAGCGTGTCATGGATCAGGCCATTTCTGGGGCACTAAAAGGGAAGGAGATCATGGATTAATGGGCTAATAGGCCCTATTTATAGATTTGTGGAGACAAATTGGTTCAAAAATTTGGTATTTAAAAAAGGAGTCTTATCTTTGCTCTCCAAATTAAAAACGCCTGAGGAGGTATATATTATGTTAATTATTGATTCAAAAGACTGCGAGAACATTGACAAGGCCCTTAAGAAGTACAAAAAGAAGTTTGAAAAAAGCAAGACTTTAGTAAACTTACGTGCTCGT
>CAXNMZ010000100.1:0-6206 GCA_964203125.1 Chitinophagales bacterium | reverse complement strand
ATCTGTATTTGTTTTCTTTGAACTGTATGAGCGGAAAAAATACCTAATGCGCCACCAATAATATTGGTCGGTGGATTTGAAGGAGTGGTTCCGCCGCCTGGTCCAGCGCCCGATTGTTGATACAAAGTGTAGTAATATAAATAAATAGGCCTTGTGATGCATTGCATTTCTACAGCAACAATATCTTTTAATTTAACTTCTAAAGAATCTGATCCTCCTCTTAGTGGTCGTTGATTCACTTTTCCATTATTCAAATTATCATTGAATACGTGGAAGGTTTGGTCTAGTGTATCATTGATCTTTTGAATAAAACGGTAGCTATTACCTAAGGCTATTGGGTCGGTATAAACCGGGATGACATTATATCTAATTTCACCATTGACTGCTAAGGGATTAATCTTTAAACTATCTAAGGCAACTTTTTGTGGCATAGTGGAATTGGCCGTGTACTTTTTGTCTGCAACTTGTACTTCTAAGTAATAGGTGTTCCCGTAGATACCTTTTATTTTATTGGTTTTATACCTCCCCTCTTTTTCATGTTTGAGCGTATCAATTTGTCCAAGATTGTCTTTAACAATGACAAGGGCGCCAGTCACAGCTAAAAAATTGGAGGAGGCCGAAATACTATTCGACTTGCTAAGCTTTATATAATAAGGGCCAGCCTCGTCTGTGATACTTCCATCAATGACTACTAAAGATTGGTTAGGATCTAAGGGCAGTTGAATTTCTTTTTCACAACCCAATAAAAAAACCCCCAATAAAAGTGTACTTATATATTTTTTAAGCATCATTAAAATTTGAATTGATAAGTGACACTAGGTACCCACCTAAATAAAGATGTTTGAATTATTTGAGTTCTACTAAGGTCCTTTGGGTCATCTTGAAAATTAATTTGATACGCGTTTTCTCTTCCATACACATTGTATAAACTGAAATTCCAAGATTCTTGAATGCGTTTTTTTCTTTTCTTATCATAAGTTACACTCAGGTCCATTCTATGATTAGAGGGCATTCTGTTTCCATTTCTAGAAGCATATTGATATAGCGTCTGTCCTTGAATGGAATATTTTCCTGTTGGAAATGTAACCGCATCCCCAGTATTATAAACAAAAATAGAAGAGACGGACCATCTTGAATTAAGGGTATAGATGCCTACAATAGCAATATCATGGGTCCTATCTTGTTTTGCATTGTACCAATTGCCTTGGTTAATACCAGTAATTTTTCTTTCTGTTTTTGATAAGGTATAACTTATCCATCCAGTCAACACGCCCTCTTTCTTCTTCCATAATAGTTCAAGACCATAGGCGCGTCCAACACCAAACAAGAGTGCACTCTCGACATCGGCTAAAGTAAATATTTCAGCCCCATCTTTATAGTCTAATTGATTCTGTAAATTTTTATAATACAACTCGGTGCTTAGTTCATAGGTATTATTATTCCATCCTTGCACATAACCTATGCTCAACTGATCCGCAATTTCAGCTTGAATATTGTAGGAATTTCCAATCCATTGATCAGAAGGACTTGAGGCCGTTGAATTACTAAGTAGGTGCAGGTGTTGTACATTTCTAGCATACCCCGCCTTGATACTTGCTTGGTCTGTTACACGGTAGTTGGCCGTCATCCTTGGTTCAGGATTCATATAGGTCTTGCCAAAACTTTGCTTATTTAATTGTATTGTATTTACAAGTAAATCGTTTTCATATATATTATAGGCATCTCCACCCATTAAGCTATATGCAGAAAGGCGCATTCCATAGTCTACACTTAAATTATCTGATGCTTTATAATAGTTGCTTATATAGAGGGCGTTTTCAAGTCCATTTCTGCCCCTTTTAGGATTGCTGTTGATCACGGTTCCGCTAAATGTGCTTGGAGTAATTGCATGTAAAATACTATTGAATCCAAAACGCAATGTGTTTTTTGGGTTGAGGTAAAAAGTATAATCCTGCTTTAGGTTGAGGTCTTTAATATTGGAGTTGATATTAAAATTAGTCAACCCATTTTTAAGCTTCACATTATAATTGTAGTCGCTATATATTAAAGAGGTATTTAAAAATAAGCGACTAGATACGATTCGGTTCCATCTAATTGTGCCCGTTTTATTACCCCAATCAATACCAAAAGCATCTCCTAATCCTAATTCGTCTCTTCCAAAATAACCAGAAAGATATATTTTATTTTTTTCGTCAATCTTATAATTCGCTTTCATGTTTAAGTCGTAGAAATATAAAACATTGTCTTTAAATTCATCTGAGGCACGTAGAAAAATGTCTGCATAGGTTCTTCTTCCAGATAGAATAAAGGAAGACTTTTCTTTTTGAAGGGGACCCTCAATACTAAGTCGACTGCTAATTAGTCCAAGGCCTCCATTTACATTAAAGTCTTGGTTATTGCCTTCTTTCATTTTTACGTCTAATACAGAGGACAGCCTTCCACCATATTGTGCAGGTCCATTGCCTTTAATTAATGTGGCATCTTTTATCGCATCACTGTTAAAAGTGCTAAAAAAACCAAGCAGGTGTGATGCATTATAGACTGGCGCCTCGTCTAATAAAATTAAATTTTGATCTGCCGCTCCGCCTCGAACATAAAAGCCACTATTGCCCTCTCCAGCTGACTTCACACCAGGCAATAGTTGAAGTGTTTTTAAAATATCTTTTTCTCCAAAAATAACAGGCACTTTTCGAATGGCATTTAGGTTAAGTGTTTCTGTTCCCATTTGAGGCTTTAAAAGGTTGTCATTTTTTCTTCCGCTTTCAACGACCACTTCTTTTAATGTATTAGCAGGCTTCAATAAAATAGTTAAAATTAAATTACTATCAAGTTGTACCTGTTCCTTGTATTTTTCATACCCCAACTGTGAAACAACAAGGGTATATTTCCCCCTTGGTAAAGAAATAGCGTAAAATCCATATTCATTGGAAAGTACTCCAAGGCTTGGCAGCTCTTCAATCCTAATCACGGCTCTAATGAGGGCCTCTCCGGTTGCCTGGTCTTTTACATTTCCGTTTAAAACGAATTTGTCTTGTCCAAAACTAAATTGTATTTGTAAAATGCATACGATAGTGCATAAAAAATAGAGCGCACCTTTTTTTATAAATTTCATTTTGTAATTCAATCTTTGAAAGCCCCAATTAAAAATATCCTCAAAGGTAAAACCTATTTACCCTTTTATATAATTATAGATGTTAAAATTACGCTTCTTCTTTAACGCAGTGTAGACAATTTTCGATATTTTTGTAAAAGCATATTTGTACATTATCTTTTTTCATTTACAATTGCTTAAATTAATTCAATGCGTTATTTATTCTTTTTCACATTCCTATTTTGCAGCTTATCAAGTGCTGCTCAGTATTCAAACCCGCCGATCATTCGTACCGATCAGATCAATATAGCTCGCGATAGTTTTGGCGTGCCTCATATTTTTGCACCCACCGATCCCGAAGTGGCGTATGGTCTTGCTTGGGCACATGCAGAAGATGATTTTGCAACCATGCAAATGTTGATTTTAACTGGAAAAGGAAAAGTAGCAACCCATTTAGGAAAAAAAGGAGCGCCGATTGATTTTGTATTTGGCTTATTAAATACAAAGGCCACGGCAATTGCACAAATGAATCAGTTTGATCCTAAGTTTATACAATTGCTAAAAGGCTATTTGTTGGGATTAGAAGCCTATGCCAAAGCCTATCCAGAAAAAGTATTGAACAAGCATGTGTTCCCCATTACCATCGAAGAATATTTAGCTTCGGCTGCATTTTCGGTAGCGATTTTTTGTGGCGTAGACAAAGCCTTACCTAAAATTTTAAATGGCACCATTCCAAAACTAGAAGGCTTCACAGGAGAAGGTAGTAATGCATTTGCTATTAATGCCAAGAAATCTACTTCGGACGAAACGATGTTAGTGATCAACGCACATCAGCCTATAGAGGGTCCAACCGCATTTTATGAAGCACATCTACAAAGCGAAGAGGGCTGGAATATTTTAGGTGGATTGTTTCCAGGTGCGCCCATGATTTTTCATGGTGTGACGCCAAATTTAGCTTGGGCGCATACCGTTAATTTTCAAGATAAAATAGACATCTATCAATTAGAAACCAACAAGTCGCATCCAGGTGAATATAAAGTAGACGGCAATTGGTTAAAATTAGAAAAGCGAAAAATTAAATTAAGTATCAAAGGCATTCCTTTCCCAATTTACAAAACAGCCTACCAGTCTATCTATGGTCCAACGGTGGCCACACCAAAAGGGGAATTCTTTTCGATGCGCTTGCCAGCATTAATGGACGCGGGCGCATTGCAACAATGGTATGCCATGAACAAGGCCACCAATTTTACAAGTTTCAAAAAGGCATTGGAGCAAAATCATTTGCCGATGTTTAATATCATGTATGCAGACAAAGCAGATACTATTTTTTACATCTCTAATGGCAAAATGCCTTATCGCAATCAAGACACAAGCTATCACTGGAGCAGCACCCTACCTGGTAATACAAGGGCAACCCTATGGACTGAATTTAAACCACTGAGCGCCTTGCCTCAAATGTTAAATCCTAAAAGTGGTTATTTATTCAATGCCAACCACTCACCTTTTTTAGCAAGCAGCGAATCTGATAATCTAAATCCAAAAGATTTTGATGTGAATGATGGCTATGAAACTTATCATGATAATAGAAGTAGAAGAGCTAAGGACTTAATTGATCAATTGGATAAAATAAGTTACGAAGACATTAAGCGTATTAAGTTTGATCGTCAGTTACCCAATCCAATTTTGTTTCCATATGGATTTACTGCAGATACGATGTTTATGGTGGATGAAAAAAAACATCCACAACTAGCTTCCATCATCACCACTTTAAAAAATTGGGACCTCAATGCAGTTGCGGAAAGCAAGGGTGCATTGATCTATAATTTGGCGTATTATAATGTACCAGTGGTGATGGAAGGTCGCAAGAACGACAAGCTAACCATGACCGAAGCCGTAAAAGTGTATCAAATCATCTATGACTTTTTACAAAGCAATTATGGCAGAACAGATCTTACATTAGGGGAGGTGCAAAAATTGGTTAGAGGAAAAGAAAACTGGCCACAGGGCGGTATGCCAGATGTATTAGCTGCCGTGATGTCGGAGCCTTTTGGAAAAGACAAAAGAAAAATGAATAGCGGTGATGCCTATATCAATTTTGTAAGATTTCCTAAAAATGGTGGACTGCCACTCATTGAAACAGTGAATACTTTTGGCGCAAGCTTTAATGAAGGAGATAAGCATTACAACGACCAAAGAGCCATGTATCAGGCACAACAACTTAAAAGAATGACTTTAGATAAAAAAGAAGTGCTTCAAAAAGCGGTAAGACAGTATCATCCAGGGAACTAAATTTTTTTCCTATAAGGAATCGAAAAATAGTTTTATCATCTTGAATATGCTATTCATAAAAAAGCCCTCAATAACAATTGAGGGCTTTTTTATTTGAAGTTCTAATTATTGCTTTGATCTTCTTCTCGCTTCTTCAGCATCTTTGTAGATTCTGATCCAAGTTAAAGAGATATCGATGATGGCTAGTAATGGGCCTAGAATAATCACCATGACCACTTCTAATCCTGGTGAATAACCAATAACACCATCTAGGGATATATTTTTAGAACGTTTAAAGAGTTTGTACACACAGTAAATGGCCGATACGACCCAGATACCAAAAAGAATATTCTTGTCCATAATTTTATTTTAGTGAATATAATATATTTTGTTTTATTTGCAATACATCAATGATGCTAATCATGAAAAAAAGTCTATTTTATTGCACCTTGCTGCTTTTAGTTATCTCAAATAATTTAACAGCGCAGTGGCCTGCACCATTCAATACCATTTTACCTAATATTCAAGATAGTATTACTAAAAAAGTACTAGCAAGTCCCAATACATATAGATTTCAACTTGTTTATACAAAAATTGATAGAGATCAAAATGGCCTCCCCCATTTTACGAACTATACATTATACGCAGATGCGGACAATTATTTTAATCCCGCATCGATGGTTAAAATGCCACTTGCATTTTTGGCGATGGAAAAATTAAATGAATTGAACCAGTCTGGTATAAATAAGTTCACCACAATGCAATTTGATAGTAATTATCAAAGACAAGTAGCGATGTATGCTGATTCAAGTGCTCAAAACAAAAAACCCTCCATCGCTCATTTTAT
>CAXNMZ010000099.1:0-6283 GCA_964203125.1 Chitinophagales bacterium | reverse complement strand
ACTTGATTTTTATGGATGCCCCAGCTAGGCCACATATGTGAGTGCGTGTCTATGAATCCTGGCACCACTGTTTTTCCTGCAAGGTTGACGCGCTTAGCGCCGGCAGGCACTTTCAATGAACCAGATTTGCCAACAGCTTGAATTCTATTTTTTACAATTAAGATGTCTCCGTTATTGATCACTTGATCTCCATTCATTGTAATGATTCTTGCATTGGTTAACAACACTGTTGTGCTAGGCATATCATTTTCATAATACACTTTTACCCAAGTCTCACTCGCTTTATATTTTGGTGCTTCTTTTTTATCGTCTTTTTTAGCAATATTGGTGCTGTCTTTTTTAGTTGTATCTTTTTTAACAGCAGCTTCTAATTTTTTTGCAGCAGCTAAGCTATCATCAAAAGCATAAGCAGCATCTATATCATATGTGAAATGTGCTGCGCCTAAACTCCAATGAATGGTTTTGCCATCTGCTTGCCAGCTAGGAAATTCTCCACCAATTTCAGTTAACAATTTACTAGGGAATGCGGCATTTTTAGCATCTGCCACAGAGATGGAAACTGATTTACCAGATTTTGGAATGGTCACAAAATAAATATTGTTATTCACTTGTGCAATTGCAGCAGATCCCTTTGGTGATAATAAAATATTGTTGGCATTAGATGGAGGATTGTTTTCTTTTGCAGCATCATCTTCGTCCATCACTTCTGGAATGACACAAGGGTCAGCCAATGGTTTTCCGCGATGTTCGGGAACACTTCCGAAAGTAGTAATACCAGAAATTTTTGCAATTTCTTTTTCGTCACCACCATCCCATTGAATTGAAATCAATCTACCACGATTGTTTAAATAAATACGATCATCGTTCATTGCAAAATGCGGATTGTATCTTCCGTTGGCTTTATCAATAATTTTTTCATTGCCAGTGGTCAAATCAATCCAAGCCAATTCATCTTCTGCGTCATCATAACTAGGTTCAATGGCATCCTTGAATTTTTGAGCGCTGGTTTTATTATAAATTAATTTTTTACCAGTTGGATCAATTGCAAGACCTTGGTACAAAGCATTTTCTTTTGAAATAATTTTTTCTGAATTATTATTTAAATCAATGAAACGAATATTGCCACCATCAGGATTCCAAGTGGTAAAGTAAATCCCGTTGCCATCAAGATTCCAAATTGGTTGTGCTTCGGTGAAATCATTCTTTGTTAAACGCTTTGGTGTACCGTTTGGATAGTCCATTACATACAATCTATTCAATACTGTAAAGGCCAATTGCTTTCCGTTTGGAGAAGGCACCGCATCTCTTATTTGCGTTGCCATTGTTGCAGCTGTATCCTTGATAGGATATTTAAATAAAACTTCAGGTCCCATTTCAATTTTTGCATCCACTGTATATGGAATCGAAGTCTGTGCGGCAGATTCAATATCAATCTTATTTATTTTTCCACCGTAAGATGCCAATAAATATTTACTATCAGGCGTGAAACTCATTGCAGGCAATACACCCATCACAGCAATAGATTCTTGATCATCTCTTTGTACAGGATAGGCCAACCAAGCTTCTTCACCTGTTGCTAAATTTCTTTTAACCAATCCAGTTTTATCTTCAAAACGAGATCCATACACCAACCATTTTCCGTCTTTAGACAATACTGGTGTAAACGCAGATCCATATCTAGATGCAATGGTTCTGGTGGTTCCCTTTTCTCTATCATACACACCAATACTATATTGTGGTAACATGGCGTTGTAGTTCCAAGCGCCATTGCGTGCACTATAATAAATATAACGACCATCTGCACTCACGGCAGGATCAATTGTTTTTAAGGTAGCGGGTGCTTCAATCAAATTCGTTCCTGCACCACCGTTTTTATGCATCAAATACAATTTAGTATTACGACGACCTTTTGTATACACGATATAATTTCCGTCTGGTGTATACACTGCACCTGGATAATTATTATTTTGTTCTTCAGTTAAAGCAACGGTATCTTTTTTCTCTAAATCTATGTACCATATATTTTCTGCACCAGAGCGGTCAGATAAAAAAAGGATGCGTTTGCCATCGGGACTAAAACTTGGATGGTTATCGTAAGCCATGCCCTTAGTGATAGCAGTTGCTTTGCCTCCTTCCATTGGGATACTATATATATCACCCATCAAATCAAATAAAATGGTTTTACCATCTGGACTAACAGCTAATGAAGTCCAAGTGCCTTCGTTGGTCGTAAAGTCAATCGACCTAGTAGCTTTTAATGGCAATCCTTTAAATTGACTAAAACTAGTGCTGTCTTTTTTTGGACTTTTTTTGTCCTGTGCTTGTGAACTGATTAAACCAAGCCCCAAGAATAGCGTCAAAGCAATTATTCTCATAATGTTTATTTTTTGAAAGTTACATCAATCCAATAGTACCCGAAAAAAAATGAAACAATTGAAGATCGCCGCTCATCAAATATTTCGATAATTTTAACTAAAAATTTAGGTAGGAATCCGCCTCTATGACGTAATTTCGTCAACTCAATCGTATATTTACAGTATGAACAAACAAAAATTGGGGCAATTTATTTTTATAAGTTGCTTATTATTAATTAGTTATGTTGGATTTGCACAAAATTTGACCATTCAAGGCAGTTTAAAGGATAGTATAGCCAATCGAGCCCTTAACTCAGCGACCGTTTCCTTGGTATACGCAAAAGACTCTTCCTTGGTTAGTTTTTCAAGAACGAATGAAGCTGGGGTCTTCAATTTCAAAAATGTTGCACCTGGATCCTATTTGATTTCAGTTTCCTATGTAGGCTATATCCCAAAATGGGTGCCAGTTCTAACTGGTACAGAAAAAACAGTAGAGATGGGGTTGATTTATATGAATGATGTGAATACGATGAGTACGGTGACAGTGAATGCACGTAGACCACCGGTTGTCATTAATGGAGATTCGGTGGAGTTCAATTCAGAAAATTTTAAGACTGCGCCAAATGCGGTAGTAGAAGATTTATTAAAAAAGATGCCAGGCATGGAAGTGGATAAAGCTGGTGGCATCACCGTCAATGGAAAAAAAGTGACCAAGGTTTTTGTGAATGGAAAAGAATTTTTTACAGGCGATCCAATGATGGCCACTAAAAATTTACCTGCAGATGCGGTAGATAAAATTCAGGTATACGATCGTAAGTCTGATCAAGCCATGTTCACTGGTATTGATGATGGCTCAGAAGAAACAGCAATTAATTTAAAATTGAAAAAAGACCGCAACAAATCCACTTTTGGTAAATTGAATGCGGGCGCGGGTACACCAAGCGTATTTGATGCACAAGGCAATGTGAATGTGATCAATAATGAAGAGCAATTTTCTGCCATTGGCGGTGCGAATAATACCAACAGACAAAATTTTTCGGGCCGAAACATTGTTAATTTTTCGGGAGGTGGTGGAGGTAGACCAGGCGCTGGCGGAGGTGTATCCGTTAATTTTAGCGGCGGCTCTGGCGAAACAGATGCGAATGCACAAGGTATTGCAGAGACTTATTCTATAGGAGGCAACTATTCAAATTTATTGAACGATAAAAAAACCGAATTCAATGCCAATCTTTCTATTAGTGATGTAGAAAGAAACAATAATAGCTTCTCGAAAACACAAAACCTTACACCAGGTAATGCATTCAATAGAATTTCTAATTCCAATTCAATAGCAGGCAATAAGCAACAAAATTTTGGAAGTACCATTGATCATAAAGTGAGCGACAATTTTTCTTTTAGGTTTACACCAAGCTTAGGTTTGCAACAAACTACTAATTATAGCGAAGACTCTACACAAACCTATTTAACAAATGGAAACTTGCTTAATAGCAATGCCACCATCGCTTCTAGCGCTTCTGATGCTGTCAATGCAGCAAGCACTTTGTTGTTAAGAAAAAAGTTTACTAAAAAAGGACGAACAATTTCCTCCACAATAACACAAAGTTTTAATCGCTCTAATTCAACTGGGAATCAGTTTACGGAACAATTATCTTATTTAAATAATAAGCTAACAAATGATTCAATTTTAGATCAACAAAATACGCGTAAAGGAGAAAACTCAAGTTATTCTGCTAATTTAATTTATACGGAACCATTGGGTAAAAAATCATTATTAGAGTTTAATACCTATTTAAGTAAAAGTATTGGGTCTTCTAGTAGAAGAATTTTTGATCGTAATAATGCTACAGATACTTATGATTTATTGAACACACGTTTAACCAATGAGTTCAATAGTGAGTATACTTATTCTGGTGGAGGGATGAGCTATAGGGCCAATCAAAAAAAATATAATTTCTCTACTGGAGTTTCTTTACAAAGAGCAGTGCTAGATGGTGAGAACATTAGTGCAAAAACAAAACTGAGTCAAAGTTTTCAAGACATCCTACCTAATGCCACATTTAGATACAACTTCTCTCAAACAAAAAATTTAAATTTAGACTATCGTACATCCACGAATCAGCCTTCGATCACTCAATTGCAACCTGTATTGGATCAAAGCAATATCAACAGACAATCTATTGGTAATCCAGATTTGAAAAGAAGCTATGTACATAATTTAAATATTCGTTTTTTCAGTTCTAAAATTTTAGCAGGAAAAAGCTTTTTTTCTACATTAAATGCGTCTACGACCAATAACTCTATAGTTAATTACGATAGCGTTTTACCCAATAGAACCATTCTTACAAGACCGGTCAATGTCAATGGAGCCTATAGAATCAATGGTTCTATGAATTATGGATTTGGTATTAAAAAATTAAAATCAAGACTTAGTTTTGGCTTAAATGCAGGTTTGAACAATAATATCTCTTATGCGAATGGAGTATTAAATACCATCGTGACAAAATCTACTGGTCCAAGTATGACGTATTCCTATATTGTTGACGATGTCATTGATATTAATTTGACAGCACGTTATTCCTTTAGCAATACGAATAACGCAGTGAATCCAACATTGAATACCAACTTTTTAACAAAAGTCTTTGGGGCAGACATGACCAATTATTTGCCATTGAACATCGTATTGAATCAGTCCTTCAATTATGCTATTAACACAGGTCGTGCGGAGGGATTTAATACAGCAATTCCAATTTGGAATGCAAGCTTTTCTAAATTTTTCTTAAAAAACAAGCGAGCAGAAATTAAGATGAGCGCTTTTGACTTATTGAATAAAAATATTGGTATTAGCAGAAACGTATCTCAAAATCAGATTGTGGATAGATCTTATAATGTAATTAGTCAGTATTTTATGTTGACTTTCACGTATAGTTTACAAAAATCTGGATTGGGTGGAGGTGCAAGAGCAGGAGGTATGATGATTAGAATGTAAAATTTAAAACTGAAATTAAAGTAGTTATCTTTAATCAATTAGTTTCAATACTGTCATAATTTTAAAGAACGAAAAATAGCTTTTATGAAAAAAATACAATTAGTACTTGGATTGATGATTGCTTTTATAAGCATCTCAACATCTGCTATAGCGCAAATGAAGGAAGGGAAAATTAGTTACGAGCGTAAGATTAATATGCATCGTAACCTACCCGATCCTCAAATGAAGTCGATGGTGCCTGAATTCAGAACAGATAAGTTTGAATTGATTTTTAATGAGTCTGTAAGCTTATTTAGATCAGTAGTGGATGATGAAGCACCAGACCCATTTGCGAATGCTGGCGGTGGCGGAGGTGGAATGCGCATGAATTTTAGAATGCCCACTGCAAATACTTTCACAGATGTTTCAAAACAAATGCAATATGAAGAACGTGCATTTTTTGAAAAAGAATTTTTAATTATTGATTCTTTGAAGCAATACAAATGGAAATTATCAGAAGAAACTAAAACCATTGCGAAGCAATTATGTAAAAAAGCCACTACGATGATTACAGCGCCTCAAATGCGTATGCGTGTTAGCATAGGCGGCGGTGGTAACAATACAGATACTGCAGCGAATACGCCAAGAGCGCCAAAAGAAACAGAATTGGTGGTTTGGTATGCCGAGAATATCCCAGTATCATTTGGTCCTGATAATTATAGTGGATTGCCAGGTGTGATTATGGAGATAGATCAAGACAATGGCGCTACAGTTACCACTGCTGTGGAAGTGAGTGCGAAGTATCCAAAAAAAGAATTGGTTGCACCAACAAAGGGTGATAAAATGAATAGAGCGCAGTTCCAAGAAAATATGCAGAAGTTAATGCAAGAAATGCAAAGAGGTGGAGGTATTAGAATGGGCGGAATGAATATCCGTGTAGGAGGTAATTAATCTCTATTTGATT